>JBBRGS010000232.1:0-5734 GCA_038240635.1 Armatimonadota bacterium
CCCGGCCCACGACAAGCCTTACCGGCGCGCGAGCGTAAGGCGAACCCGCGTCCCCTGCCCCGCGTCCCGGAGGAAAAACGCGAGGGTGACGCGGCGCCCGTCCCACCCCTGGGGAGCGAGGCGCTTCAGGTCCACCGTCCACGCGCCGCCCCGGCTCAGTTCGGGCCGAGGGTGACGTTCCGGCGAGACGCCTTCCGCCCACGCCGCAACGAGGTCACCCGACGGAGGCGCATCCCGGTCGTGGAACAGAACGCTTTTGACGCCGCCGCCTCCCTGAGCCGCCGGGAACTCCACGCGAAGCGCCAGCAGACCCGCCAGGGGAGTGGACGCCGCCGACTTCCCTGACCGCTCCGCCGCGCCGGGAGGGGTGAACGCTTTCGGAGAGGATGCTTTCGGCGCGTCCGACCGCTCCACCGTCACCGTGAAGCGCGGCGCGGGGTCGTCCAGCGTGACGGCGAGGGCGGCGAGTCCCCGGTCCCGGTCGCCCATGCCGAGGCGAACGACGGAGGCGCGGGGGTCGTAGTCGGCCCAGGCGGGAGCGGCGCGGTCGGGATACCAGTGTCGCGTGCGGACGAGAGTTCCCACAGGGCGGATTTTGGGCGCGGCAGCCGGGGTGGCGGGCGCGCGGCAGAGGAGGAGGACACCTTCGGGAGGAAGGGTTCCGGCCCACGCGCTGGGGTCGTCGGCCTTCACGGCGACGAGGTTCTCGGAGGCGGGGTTGTCCACATAACTCGCGTGATCACGGTCGATGCGATATGCGAGGAGAGTCTCTCCGGGCCGGGCGGGCGGAGCGATGCGGACGGTGAGAGAGCGCTCTTCGGCGGTCTCATTCCAGAAGACGGCGGCCACCGTCTGGCCGTCGGCGGAGGCCATGGCGCCGATGCCGTCCGCTGCGGGGGAGCTCACGGCGCTGCGGTCGGTGGGCATCAGCGCGTACAATTTGAAGGCGTTGAAGAGGGCGGTGCGGTGGCCGGTGTACGTGACGAGGCCCATGCCGGGGCCGTCTCCGGCGTCGAGCCACTGCGCCCAGTAGACTTTGGGGACATCCGGGTATTCGAGGAGCGCCTTCGCGTCCCGGAAGAAGCGCATGGCGGCGCCGTGGCGGCTTTGGGGGCCGTTGGGCGGAAACTCGGTGTAAGAGGCGTACTCCGTGAGGAGGATCGGGAGGTCGGGACGGCCGGCCACGGCGCGGCGCATGGTGGCGAGCTGGGATGCGTAGTTTTGGTAGGCGTGAATGGAAACAAAGTCGAGCGGGTGGTCCCGAATGGCGTCGAGGAAGGCGAGGTTCCACGCGAGGGCGGGGCCGCCGATGGGGGCGTCGGGGTCGCCTTCGCGCAGTCCGGACGCGGCGGGGGCGTAGAGCCGAGCGTAGTCGGCGGGGGAGCCGGAGAAGAAGGTGTGATCGAGGTCCGGCTCGTTCCAGACTTCGAGGAAGGGCCCGTGGAGGCGCTGATGGTCGCGCAGGTGGCGGGCGAAGTCGCGGTTGAGGGCGCGCCAGGCGGCCATGTCGCGGGGCGGGTCCTTCCACGCCTCCCAGTCGGTTCGGGACTTGAGCGGGTTAGGGCAGTAGGTGACGGCGAAGAGGGGCCTCACGTCCTGGGCGCGGAGGCCGTCGGTGAAGGCGTCGAGGGCGCTCCAGTCCCAGGTGAGGCGCTCCGGGGTCCCGCCGATCATGTCGTGGGCGAGGACATCGGGCTTGCCCCATCCAATTTCGTAGCGGAGGTTCTGCACGGCGATTTCGTCGAGGAGGGGGAGGGAGTCGAGGAGGCGCTTCAGGGTGACGAGCGGCGTTTGGTAGACGCCGAACTTCGTCTTCAGGAGCGGCGGGCCGGAGGGGCGCGCGGCGTCCACGGTGAAGGCGGCGGGAGAAGCGGGTTCGGCGGCGGAAGCGTTCATGGCGAGAGAGAGGGCGACAACGAGGGCGCAGACGCAGGGCGTGAGGGAGAGCATGGCGAACCTGGGTGCGAGAGAGCGGCGGGAGAAACGCCTTCGAGTTCGCGGCGGGAGCGTATTCGGCCTGCCAGAGCAGGCGCCCGTTACGCCGGAGGGACAGGAGGGGGACGGTTGGCCGGCTGGGTGAATTGTGGGCGCGGGGCGGTTGTGTTATAATCGCGATGTTCCAGAAGAGCGTCCGGAGCGGTTCCGAGGAGCTCGCCGGAACGTGTGGCGTGGTACCCAAGTGGCTAAGGGGGCGGTCTGCAAAACCGTTATTCACCGGTTCAAATCCGGTCCACGCCTTTCACCAGGAGAGAGCGAAAAGCACGCGCTATTCGACGGCTTCGGAGCAGGCGCCGTCTTTGGGGCGGAGGGCGCGGAGGCGGCGCCGTCTTTGGGGCGAGTGGCGGAATGGTAGACGCACCGGACTTAAAATCCGTTGGGGGCGACCCCGTGAGGGTTCGAGTCCCTCCTTGCCTACTCTCTGTAGAACGGTTTTCTCGCCGCCCAGGCCAGGCGTCCGAAATGTCCCCCAAAACGGCTCATGGCCGGAGCGAACCCCCCCGGCGTAGCGTCGGCAGCGGGGACGTGACCCGGTGACGCGGCATGACCCAACAGCTCAACCGGGCGAATAGCTCAGCGGAAGAGCGCCTCGCTTACACCGAGGATGTCGGGGGTTCAAATCCCTCTTCGCCTATTCCCACGATACGTTTTGATCGTCACGCCTATTCCCACGATACGATTTGATCGTCACGCCGGTTCCCACGATACGATTTGATCGTCACGCCGGTTCCCACGAGACGCCTGGACCGTCGCGCGGGTTCGTGATGACGCTGTGATCGTCAGAACGAGAGCCCCTTGCGCTCCTCCGAGCGGTCGGTGGCCGGAGGCGGTTCCGGCGAGAGCGCGCTGATCTCCGCCCGCCATTCCGGCGTCATCGCCACCTCCACCGCCGCCAGCGACGCCTCCAGTTGCTCCACCGAACGCCCTCCGATGATCGGGGCCGTCACCGCCGGGTGAGCCATCACCCACGCCACCGCCAGCGTCGCCGGGTGGAGGCCGCGATCCCGCGCGTACGCCGTGAATCGCTCCGCCAATTCATACTGCGCGGCGTCGCCGTACCGCGCTTCGTAGATCGGGTTCTCCACCAGCCGCCCCCGCTCCGGCTTCCGGGCGCCGCCATATTTCCCCGTGAGCAGGCCGCCTCCCAGAGGGCTGTACGGGATGACCCCCAGCCCCTCCGACTGAGCGAGCGGCAGAATCTCCACCTCCGCCTGACGCTTCGCCAGGTTGTACATCGGCTGAGCGCACTCAAACCGCGCCCGCGCCCGCAGGGCCGACACTCCCAGCCCCCGCGCGATCTGCCACGCCGCCCAGTTGCTCACCGCGAGATACAGGACCTTGCCCCGCCGAACCAGATCGTCCATCGCGGCGAGGGTCTCCTCCACCGGCGTGTTCGCGTCAAAGCCGTGGCAGAAGTACAGGTCCACTCGATCCGTCCCCAGGCGGCGCAGGCTCGCTTCCATCGCCTGAGTGATGTGGCGCCGGGAGAGGCCCCGCGCGTTGCGATCCGGCCCGGCGGCGAAGTTCACCTTGGTGGTGAGGACGATCTCGTCGCGATGAGGGCGGATCAGGCGGCCCAAAATCTCCTCGGAGCGCCCCCCGGCGTAGACGTTCGCGCAGTCAAAGAAGTTGATCCCGGCGTCCCGGCAGCGGGCGTACATCCGCGCCGATTCGGCCTCGTCGGCGTCCCCGCCAAACGACATCGTGCCCATGCAGAGTTGCGACACCCAGACCCCGGTTCGCCCCAGCAAACGGTATTCCATCCGGCCTCCCTGCCCTCATTGAATCCGTGCGCCGCCGTGAAACGCTGCGCCGTGCGCCGCCGTGAAACGCTGCGCCGTGTGCCGCCGTGAAACGCTGCGCCGCGCGCCGCCGTGACACGCTGCGCCGTGTGCCGTCGTGTGCCGTATACGGTGGGGTCGCTACGCCGTCGTGAGCGGATTGCGGTGGGTCATCGCGGCGACCGCCTCCTCCACCGTATCGTGGAACGGGAAGATCGTGTCGAAGCCGACCCGCTCAAACGCCCGGCGCAGGTCCTTCGGGCACGCCGCCAGCCGCACCTCCCCGCCCGATGGCTGCACCTTGCGCATCACGCCGACCAGCGCCCCCAGCCCCGTGGAGTCGATGAACGGGACCGCGCCCAGGTCCATCACCCAGAAGCGGCGTCCCATCTCCGCCAGCGGGTAAAGCCGACGACGGACCACCTCGGCGGAGTACATATCGAGGTCGCCTTTCAGCTGCGCGACGGTGATGCCCGTTGCCTGATCATGGGTCAATTGAAAGTCGAAACTCTCCTCCATGGCCATGCCCTCCCCGCTTCCGCTCCGGTGTCGCCTTCAACCCCGTTCCGGCCCCGCCTTCCCCACCCATGCCTTCCCGGCCCCTGCCGCTCCGTCGCCGGCCGCTCCGTCGCCGGGCGTCGGACTCCCTCCTTCGGGAGCGACGGGAAAACTCCTTGAGCGTACGGCTTCATTGTATCAAACCGGGGGCGGAATCCTGAGGCGCCAAGTTCGGGGACGCGGAGGCATCCGTCACCGCCCCCTCCGTCTGGCGCACATCGCGCTCGCTCCGCATCTCCATGGAGAGGTAGTAGTTGAGGCCCGTTCGGATGACGGCGATGGCCCCCAGTTTGCCGATCTCCTGCCACCCCGGCGCGATGGCCGTCGAGAGGATGTCGGCGCCGAGCTGAAACTCCAGCGCCAGCGCGAGATACCGGGCCAGCGTCAGCCGAATCGCGTTGAAGTTGGCCGTCCGGCCCGCGATCACCGCCCGCAGGAAGAGCCAGCCCGCCACGACGAAGCCCAGCCCCACGATGACCGCGCCTGTCGCCTCCACCGAGAGCCGCAGCCACTGAACCAATTGACGGATGAGCGTCTCCGTGTACGTCGATTCCATGCATCACGCCTTCCGAGAAATCCCGCTTTCGCGCGCCACCATCGCCTCACGCCTATGCCGCCCCACGCTACCAACGCCTCACGCCACGGACTCGGAGTCGCCGGGCCGCTGTTTCGGCGGTTCGTCGGCGACCGGCTCGATGCATTCCGGCCCGTCGAAACGCGGCGAATTCATCTGTGGCGAGACGCGGAAGGCTTCCATCGCCTCCCCCGGATACGGCCGCAACAGGCTGCGCAACGCCTCCGGAGGCGCGTCAGGGTCGAGCCAGAGCGACTGGTCTTCCGGCGAGAGGATGACCGGCATCCGCTCATGCAGCGCCCCCATGAGCGAGTTCGCTTCCGTGGTGAGGATCGCGCAGGTGGAAAGGCTCTCGCCGGTTTTCTGATTCATTTCCCACAGCCCCGCAAACGCGAACGGCTCCTCCCGCTTCATGTGAATGTAGTACGGCCGCTTCTCCCCACTGTCCTTCACCCATTCGTAAAAGCCATCGGCGGGAATCAGGCATCGCCGACGCCGAAACGCCTCCCGAAACGCCGCCTTCTCCGCCACCGTCTCCGCCCGCGCGTTAATCATTCGGCTCCCGATGGCGGCGTTGTCGGCCCAGGGGGGCACGAGTCCCCACCGCAGGGAGGCGACGAGGCGGCGCCCCTCCCGCTCCGCCACCGCGAGAACCGGTTGCGTGGGAGCAATGTTGTAGCGCGGCGCCTCATCGAACCGCGAAAAATCAGCCTGAAACAGTCGTTGCAACTCCGAATGGCCACTCCTTAAAGCGAATCGCCCACACATCTCCCGCGCTCCTTTCTCACTTCACCGGGCATCGCTCACTTCACCGGGCATCGCT
>JBBRGS010000233.1:0-5724 GCA_038240635.1 Armatimonadota bacterium
ATCACCGACTTCGCGCTGGTGGAACAACTCACGCTCATGTTCGGGTCCGGACTCAATGTCCTCACCGGCGAAACGGGCGCGGGAAAGTCCATCATCATTGACGCTATCGGGGCCGTTCTCGGCGAACGGACCGGGCCGGAACACGTCCGCTCCGGCGCCGACCGCTCCCGCATCGACGCGACCTTTGAGGTAGAGGAAGCGTCACCGTCCCAAAATCACGGCGCCTCTACGGCCAATACTCCTGGCGGGGCCGCCCCTGACGACACCTCGGAGAGCGCCGCCCCCGACCTCACCCCCGCCGGGTTCGCCGAGGACGGGTTGCTCCTCATCACCCGCGACATTGCGCGCGGGGGCCGCTCCGGCATTCGCATCAACGGTCGCCCCGCCACGCTGGCGATGGTGCGGCAAGTCACGGCCTCTCTGGTGGATATGCACGGGCAGCACGAGCACCAGTCGCTGCTGAACCCGGAGCGTCACGCCGACATCCTGGACGCCTGGGCGGGGCGGGAAGCCCTGGACGCCCGCGTCCGCGTTCGACAGGCGTTTCAGCGCTGGACCAGCCTGCAACGGGAACGCGCGCGACTCATGACCGACGAGAAGGCGCGCAACCGACGCATCGACCTGCTGAAATATCAGGTGGAGGAGATCGCCGCCGCTCAACTCCGCCGAAGGGAGGAAGATCATCTTCTTTCCGAACGAAAACGACTCGCCGGAGCCGAGAAACTCTTTGCCAACACCGCCGAAGCGATGGCCCTCCTGAGTGAGAACGACTCCAGCGCCGTGGAGATCATGGGGGTCGCCGTCTCTCGTCTTCAGGACGCCGTCGCCATTGACCCGGAACTCGCCCCCTCCCTGGAAGCCATACAGGGCGCCCTGTTCACGCTGGATGAGGCTGTCCGGGACCTGAGCGCCTACCGCGATTCCGTGGAGTTCAATCCCGAACGCCTCGCCGAAGTCGAGGACCGGCTGGACCTGATCCGAAGCCTGAAGCGCAAGTATGGCGACAGCGTGGAGGAAATCCTCACTCACAAGGGCGCCGCCGCCCGCGAACTCGCCGAACTGGAACACGTGGAAGAGCGGAGTCAGGAACTCGATGACGCGATCAGCGCCGCTCAAGCGGAACTGACGGCCCGCGCCGCCACGCTCACCGCCCTCCGCCGCGCCGCCGCGCCGCCTCTCGAAACCGCCCTCATGCGGGAATTGGCCGACCTGGCGATGGAAAAATCCCACTTCCGCGTGGAGATGGAGCCGTGCCCTCCTCTGGCGACCGGCGCCGAGCGGATCGAGTTCCTGCTGTCGGCCAACCCTGGCGAACCCCTCAAGCCGCTCGCCAAAGTCGCGTCCGGCGGCGAACTGTCGCGCATCATGCTGGCGCTCAAATCAGTGGTTGCCAAGGCGGGGGGCGTTCCCGTGATGATCTTCGACGAGATTGATGTGGGCGTCGGCGGTCGCACCGGCTCGGCGCTGGCGGCCAAGCTGCGGGCGCTCGGCGAGATCAGTCAGGTCCTCTGCGTGACGCATCTCCCGCAGATCGCCGCCGCCGCTCATCGTCACTTCTCCATCCAAAAGGGGGAAAGCGATGGCCGCACCCTGGTCCGGGTCGCTGAAGTGACCGGGGAAGACCGGGTGGTGGAAGTCGCCCGGATGCTGGGCGGGGGAAGCGACGCCGCCATGACCCATGCCCGCGAGCTGCTGGACCAGTACCGCGACACCCTCGTGGGCGCTCATGTTTGACCGCCTCGCCACAGCGACCTTCCGAGCGACAGAGACCCTGCGCGGGGGGAAAGCCGCGCCTCATCCGCCGCCGCTGGAGGGAAAGGCGCGGATTGGACGCCGCACCAAGGAACTGGTAAAGACCCTGCGGCCAGGCGAGGTCGCCGTCATCCGGCACACCGACCTCGACAGCGTGGCGGCCCGCTCCCTCATCGAGCGCTCCCCCGCGTTCGTCGTAAACGCCAGTGATTCCATCTCCGGCCGCTATCCCAACTCCGGCCCGACCCGGCTGCTGGAAGCGGGCATTCCCCTGCTCGACCGCGTGGGCGACGCCGCCTTCGAGGCTCTCCGCGACGGCGACACGGTGACGCTGGACGGCGCCCGACTCCTGCGTCACGGTGAAATCCTGGCGGAAGGCCGGCGCCTAACCCCTGATCTCCTCACCGAGCGAATATCCGAGGGGAAGCGCAACATCGGCCACGAATTGCGCGGCTTTGCGGAGAACACCCTCCGACGACTGGTCGAGGAGGCCGAAACCGTCTTCGAGCCGATGGCTCTCCCCGCCCTCCGCACCGATATGCTCTACCGCGATGTGGTCGTCGTGGCGCGCGGCGAAGGCTTCAAGGACGACCTGATGCGCGTCTTTCCTTATATCCAGGAACGCCGCCCGGTCCTCATCGGAGTGGACGGTGGCGCGGACGCCCTGCTGGAGATGGGCATCAAGCCTCATCTCATCTTTGGAGATATGGACTCGGTGTCGGACAAAGCGCTGCGGTGTGGCGCCGAACTCGTCGTACACGCCTACGCCGATGGGCGCTCGCCGGGCATGAAACCGGTGGAACGGCTAGGCCTCTCCGCCGCCGTCTTCGCTGTCGCCGGAACCAGCGAGGATGCCGCCATGCTCATGGCGTATGAGTGCGGCGCCGAGATGATCGTGGCGGTGGGCACCCATTTCACCCTCCTCGACTTTTTGGACAAGGGTCGCGCGGGGATGAGCAGCACCTTCCTCACGCGCCTGCGGGTCGGCTCCATCCTGGTGGACGCGAAAGGGGTGAGTCGGCTGCACCGGCCAGGCGTGCGGGGCAAAGAAATCCTGGCGCTGGTGGTGGTGGGCATCTTTCCGCTGTTGATGGTGATCATGCTATCGCCGAAACTGAGCGGCTGGGTGCAGATTGTCGGCCTGCGCCTCCGACTCTTGTGGGGACTACACTGATGAGGGTCCTGGCTGCCGGTCTCCGGCGAATGATGACGCCTCAGGGCAGCGTGTCCGATGGTTGATTTTCGCTACCACCTGGCCAGTCTGATGGCCGTCTTCCTCGCCCTGGGCATCGGGATGCTCATCGGCAATTCGTTCGTTGGCATGGCATCCATCGAAAGCCAGAATCGCGCCCTTGCCGACGTTCAACGCAACGTCTCCGAGGTGCGGCGGCAGGTGCAGGCGACCCACCGAGAGAATGTGGTCCTGCAAACCCGGCTGGATGAACGGGATCGCGCCGTTCGCGCCCTTGCGACTGCCGTAACCCAGGGACTGCTCGCGGATCATCGGGTGGCGGTGGTGGTTCTCGGACCGCCAAAACGGCCCGAAACCGTCACCGAACTGACCAACATGATCGTCCTCGCCGGCGCCCCCGCTCCCACCGTCACCCGAATCTCCCCGGACTGGCTTCCCCGCGACCCTGAAACCCGCAACACCATTCTCGCACGGCTTCAGGTTCCACCGGGCAAGGCGGGAATCGAAGCCGCCAACAGGAAACTGGCGCATGCGATAACCAGTGGCTCCCGAACCGCCGCTCTGCGCGAAGCCGCCGCTCTATCGCCCGGTCTCCAACTTGATGGCGACTACCAGACGCCGGTCGGCGCGGTAATCCTCGTGGATGCGTCGCAACCCTCCAGCGAGGAAACTCTCTCCATCCCCGCCGAGGACGTGACAGAGCGCCCCATGCTGACCGAGTGGCGCGGCATGGGCCTGAAAGTCGTCGCCGCTGAAGCGGAAACCGCCCCCGTCTCCCTTATCGCCTTCTTTCGCGGCCTGGATGTCGCTACCGTGGACAATGTGGACACCTCCATCGGCCAGCTCGCCAGTGTGATGGCTCTGGTGATCGGCTCCGGCAACTACGGCGTAAAGGCGTCCGCCGACCGCCTGCTCCCCGAACTCAACGCCCTCCCCGCCCCCTCGTCTCCCGTCTCCCCCCTCCCGTCGCGGACCTCTCCGCCATGACGATTCCGATCTCCGTCATCATTCCGGCCTACAACGAGGCGGATCGCATCGCGGACACCGTGGCCGCCGCCCGCGCCCTCCCCGGCGTCACCGAAGTGATTGTGGTGGATGACGGCTCCCGCGACGAGACCGCCGCCCGCGCGAAAGCCGCCGGGGCCGACCAGGTTCTCGTCTCTCCCCGCAACGAAGGCAAGGGCCAGGCAATGAACCGAGGCGTGAAGGCCGCCGGGGGAGAAATACTCCTCTTCCTGGACGGCGACCTCGGCGCGTCCGCAAGTGAAGCGGCCAAACTCCTTGGCCCGGCGCTGGACGGATCGGCGGATGTGACCATCGCCCTGTTCCCTTCCCTCTGCAAGAAGGCCGGTTTCGGCGCGGTGGTGAAGCTCGCTCGCTGGGGGATCGAACGCCTCACGGGGCGCTGCGTGAAGGCGCCGCTCTCCGGCCAGCGCGCCATGCGCCGCGAGGTGGTGGAAGCCATCGGCGGCTTCTCTCCCGGCTACTCCGTGGAAACCGGCATGACGGTGGACCTGCTCCGCGCGGGATTCCGCCTCGTGGAGGTCCCCACCGGGATGTCTCACAAGGCGACAGGGCGGGATGTCGCCGGATTCCTGCACCGGGGGCGTCAGTGGATGCAGGTGGCGGTCATCCTCCTTCGCAAAGCGTTGAACCGCAAGCCGAAGCCACGGACGGATCATGCCCCATGATGAGTCTGTTTTGTCTCATCGCGCCGGGCTTCCTGGTTGTCTTCCTGGAGGGGCCGTTCGGGCGGCTGCTCGCCCGCCTGGGCCAGACGCGACCTAACTACCTGGGCGATCCCATCCCGGTGGGGTTTGGCATCCTGCTCGCGGCCGCGGCCCTTCCCGCGTACGTCACCGGCATCGTTCAGCGGATTGAAACGCAGTGGGCCATCCCCCTGATGACCGCCGTGCTGGTCTTCTGCGCGCTCGGCGCGATGGATGACATCCAGGGAGACCGAAGCGTCGGGGGACTGAAGGGGCACCTCCGCGAGTTCGTTGTGAAGCGGCGCATCACCACTGGATTGGTGAAGGCGCTGGCCGGGACGTGGGTGGCTCTCATCCTGTCGGCGGCTCTGCTGCCTCATAGCTGGGGCGATCTGCTCGTCACCGCCGCCCTCATCGCGCTCATGGCGAACGCGCTCAATCTGGTGGACACCCGGCCTGTCCGCGCCTGCGCCGCCTTTCTGGCGCTGAGCGCCGGGACTCTCCTGAGTTTCCTCCCGCGCGCCGCGCCCGCCATGCTCTGGGCGATGCCAGGGACCGTGATTGGCCTCCTCCCGGTGGAACGAGGGCGTCGCGGTATGCTGGGGGACAGCGGCGCGAATATGCTCGGCGCCACTCTGGGGCTGAGCATGGCTCTGGCGTTTCCGTTTTGGGGGCGCATCACCGTCGTGATGGGGCTGGTCGCGTTTCACATCTTCACGGAAGTTACATCTCTGAACGGCTTCATCGAGCGCCACGGGGTTCTGCGCCGCGTGGACGCCTGGATTCAGGGTCCGCCCCCTGCTGCGCCGGAGCGACCATCGGAGTAGCCGATCAGACGGCAGGCGTCGCATCTTTTAGCGCCTGATAACGCAGATACAGTTCCCCCTCATGCTCCGTCACTGAGAGCAGCCGCAGCCGGGGCAGCGCGCTATACGCAAACGCCGGTCCTTCCAGCAGGGTGGGAATGGCGTCACCCGCCTTGAGGAGCGGCGCCACCGTGACGAACAGTTCGTCCACCAGCCCCGCTGCCACAAACGAGTGGGTGAGGCCGGGTCCGCCTTCCACCAGCAG
>JBBRGS010000234.1:0-5629 GCA_038240635.1 Armatimonadota bacterium
GGCGCGTCGGCTGCTCCATCCGTAACATGGGCGCCTTCCCCGACGGACAGAGATCGGGCGCAATTACCCATGACGGCGTGGACCCCGGTGAACCCGGTCAATGCACAACAGTAAACCGTCTATCTGGAGAGACAAGACTAAATGAGTGAGACATTACTGGATACAGTCCTTTGGTGTAACTACTCAGGCATCTGAAACACTATATACAGCGTTTCCTTACAGTCTGAACACTAAATGTGGTGCATGAAACGCGTAAGTGACCTTTGGGGTAGAGAACTTCACCCTTACTTCCGTTCGATCTTACCTGCTACATCCAGGGGTTCAGCGGAAGGAATCCTATATGCAGCGCCTGAGTAGTTACGATTTTGCTTATATCTCTTCAGCACGACAGCACTCAGGCCCAGCAAGGTATCGAGACATCGGAGGACCCCTTCGCTTCACAGGCCCGCGCGCCCACCGGGTACGCCTCCGGCTAAGACATCACGCTCTGCCTCATGGGCCGCCTTCTACGCCGAATCCCCGCTTCCTTTCCTGCTCAGGCTTCCGCCGCCGCCGGATTGTGAACTAAGCCAGCCGCTCGCTCTGTGCGGCTCAGCTCAGTGTCTGCCGCGCCCGCTCCATAATCCGTTCCAGCGCCTCCCGCCGCTCGTCCCGCAGCTCCCAGGTGTAGCGGGCCGCGACTTCGGCGACGGAGGTCTTGTTCGCCTTGCTGAGCAGGCTCTCAGCGTGACTGCCCGGCATGGAGAGGTCGAAGAGGCGTGGTCGCCAACCATACTCCGCGAAATGGTCCAGCGTTTGGGGCGCCGAGAGATAACTGCCCGCTTCCACTCCGGCCCGGACTTCCTCCAGCGCGTCGGCCACGGGAGCCGGCAGCGCGGCCATCATCGCCTCCACGTATCGCACGATCTCCAGGTCCACCTGCAACTGCAGCGGACTGAAGATCACATCCAGGTGAAGCGCCCCCGCCCCCTCCAGGTAGCGAAAGCCCATCATCGCGCCCGCCACGCAGCCCGCCATCTTCTCGGCGGCGGCCTGTATCCCTGGCTCCTTCGCCGCCACCAGCAGCAGTTCGCCCCCGTCCGTCGTCATGCCGAAGAAGTCACGGACCCTGCGCCGGGTGAGCAATGCCGTCAGGTGCATGGGCGAGGAGAAGTAAGCCATGCCGGTCGCCATGTTGGGCACAAAGAGGCGCAGGGTGGGATAAACATCCTCTACTCCCCAGAGCCGGAACAGGATGTAACCGGCGAGGTTCTCCGCCACCGACTGCGCCCACGCCGCATGCCAGTCCAAAGGGGCGGTGATGCCCATGATCGGCATGGGGTCGATGCCGACGGCCATGCCGGGCCGGAAGAACTCGGTCACGGCGTCCACCGATGACCCGGCCAGCCGCATGGGGGAGAGGGGTTCCGCCCAAAAGAGATGCTGGTTGCCCATGGCTTCGGCGATTTCGATGTTGAAGGGCGCCTCCTCCACCGTCGTGGCGAGGCCCTGACTGCCGGGATGAGGGTTGTACAGACAGTTCAGGTAATACTCGGTGATCAGTTGCAGCCGGGGTGGCACATCCCCTGGATAGCCGGGGATCTGACCGTGGTAACGCCCCTCCTCCCTCATTTGAAAGACGTAACGCGTGTGTTCTATCAATGTGGGCGTGTCATACCGCCGAACCTCCCCCGTGGCGGCGTCATGATACTGATACTGGACCCCGGAGTTGGTGAGCGTGAGCGCCGGACGGGACGGGGGAGCGCTGGGCGGAGAGTCAGCGCCGGTCGAAGAGAGGGAGGAACGGGCGCGGAGTTCCTCGGTGAACCGGGCGGTCACTTCCGGCGGGAAACAGACCCGCTGGTCGCGCACATGCAGCTCCCCGGCCACGCGCCCAAGCAGCGCCGCGTTCTCCACATGCAGGCCGATCTGATCCAGCGCCTGCACGGCCAGGTCCCACACGCGCTGGGGATCGAAGGAGTCGAGGTTCCACGGGTTTACGTCCATCGTCATTTGACGCTTCCTTTCCGGCTCGCGGGCCGACCGACCCCGACCGGGGTGGAAGTGGGGGAAACAGGCGGGTCCCCGGCGACTTCCATGCGACTCTTCCACAGCGGAGGCGTTCGAGGCAAGGGGGAGCGACCCGGAGGTGGGCCTCTTCAACGGCGAGGACCTGCCCGCGTCCCCATTCCGCACCGACACCTGGCGGACGCTCACTCAGGACGAGCGGTAGCGGAGGCAGGGAAGTAGGCGCCGGGTGTTGGGAATGGATTGTCTTCAGGCCATTTTCAGCGTTTGCGTTATTCTGCAACAATCGTCCCAAAGCGCCGGCCGTCTCTCCCCGGAGACCCATTCCACACCCAACAGACCGCCCTTGCGTCTTCGGAATGGAGGCCGCTGAGTTGTGGCAACCAAACCGCTGCCGTCGCGTCCAACGCATCAGGTGAGGGGGATGAAACGAAGTCCTCGCGTGTCCGTGTGTCCCGGCAGAAAACTTCGGCGCCTAACTATTGTCGGAAGCGGCGTCACTGAGGTAGAACGAAAGCGGCGAGACGCTGCCGGGTTGGAACGCCCCCCTGGCGGAACGGTTAACGGGGGGGGTGTTGGCGCCGGGCGGCCCCCGCCCGAGTTTGGCGACTGTGTGGAAGGATTTTCTGATGTCATCTCATGCCCCGGAGCGGAGCGAACCCCCCGAACAACCTAACGCTGTGGACATCGAAGCCGTCGAAGCCGTCGAAGCGCAGCTGCCCGACGACCTGGACCGACTCTTCCGTGAGCGGCTGCGGCCCGGCGAGACGATCCGGTACTCTGTGGAAACGGACCTGCGCCCCGAAGGCCGGTTCGGCAACGGCTTTGTGATCGCCACCGATCAGCGGCTTTACGCCCTCTCCCCCGACGACTCCGGTCCCGAATCATGGCTGGAAGTCCCGCTGGAGACCATCGAGCGGCTCGAAACGCGGGAGTATCAGGGGGCGGCTGCGCTCCTCGCGGTGACGCCGGAGCGCGCCCTGCCGCTCGCGCGCTTCACCAAGGGCCGACTTGACGACATTCACAAGTTTCAGCGCGCCGTCAAACCTCTGCTCATCGCCGGAGTTGATTCCGAGGAGCACCCCGAATGGGGCGGCGGCCACAAGAAGGACATTTGCGAGAAGTGTGGCCAGGCCATCCCGCACTGGTTCGCCGGGGTCTGCCCCAACTGCCTGGATAAAAAACAACTCATCGGGCGCCTTCTGCTGCGCGTCCAAGGCTACTGGGCCTGGATCTCCGTGGGCCTCATCCTCATGCTCGCCATGATGGCGATGGACCTCGTGCAGCCGATCCTCACCAAGTACCTCATTGACGACGTGCTGCCCAGCGCCCGCCATCCCAAAGGCGACCTGCCGCTCCTTTGGACCCTCCTCAGCCTCATCGTCGGCCTGGCGCTGGCGGGCACGATCATCAACGGCGTGCGCGGCTACCTCATGGCGTGGCTCGGCGAGAAAGTCACCCTCGACCTCCGCAACGAGCTGTACCGCCACATCCAATCCCTCTCCCTCGCCTTCTACGACTCCAAGCAGACCGGCTGGATCATGGACCGGGTGGGCAACGACACCGGCAACCTCCAGGACTTTCTCACCGACGCCGTGCAGGACTTCATCCGGGACGCGGTGCAGGTGGTCCTCATCACTTTCATCCTCTTTAAGATGAACACGCGACTGGCGGCGGCGACCCTCCTCCCGCTGCCGTTCATCACGTGGATCAGCTACATCTTCATCCGGCGCACCCATAAGATGTACCACCTGATGTGGCGACGGCGCTCCCGCCTCTCCCAACTTCTGAGCGATGTGGTGCCCGGCGTGCGCGTCGTCAAGGCGTTCGCGCAGGAGGACCGCGAGAAGGAGCGGTACGAAAGCCGCAGCCAGGACTACATGAACGCCAGCCTGACCGTCGCCAAATTCTCCAACATGGTCTGGCCGACGGTCGGCTTTATGGGCAGCCTGGGTTTCGTGGTGGTGTGGGGCTACGGCGGCTACCTCGCGGTGATCGGGGACGGAGTCACGGCGGGGACGCTGTTCGCGTTCATGGCGTACTACTGGCGGTTCCAGGGGCCGCTTCAGAATCTGAGCCGCATGACGCAGCGGGTGCAGCGCGCGGCGACGAGCGCCCAGCGAGTCTTTGAAGTGCTGGACACGCAGCCCAGTGTGGCCGAACCCACTGTCCCGAAGCAGATGCCTCCTATCCACGGGTCGGTCGAGTTCCGCGATGTCGTGTTCGGCTATGAGGAGCACAACCCGGTGCTCAAGGGCGTCAGTTTCACAGTGGCCCCCGGCGAGATGATCGGCCTCGTGGGGCCGAGCGGCGCTGGGAAAAGCACTACGATCAACCTGATCTCCCGCTTCTACGATGTTAACGACGGGGCCATCCTGGTGGACGGCATCGACATCCGCGACGTGGATATCCACTCCCTTCGCAGCCAGATCGGCGTCGTGCTTCAGGAGCCGTATCTGTTCCACGGCACCATCGCCGAGAATATCGCCTACGGCAACCCCGACGCCGAGATGGAGGAGATCATGAGCGCGGCCAAGGCGGCCAACGCGCACGAGTTCGTCATTAAAGCCCCCGAAGGGTACGACACCATGGTCGGCGAGCGCGGAGCGCGGCTCTCCGGCGGCGAGCGGCAGCGCATCTCCATCGCCCGCGCCATCCTCAAGAATCCCCGCATCCTCATTCTTGATGAAGCGACCTCCTCCGTGGACACCGAGACCGAGGCGCAAATCCGCGAGGCGATTGACCGACTGGTGAAGAACCGCACCACCTTCGCCATCGCGCACCGCTTCTCCACCCTGCGCAACGCAGATCGCCTCGTCGTCCTCGATCAGGGCAAACTGGTGGAGGTGGGCACCCACGAGGAACTCATGGCGAAGGACGACGGCCTCTTCCACCGCCTGACGACGATCCAGTCGGAAATGAGCCAGATCGTGGCGGTGGGCGGCTGAACCGCGCGTCAAGAGGGCACAGGAAGGGCAGCCGAAAGGGCACAGGAAGGGCCGCCGAAAGGGCACAGGAAGGGCAGCCGAAAGGGCACAGGAAGCCTGCAATGAATGACCACACGCCTCAGAATCACAGCGCGCCGGGACCCCGCCTGAAATCTCCTGGGAGAGGCGCGCCGGTGGAAGTGCGCCTGCTCGACGCGAAGAAAATCCTCATCTCCCGCGACGCCTTTGAACAGCTCCGCATCGAGATCGCGGGAGAGGAGCCGCGCGAAAACGTGCAACCGGCCCGCTGCTTTCCCACCACCAACCCCACTCGGTACATCTCGCTGCTTCAGGACGGGCAGGAGATCGGGGTGCTGCCGGAACTGGATCGCCTGGAGCCGCACAGCCGCCGCGTGCTCGAAGAGGAACTCGACCGCGTCTACTTCACGCCGATCATCCAGCGGATCGTTTCGGTGAGCAGCCAGCACGGCGCCACCACCTGGCGGCTCGACACCGACCGCGGCGAGACGACGGTGTATGTGAAGGACCGGGCCGAGATTCGTCGCCTGCCGGGGCGGCGCATCCTGTTTACCGACGTGCATGGCATGAAGTTTGACCTGCCGGATTACACAAAGCTGGACGAACGAAGCCGCACGCTGCTGGAAAACGAGATATAGAAGCTCCCCCGGCCTGAG
>JBBRGS010000235.1:0-5537 GCA_038240635.1 Armatimonadota bacterium
GACTCATGGCTGATGAATCAGGCGAAAAGCGCGGGGCTTGAGACGCTGAATGTCCCGCTCAACGGCACCTATGACGGGGTTTCTGTGGCGAAACTGGCTGTCTTCGCTCGACGCTTCGGGGTCCATTTGATCCACGGTCACCTGACACGCGGGGCGTTCTACGCGGGCTGGGCTTCGCGGCTGTCCGGTGTCCCCGCTCTCTCCACGGCGCATTCCACGAATACCTGGCGCCATTTCACGAAGACGCGGCAGACGATTGCGGTATCGGAGTCGGTGAAAGCATCCCTGCTGGCCCGAACGATTCCCAACCTGACGCCGGAGAGGATCAGCGTCGTCTTCAACGGAGTTCCGTCCGCGCCGGAGATGAATGAGTCAGAGCGGCAGGCGATGCGGAAGGAACTGAATCTTACCCCGGAAACCTTCGCAGTGGCGATGGTAGCGCGTTTCATCCGCGACAAGGGACATGACATCGCCCTGGACGCGCTGGAGCGACTAAAGACCCCGGCCGTTCGCCTCTTCTTCGTGGGAAAGGCCGAAGGAGAGTGGCACAATACCGTGCTCGCAGAGACGCGGCGGCGCGGCCTGGACGGTCAGGTGTCGTTTCTCGGCCACCGTGACGACGTTCGTCGCCTGCTTCCCGCAATGGACGCGCTGCTCATGCCGTCTCGTCGGGAAGCCATCGGCCTTGCATTGTTGGAGGCGCTGGCGGGCGGTGTCCCCGTGGTGGCGTCGCGCGTGGGAGGCATCCCGGAAGTTGTGGAGGATGGCGTGAATGGCCTGCTGGTGGAGAGCGAGGACGCCGCTGGTTTCGCGGAGGGGTTGCGGCGCCTGATGACCGATCCGAGCCTGAAATCTTCATTATCGGCAGCGGGCCGGGAGACCTTCAGGGCGCGGTTCGCCCAGTCGGCCATGGTGGAGAACACCCTGCGCGTGTATGAGCAGGTCCTGTCCCAATACGCCCGATGAACTCCCTGACGATCCTGATGTATCATCAAGTCGGCGAATTCGCGCCGATGCGAACCCATCGCGCCACCTATTGCCATGTTCGGAACTTTTGTCGCCAGATGGCTTATCTGAGGAACGGCGGATACTCCGTGCTGCCGCTCGATGACGCCGTGCAGCGACTGGTAGCGGGACAGTCCCTGCTCCGGCGTGCAGTTGCCCTCACCTTTGATGACGGGTATTCGAACTTTTACGAGTACGCCGCGCCCATTCTGGAGCGTTATCAATTTCCCGCAACGGTGTACCTCCTCTCGCGGAACATCGGCGGCGCGGCGGACTGGCTCGCGGAGGACGATCACCCAACTCCTCCTTTGATGTTGCTTTCGCAGATACGGGAACTACAGGGGCGGGGGATATCGTTCGGCAGTCACGGACGAACGCACCGGCGCCTCTCCATGCTGAGTGCGGAAGAGGCCCGTGAGGAGATCGCGCTGAGCAAAACGGAATTAGAGGCGGCTCTGGAGCGTCCGGTGCATTCCTTCTGCTACCCGTATGGCGCGACGACTCCGGCGGCTTTGACCCTTGTGCGCGAGGCGGGATACGATTACGCGCTCTCCTGCGTGAGAGGGCGCGCCACCGTTCATGACGACTCATTCATGCTGCCGCGCATGGCGGTGTCATACGGAACGAGCCTGGGTGGCTTCTGGTGGAAGCTCCACGCGCAGAGGCGTTAGCGCCGTAATCGGATGTTTCACGTGAAACATCGGCTTGATCCTGGTTCGGCGTGGTATAATCCGTCCGTTATGCCTTCCACTACCCTATATCCACCCAAATCGTATGAGGTGGTTGTCGTCGGCGCCGGTCACGCCGGGATCGAAGCCGCCCTCGCCGCCGCGCGCATGGGCTGCTCCACCCTTCTGCTGACGATGAACCTCGACACCATCGGCCATATGCCGTGCAACTGCTCCATCGGCGGCCCCGCCAAGGGCCACGTCGTCCGCGAAATTGATGCTCTTGGCGGCGAGATGGGCCGCGCCATTGACGCCACACTGACTCACATCCGTATGCTCAACACCAGCAAAGGCCCGGCGGTGCGAGCGCTGCGGGCGCAGGCGGACAAGAACGCCTACCATCAATATATGAAGCATACGGTGGAGCGACAGCGCGGCCTTCATGTGAAGCAGGCGGCGGTGGAGTCGCTAATTGTGGAAGTGGGTCGCGTGCGCGGCCTGCGAACGAAGAGCGGCCTGGAGTACGCAGCCGGGCGTGTCATCATGACGACCGGCACATTCCTGCGCGGCCTCACTCACATGGGGGAATCGCGGCAGGCGGCGGGACGCGCGGGTGAAGCGCCCTCCGTGGAAGCCAGCGCCTGCCTGGAGCGCCTCGGCATCCGTCTGGGACGCCTGAAGACCGGCACCACTGCGCGTGTGGACAAGAAGACGGTGGACTTTTCGCGCGTGGAGGCGCAAGAGAGCGAGCCGGACGTCCCGCCTTTCAGTTTCATGAACCCTCGCGTGGAGACGCCGCGCCCGTTGCTTCCCGCGTGGCTGACTTACACCACAGATGCGACTCACCGTATCATCCGGGACAACCTCCACCGTTCCGCGATGTACGCCGGGCGCATCACGGGCGTCGGGCCACGCTACTGTCCCTCCATCGAGGACAAGGTGGTGCGCTTCCCGGATCGGGATCGCCACAGCGTTTTCCTTGAACAGGAAGGCTGGGACACGGTGGAGTTGTATGTGCAGGGGATGTCCACCAGCCTCCCGGAGGAGGTGCAGATCGCCTTTCTGCGGACGCTGCCCGGCCTGGAGGAGGTGGAGGTGATGCGCCCCGGCTATGCGGTGGAGTACGACTTTGTGCCGCCGGATCAATTGCTGCCGACGCTGGAGACGAAGGCGGTGGCGGGGCTGTACTTCGCCGGTCAGGTGAACGGCACTTCCGGCTACGAGGAGGCGGCGGGGCAGGGGGTTATCGCCGGAATGAACGCCGCGCTGGCGGCGCAGGGACGGGAGCCGGTCATTCTGACTCGTGATCAGAGTTACATCGGCGTGATGGTGGATGACCTGGTGACGAAAGGCGTGGACGACCCGTACCGCCTGCTGACCTCACGGGCGGAGCATCGGCTGCTGCTGCGGCAGGACAACGCGGATGAACGGCTAACACCGGTGGGTCGGGATGCGGGGTTGGTGGAGGATGCCCGGTGGGACGTGTTTCACGTGAAACAACAGCAGGTTCGACGGGAAGCGGAACGCCTTCGGACGACGTGGGTGCGCCCGGACGTGGGGACGCAGGCGAAACTGGCGGCTCTGGGGGAAGAACCGCTCTCGAAGCCGGTCACCCTGGCGGAACTGCTCCGCCGAAGCGGTATGGATTACACCACGCTCGCGGCATTTGACGAAGCAAGGCCGGAACTGCCGCCTCACGTGACTGAACAGGTCGCGGTGGATGCCAAATATGAGGGGTACATAGTACGGCAGCGGGAGCAGGTGGAACGAGGGCGGAAGGCGGAAGGGAAGCGCATTCCCTCTGACTTTGATTACCGGAGTGTGAAGGCGATGTCAGCGGAAGGGAGGGACAAGCTATCCCGCGTGAAACCGTTCACCCTGGGCCAGGCGGGGCGCATTCCCGGCGTCACTCCTTCCGATGTGTCGGTATTAGCGGTGTGGCTGGAGGCCAGGGAGCGAAAGGCGAGGGAGGGTAGCCCGTCATGTCCGGCGGAGGAACCAGTAGAGATTCAGGTCGAGTCCACGGAGAAGGCGGAAGGCGTCTCTGGGCCGAGGAGTTGAGCGGTCAATTCGTGTTCCAGCGCGCGGTACTGGCCCCAGAAGGGGTCCATCCATCCCCAGGGGTGTTGACTGACGGGCAGCGCGCGAAGCACGAGGGCCTGGCGCATCAGTTCGTCGAGCGTCACCGCCTTAAACGCTTCCAGGCCTTCGGAGGCGTCCAGCGGAGTGGGGGAGTGGTCGCCGCCATCCAGCAGAAAGAGGTACGCGGTGAAGACGGCGTCGGGTAGTGGCGGGGAGGGCAGCAGGCGCAGGATACCCAGGGGTCGGAGGAGGGGAAGGTCGGCGCCAAACTCCTCCATCACTTCGCGGCGCAGGGCGGGCATGACCTCCTCCTCCGGGTTGATCGTGCCGGTGGGGAGACGCCACACCCCGGCGGGATTGGTGCGCTTCCGGTGGGTCCAGTAGTGTCCTTCGGCGTTGCGAACCGCCATGAGGACCTCGGCCCGCTTGACGCCGAGGAAGAAGCGTTCGGCCCAGCGAGGGAAGTCGGGTTCGGAGCGCGACATCACGCGTGTAAAAACGGGATTCACACTCTGCTCTGGCGTCATGGCCGGGGCCAATCGGCAGCGTGAGGGTCAGGAATGATCGCTTCCAGGCCGCCATACTGACGATGGTCAAACCAGGGGAGGGCGTTTTCGGCGGTGGCGACGCAGCGCTGCCAGTTAAAAACGCTCTCAGCGAGGCAGACACGCTTCATCGCGGCCTCATCGGGGTAGTGGGACAGGACCGATTGCCACACGGCGCGCCCGCAAAGGAACCCGCTCGCTCCGGCGGCGGTGGCGAGGCGCAGGTTAACGAGAAACTCCTCGATGCCAACGCCGCCGCTCAGGAGCACCCACGGGACGGCGCTCGCCTCATCCACTTTACGCAGGGAAGCCTCCACGTCACTGAGGGAGCAGACCGGTTCGCGAGTCACGCCGTCAAAGGCGCCGCGCGAGTACTCATCAGTGTATTTCAGGTTGCCGGGGAATTCGAGTTTGAGGAGGTCCACGCCGTAGTCGGGTTTGGAGAACTCGCGGGCGCTCTCCGCCACGAAGCCGGGCTTTTCGCGGGCGAATTCGGGGGAGGCGGCGGCGTGTTCGAGCGAGTAGGTGACAAGTTCGAGGAGGAAGGGGAGCTGGTGTTCGGCACACTCCTCGCCGAGGCGCCGCACCAAAGACTCCTGATGGCGCCGGGTCGCTTCGGTGGCGTCAGGGTGCGTGTAGAGGAGGAACTTGAGGGCGTCGGCGCCCACCCGCTTCGCCTGCGCCACGGACCAGCCGGGGATGATCCGCGAGACGCGCTCGGCGCCGCCCGGCCCGGCCGTCTGATAGCCCGACTCTTCGCAGGCGAGCAGCACGGCGACCGCGCCAGGGATCGTGGCGCCGGAATATGGGTAGCCGTAGATTGGATCGGTGAGGACGGCGGAGGCGTACGGCGCGAGGGCCCGGGTGATAACGGCCTTTACCGTGACCAGCGCCTCGAAGGGGACTTCGGAGGCGGCGACTCCGAGGAGTTTGGCCAGAGCGGCGGAGATGGAGCCGCGCTGATCAATCGCCATCATGGTGAAGCGACCGTGCGCGTCGGCGAGGGATTGAAGTTTGCGTAGTTTTCCGGCGGAAATTGTGGGCATAGCGTCACCGGGGCGGGGAGAGGCGCGAGGGGCGAAGAGGCATCCCTATTATGGACAAACGAGGCTCGCTCATCGCCGTGCGGGGAACCGGGATGGAAGAAAGACGGCCTGAATGGAGGAACTTAGGGCGGGCAGAGGGAATCCATAGGACTGAAGTGGATTGTTGTGGATAACGAGGAACTGATGCCGAT
>JBBRGS010000236.1:0-5533 GCA_038240635.1 Armatimonadota bacterium
CGGATTGTGTCACTCAGTCTGACCGCCAGAGAGCGCGTTACTTCTCGATGGCGGCCTTCTGTTGATTGATTTCCTTGATGGCGTCCGGGTCAAACTTCGGCTTGCGGTCGTAGGTGTACAGGCCGTTCACTTCCTGCTCGACATCCGTGAGCTGAGTGTAGCAGAAGGCGCACATCTTCGGGTTTCGCAGCAACACGTCCGTGAGGCCCTTGTACCGGGCGATGAACTCCGCTTCGGAACGCGGGCGCCCTTCCACCCCGCCGTAGCCCCAGGCGTTCGTCTCGCTCTGGCCAGGGTTCCACCAGATGCCGCCGTACTCGCTGACCCAGTACGGCTGGCCCAGGTACTTCGCGTCGTGGTGAGGGTTGTTGCGGAACGGCTCGGCGCCCTGGGCGAAGGCGTCGTACCGCTCGCCGAACGTCTTCGGGTCCTGATTGTAGTCATGCACGTCGTACAGGTCGGTTTCTTCGTGGACGTAGCCGCTGGTGTCGATGCAGGGGCGGGTCGCGTCGTACGCCTTGGTGAGGCGGTACAGGGCGCGGTGCAGGTCGGGATTGTCGGCGTTGGTCTCGTTCAGGGGGCACCAGCCGACGAGGGCCGGGTTGTTGAAGTCCCGCTGCATGATCTCGGTCCACTCCTGGGTGAAGAGAGAGGCGCCGCGCCAGTCACGCAGGCCAAGGCCCCACGATCCCATTTCGCCCCAGACGAGGTAGCCGAGTTGGTTGGCGTGGTGGAGGAAGCGCGGCTCGAACACCTTCTGGTGCAGCCGGGCGCCGTTGAAGCCCATCGCCTGCGAGCGGGTGATGTCGGCCTTCAGTTCGTCGTCGCTGGAAGCGGTGTAAATCCCGTCGGGGTAGAAGCCCTGGTCCAGGATGAGGCGCTGGTAGACCGGTTTGCCGTTGAGCAGCACGGCGGGACCCTGCGTCCAGTCGAGGCTGCGGAGGCCGAAGTAGCTCTCCACGGTGTCCAGTTCATTCCCGGAGGCGTCCAGCAGCGCGAGGTTAAGGTCGTAGAGGAACGGGTCCTCCACGCTCCAGTCGCGGGCGTCGGAGAGGGAGACGAGGGCGACGGCGGTGGTTCCGCAGACGGGGACGGTCGCCTCGCCGACGGTCTGACCGTTCGCGGAGGCGGTGGCGCGCAGTCGCAGGAGGCCGTTTTGAGGGCCGTTTACGCGGGCTTCGACGAGGAGGCTGGCGGCTTCGCGCTGAGGCGTCAGTTTCACGCCCTGAAGGTGCGTCGTCGGGACGGGTTCGAGCCACACCGTCTGCCAGACGCCGGTGGTGCGGGTGTAGTCGCAGCCGTGAGAGTGGAACTGCTCGCTCTGCTTGCCGCGCGCCTGCGACGGCGACCGGGTGTCATCCAGAACGCCGAGGGTGAGGATGTTCTCGCCG
Organism: Armatimonadota bacterium; assembly: GCA_038240635.1. Classification (GTDB taxonomy): domain Bacteria; phylum Armatimonadota; class DTGP01; order DTGP01; family JAHWJO01; genus JBBRGS01. The sequence goes on from JBBRGS010000236.1 coordinate 1,392, forward strand.
TTTTTCAGGTACGGCGTCAGTTCCATTGTGAAGGAGACGTAGCCGCCGTGATGGACGCCGACCTTCTGGCCGTTCAGGAAGACATGGGTCTCGAAGTCGCACGCGCCGACGTGGAGGAGGATGCGCTGCCCGGCCCAGCCGTGGGGAATATCGAGGGTTTTGCGATACCAGACAGCCTGGCAAAAGTCCTTGTAGCCGATGCCGGAGAGTTCGCTTTCCATACAGAAGGGGACGATGATCTGCTGGGCGAGGCGGTCGGCGGCGGGGAGGCCGCGCTCGAAGCCACTGCGGCCGGGGTCGCGCTCAAACTCCCATTCACCGTTGAGGTTGAGCCAGCGGGGCCGGGTGAACTGGGGGCGAGGGTATTCGGGACGAGGGACGCTGTTGGGCATGGAGGAGTCCTTTGTGGAAGCAACGCGACAGGGACCGCAGGAAGGGAAGGGGCGCGCCTCAACGCGCAACGCTTCAGGGCGTCGAGGCGGTCATTTAATCATGAGAAAGCGTTGGAGTAATTGCACGCTTTCCGCCCGGTTTTCGCCCCCGTGGAGTGAGGGCTTCCTATCCCTAACGCGACATAGCGAGGGCTTTACGGCGTTGCGGCGAGGGCTTTACGGCGTTGCGGCGAGGGCTTTCGTGAGGGCGGGTTCCAGCAGCTCGCCGCGCGGGTTAATTTCCGCAATCTTCCCGTCCCGTCCAATCAGCAGGCTGAACGGGATGCCCATCGCCAGGTACTGCTCGGCGACCTCGGCGTTGCGTCCCTTGCCATCGAAAATCGTGCGCCATTCCATGCCGGTCTTCTGCATGTAACTGGCGACCGTCTCCTTGTCCTTCTGGTCGTCCAGCGAGACGCCCAGCACGGTGAAGCCGTCGGCCTTGTGCTTCTTGTACGCGGCCACGACGTTGGGCATCTCCTCGCGGCACGGCGGGCACCAGGTTGCCCAAAAGTCGAGGAGGACCACCTTGCCCTTGTAGTCGGCGAGGGAGACCGGCTTGCCGTCGAGGGCCGGCTGTGTGAACGCGAACGGCTCGCCGCCCACCTTGAGGCGGGGGTCCCACGTCAGTTTGGGGTCGAGGACGCGTGCGGTGGTCGGCGGCGTGAAGACGAAGGCGTCGGCGGGCAGGGTGGGGTCCGTTTTAAGGTCGGAGTACACGTCGGTCAGGATGTTTTTCCCAGCGTCCATCTCCAGCCGGTAGCGCCGCAGCAGGGCATCGGCCTTTCCGAAGCTGAGCGTGAGTTTCGTCTTGTCGGAGGCGGTCGTTCCGGTCTGCACGGTGAGGGAGTGGACCGGCGTGTCGCCCACTGTGGCGGGGCCGGTGAGCGCCAGCGAAGTCATCATCCGGTCGGGCGGAAGAAGACTGCGCCCGGCCAGCATGAACATCGGCGCCAGCACCGTGGACGGGCCAAGCGTGTCGAGCATATCCCCCAGAACGGGCAGGAGCTCGTTCCCCACTTTGGTCTCGATGTAGAACTTCGCGCTCTCGGTGGAGAAGGCGTGCAACAGGCCCGCATCGCTCACAACGGAGGAGGAGCCTTTGGCGCGCTGAGACCGCACGGCGAAGCGATTCGGACGCTCAAACGCCAGCGTGATATGAGACGTGCCGGGTTCATCGCCTTCGTAGGTCCGATTCAGCGTGGCGGAGAAGCGCTGCAATTTGCCGTACGCTGCGATGGCCTGGGTGAGCAGGGCTTTCGCGGCGGGATCAATGGAGGGCGCTTTGGGTTTCACCGGGGAGGGCGCTTTGGGTTTCACCGGCGCGGTCGTCTTTTTGGCGGACGCCTTGCCGCTGGTGGCTGTGGCGGGCCGGGAACGCGCCGACATCGCCGCCGGGCTGAGGCTCATTCCGCAAGCGGCGCCGAGAGCGAGGAGAACGGACCATCGTTTCAACATGAATCGCCTTTCATCCAGTGGTGAAGCGGATGCCGGAGGGAAGCGCATGCGCGGGGAGGAACCCCCGTCGGCAAGACGGGCGTCTCAGGTATGATAACTGTTACCGCCGCACGCGGGGTATAAAAAATGAGCGCCCCTTCGGCGTTATGGAGAATGACACCGGTCGCCCCCCGTTCGCTCCTCCCACCTTCAGGAGTTCACCGTGTTCGTTACCCGCCTCACGCGCCGATTTTTCCACAGGTTCACGGGGCTGCTCATCCTGGCCTGCGCGCTCGCGCCGGTGAAGGCGCAGCAGTCGGTGGACCCGCCGTTTCGCGCGCTCGTCTTCTCGAAGACCGCCGGGTTCCGCCACGACTCGATCCCCGCCGCCCTGGCCGCCGTGAAGCGCCTCGCCGCCGACCACAACTTCACGTTAGTCGCCACGGAGGACGCCGCCGCCTTTACTGACGCCAATCTGGTGAAGTACCAGGTCGTCGTCTTCCTCCTCACCACCGGCGATGTGCTGAACAACGATCAGCAGGCGGCCTTCGAGCGGTACATCCACGCCGGGGGCGGATACGCCGGGGTTCACGCCGCCGCCGACACCGAATACGACTGGCCCTGGTATGGTGGCCTCGTCGGCGCGTGGTTTCAGAGCCACCCAGCCATTCAGCAGGCGACCGTCGTGGTGGCGGATCGCGTTCATCCCGCCACCGCCGCCCTCCCCCAAAAGTGGACCCGCACCGATGAGTGGTACAACTTCAAAATCAACCCGCGCGGCGCCGTTCATGTCCTCGCCACCGTGGACGAAAAGACTTATTCGCCGGGCGCGGGCGCAATGGGATTCGATCATCCCGTCTCGTGGACGCACACGTATGACGGAGGCCGCGCCTTCTACACCGCGCTGGGCCACACCATCGAGAGCTACTCCGAGCCGAACTTCCTCGCGCACCTCCTGGGCGGTATCCGCGCGGCGGCGGGAGTGATTCCGGCGAATTCGGATGCCTCAGTGAACGGCCGCTTCGAGAAGGTCGTCCTGGACGACAACACCAGCAACCCGATGCAGCTCTCCGTCGCCCCCGATGGCCGCGTCTTCTTTATAGAGCGGGGCGGCGCCGTTAAGGTGTTCAAGCCGAACGAGAAGAAGACCCTTGTCGCCGCCACGATTCCCGTCTTCACCGGCAACGAGGACGGCCTGCTCGGCATCGCGCTCGATCCGCAGTTCGCCTCCAACTCCTGGGCGTACGTTTTCTATTCTGCGGCTGGAGCCTCCGAGCAACATCTTTCGCGCTTCACCGTCACCGGCGACACCCTCGATAAAGCGTCGGAGAAGGTTCTGCTCCGCGTCCCGACTCAGCGCGATCAGTGCTGCCACAGCGGGGGCGGGATGACCTTCGGTCCGGGCGGCGATCTCTTTGTCTCGCTGGGAGACAACACCAACCCGTTTGAATCGAGCGGGTTCGCGCCGCTGGATGAGCGATCGGGCCGCTCCGCCTGGGATTCGCAGAAGTCCGCCTCCAACCCGAACGACCTGCGCGGCAAAATCCTGCGCGTCCACCCGAACCCCGACGGGACCTACACCTCGCCGGACGGCAATCTGTTCCCCGGCGGCGCAGGCGGGCGACCGGAAATCTACATCATGGGGAACCGCAACCCGTTCCGCATCTCGGTGGATTCTGCGACCGGCTGGCTCTACTGGGGCGAGGTCGGCCCCGACGCCAACGCCGACGACCCAAACCGGGGCCCCAAAGGGTACGACGAGTTCAATCAGGCGAAAGGCCCCGGCAACTACGGGTGGCCTTACTTTGTGGGGGATAACAAGCCCTACCGCGACTATAACTTCGCCACGGGGCAGTCCGGCGCCGCCTTCAATCCCGCCGCCCCGGTCAACAACTCGCCGAACAACACCGGTGTCGCGCCGCTGCCTCCCGCGCAGCCCGCCTGGATCTGGTACCCGTACGACGCTTCGCCGGAGTTCCCCGAACTGGGGACCGGAGGCCGCACGGCGATGGCAGGGCCGGTGTATCATTACAACCCCAATCTCGTCTCCGACGTGAAACTCCCCGCCTACTACGACAACACGCTCTTCCTGTATGAGTGGAGCCGCGACTGGGTGAAGGAGGTGAAACTGGACGACGCGGGCGGCGTGGTGAAGATCAACCCGTTTGTCCCAACGATTCCCCTCGCGCGCCCGATGGATATGAAGTTGGGGCCGGACGGCGCGCTCTACCTCATCGAGTGGGGCAGCGAGTTCAGCGGCGCCAACAGCGACTC
>JBBRGS010000237.1:0-5526 GCA_038240635.1 Armatimonadota bacterium
CGAGCTCACGATCTCCCCAGCCCCTCTCCTGTGGGAGAGGGGTGGCCGAAGGCCGGGGTGAGGTAGGGGGGGATCGCTCAAGGACAGAAGGCTTCGAGAGGGCGAGAGTCGGCGAAGGCCGACTTTGTGTGGTCGTTGCAGCGGTTTCAACCGCCCGGACCTCTGAGCCTCCGAGACAGGAACTCCCTGTGTCCGGGCCTCTCCCGCACCATCAGGATTGTGAGGAAGAGAGGCGTCCGCGCAGGCGGACGCTGAGCCGAAGGCTCCGAGCGAAGGACTTCAGTCTGTCACTCGGCGGAACCGCTCCCTCTCTCCCGCTCGCAAAACTTTGAACCACACCCGGCGCCGGCTTCATGTTTGACTCCCCCGGCCCTGGAGGGTATCCTCAGAACGTGAGCGGACAGAACAGGACAAATCACGACAGATTCTCCCTCTGCCCACCAATAATCCCCTCTGGAACCTCTAACAGCCTTCAACCGGACAGGAGACCATACTATGGACCTCAAAGACCTCGCGCGGATGCCGTTCCTCACCGTCCCTCAGGCCGCCGAACTGCTCCAGGTGAGCGAGAAGACCATCCTCCGCCTCATCAAAGCCGGGAAGATGGAGGCGACCCGCTTCTGGCGGCAGTGGCGCATCCCTTCCGCCCAATTCCTCCCGACCGAGCAGTCCGTCGATGCCCAGGATGTCCAGCGCGAAGCCGCCTAACATTTACGACCGTCGCCTAACTTTCACGGCGACCGCCTAACTTTCACGGCGACCGCCTAACTTTCGAGGGTTCTCCCTAAGACGCGCCGCACTGAATCCTCACATCCCCCCTTGACGAACTGGAGCCTCGCGTATGGATGCGAGAGAAGCCCTGGAACTCCGACGCCGACAGATACTTGAACGGCTGTCGCCCGACCTGCTGGAGATTCAGCCCGGCTACCCCACCGCTCGCGAAGAACTCCTTCGGCCCGACCGCATGGAAGCCGAAACCGCCTACTTCTGGGACCACTGGGCGCCCCGCCTCGGCGCTTCCGCCACCATGCTCGTCGTCCGCATGCGCCAGGCCTGCCGACGCGCCGCCCGCCCCGACGCCTCCCCCGCCGCCCGCCCCCTGGCTCCCCTCGCGACGGAACCGGCCTCCGCTCACCCCTCCGGCGTCGCTCGCCGGGAGGCCGCCGTCACCCTGTCGTATCAGGAGATCGGCCGCTTCTGCGGGATGTCCGCCAGCACTGTCAAGCGCCTCCTCAAACAGGAAGAAGTCATCCGCTTCATCACCCGCGAAGCCCAGATGCGGGAGTCGGTGATCGGCATGGTGGACGCCCCGAACCGATATATCGTGATGATGACCGACCCCCTCACCCCCGAAGACGAGGAAATTCTGCGCGACCGCCTGGCAGACCGCCTCCTCACGCAGGAGCTCCTCCACGCCGCGCCCGCATCTCACGCGCGACCCACGCCCGCCACTCACGCGAGCGCCATGCCCGCTTCCACAGCCGCTTTCCCGGCCCCCTCGGCTTCCCTTCTTCTGCCTGAACAAGTGGCTCGAACTGTTCAGGAAAACGCCTCAAACCTGGACCAATATGGACTTCCGACACGGGTTCAAAATGACCCGGAGCCACCAGTTCAAAATGACTATGCGACGGGGGTCCAAAATGAGCCGCTGTCACAGGATCAAATCGGCGGAGCGCAGGGCAGGGCGCCCCGGTCCATCTCCGCCCTGGCGAAACAGCCCAAACCGGAGTCCACTCCTCATCAGAGCCGGGAAGCGGCCATGCAGAACGTTAAGAACCATGAAGAACGCAACGTTAATAACGTTCCGAACGCGCCTCAACAAACAAAGACCCCGACCCAGGCTCCGGGCGGGCTGCCCTTCATCGATTCGGATCGGCTGGAGGAGTGGGCGCAGCGGCTGATGGAGGTGACGGGGGATGAAAAAAGCCTGAACTTCTATCGAAAGGCGGTCCGCATCCTGCTGCAGCGCAACGCGGAAGGGGTCATGGACCACGCGATGGGCGTTGTAAAAGAAGCCATCCGCGAGGGGACCGTGCGGAACCCCGGAGCGCTGCTCACCTCCACGTTGCTGAAACTGGCGGAGGAGCGCGGGATTTACATCACCGAGCGGTCTCAGCGGGAAGCCACTCAGGCGCGGGACATGATCCGCCGCCGCCTGGGCGAGTAGCGCTACTCCGCCGTCGTCAGGCAGAATGAATTGTCAGCGAAAACGACCAGCCTTCAGATAACTCCAGCGCATCGGATCGGGATGGAGTTAACCGGGCGAATACGGCGATCCTGTGAGACATCCCGGTCCGGGTCCCACGACAGAGCGGGAGACACGCCAACTCCCGCACGGCGGAACGCCACCTTAGAATGTATATTAGATATATAGTAAGCCGATATGGGGATAGCGAGAGGCGCAGGGGAGAGCGGCTCAGGACTCGGTGTAAACTTGATATATATAACAAGATCGGTTGAATCTTGTAACTACTAGGGCATCTGAAACACTATATACAGCGCTGCCTTACAGTCTGAACACTAAATGTGGTGCATGAAACGCGTAAGTGACCTTGGCTGCAGCTAGATTGACCCTTACTTCCGTTCGATCTTACCTACTACATCCAGGGGTTCAGCGGAAGGAAACCCTATATGTAGCGCCTGAGTAGTTACGCAATCCTTTTGCATACAGACCCTCAAAAATAAATATGTAATATTATGTATTCTAAGCCGACCGATGGTGGCTGACTGAGGCAAGGAGGAAAAAGGCGCTGGGGAGGATGTGATGCGTCACAATATATATTATTTGCACTATTCAGACGCCGCTGTTCAGGCGCCGGAGGGCGTCCACGGTCCGGGCCGCTTCCTCCAGCACGCGGGAGAGGCGGTCGAGGGCGCGCAGCGACTCCTGTGCGCGGGCCTGCTCGCGGTCCCGTTCCCCCTCCAGTTCGGCGATGCGCCCTTCGAGGCCGCCGATCAGCTCCGCCATTTCGGTCATCGCGCGCAGCCGCTCGGTCAGGACCCGCGTCGCCAGTCCCGAGGGCGTGGAAGGCGTGGATCGAGAGGAAGCGCGGGGTACCGGATTTCCGGCCCCGGCGCTGTAAGGGACACGCTCTTCCGAGGAGACATGAAGGGGAGCGGAAGAGGGGGATGGCGCGGAAGGGGGCGCCGACTCCTGAGGGAGACGCCCCTCCTCCCGATCTGAAGGCGGCGTATACAAGCCATGCGTGATGGCGCGGCGGTATATATTGTTCGGGGTGCGATGGAACCGCTCCGCCTGCTCCTTCCACCACGACCAGGGCAGAGTCACATCGGGGGCACGACTCCGCTCCGTTTCCAGGGCCGCCGCCAGTTCCGGTAAATAGTCGTCCGCCTGTGAGACCCGCTTCGCCATTGCGTTCCTCCTTGAGATATATACTACACTGTGAGTATATAGACTTCAGTTGAGGAATGCAAGGTCCTGTGACGGACCCCCTCTCCAGTGATTACCGGGAGCGGCGCGTCAACGTTCCCGGATTGGTTCCCTGTTTCATCGCCGAACCTCGATAGCGCTTTCGGTTAGCTCCCTGATCCCCTGGCGGGGAACCCAGGTTCCCTCTTTCACGCAGCGCCCACAGCGCCGCGACTCCTTCGCCCTTCGGCAGGGTATCGCTTCCTCATCCCGAACGGAATGGTGATCCTCCAGGGTCATGCAGGGTCATCCAGGGTTATGGCCTCCCGCGTTTCGGCGCCTTCCAAGTGCGGGAGCCGCTCCGCCTCCCGCGTTCCGGCGTCGTCTGGAGATATTCTCATGAACGCTTCCCTTCGTATCCCCCTCGCGCTGCTCGGCCTGGCGCTGTTGTGTTGCTCGCCCGCGTCGGCCAAACGATCCCGCGACGGCTACGCCCCGCTCTTCAATGGCAAAACGATGAAGGGCTTCTACACCGTCCTCGCCTCCCATGGGAAGAACAACGACCCGGACCACGTCTTTGCCGTCGAAAAGGGCGCCATCCGCGTCTCCGGCAGGGAAGCGGGCTACTTCGCCACCGAAAAAGCGTACGATCATTACGATCTTCGGTTCCAGATCCTCTGGACCGCTCCCGGAGGCCAGGGCCGCAACGCCGGGTGCCTCGTCTGCCTCAACGACCCCGATCAGGTCTGGCCGACCTCCATCGAGGTGCAGGGGCAGGAGGGCAGCATCGGCGATTTCTGGGTCATCGGGAAGGCGGCTCTCACCGTCAACGGCGTGCGGCGCACCGGCGAAGGGGATCGCCACTTCGTCCGCACGGTGGCCGACAACCCCGAACAGCCCGCCGGTGAGTGGACCCAGGTGGACGTGCGATGCGACGGCGAAGAGATCCTCGTGAAGGTGAACGGCGTGGAGGTCCACCACGGCGTCAACGCGACCCCCACGCGGGGCCGCATCGGCTTTCAATCCGAGGGATCGGAGGTCTTCTACCGCGCCATTGAGATCCGGCCGATAAAAAAAGCGTCCGCCAAATCTTCCACGAAGTAGCCTCCGTCCCACCCGCTATATTACAGTTAAGTTCAGGTATCCCGGCCAAACCTAAACTAATCCGTGGGGAACCGAGGGAGGCGTCCCGCGCGTCGTGAAAGGGAGCGTCTCGGTTCTCCAGCATCCCTGGAAAATTAGAGACCACGTCTTTCGCTCGCAGCGTCGGAGAGACTCCGCTTCTCAACCGGCGAGCGAGCGCCTCATGCGCCACCGAACGGTCGTGTCTCCGTGAAAGTGAAACTCTCCATCCTCATCCCGGCGCACAACGAGGAAGCCACCTTTGAAGAGGTCCTCCGCCGCATCCGCGCCGTTCCCCTGGACGCCTGCCGCGAGATCGTGGTGGTGGACGACGGCTCCACGGACGCCACGCCCGCCATCCTGAAAGCCTGCGCGGGGCCGGACCTCTCTGTCGTCCGCCTGCCTGTCAATCGTGGGAAGGGCGCGGCCCTGCGCGCGGGTCTGGCGCAGTGCGACGGCGACTTCATCCTCATCCACGACGCCGACCTCGAATACTACCCCGAAGACATCCCCCGCCTGCTCGATGCGGCGAAGGCGGGCGCGGCGGTGGTGTACGGCTCGCGGTTTCGCGGCGAGATCACCGGGATGCGGTTCATCAACCGGCTGGCGAACCGGATATTCGCGGCGGCGGCGACTCTCCTTTACGGCCAGCGCATCACCGACGAAGCGACGGCCTACAAACTCTTCCGGGCCGACCTGCTGAAGGCTTTGCCGCTGCGCTGCGAGCGGTTCGAGTTCTGCCCCGAAGTGACGGCGCGCGTTCGGAAGTCGGGACAGCGCATCGTGGAGGTCCCCATCCGGTATCGGGGGCGCACAGCGGCGGAAGGGAAGAAGATCGGCTGGCGCGACGGCGTGGAAGCCCTCTGGACGCTGCTGAAGTACCGCTTCCGGGCCTAGGGAGTGTCCGACAAATGGGAACCTGATCTGGTGAATAATCTTCCGGAAGTGCGGGAGGTCGCCGGATATGGATCGAGGTGAATTAAGCGATAGCCAGTATGAAGCGATCAGGGACTTTCTGCCTTCGAGCGAAGGCC
>JBBRGS010000238.1:0-5484 GCA_038240635.1 Armatimonadota bacterium
GACGTAACCATCCAAAGGGAGAGCGTCATGCCGGAAGAGAAGAGCGCCGAAGCGACCACGACCAGCGCGACCGATGCCGAATTGGAGCAGGCCACCCCGGCGCAGGAGTCCTCAGAGGCGACTAACGCCATTTTGGGCGAGGCGGGAGTAAGCGGCGGCTCGGACAACACAGCCATTCCGGCGGGTGGAAATCCCACGCATGACACGCCGAAGGAACACTATCAACAGGTGGAGGAGAGTCCCACCGCGCAGGAGGAGTATGCCGGAACGGATGAGGTGGCGGCGGAAGACGCGGAGGCCGGTTAGGCGCCACGGCTTCCCGAATCACACTTGTTCGACCGCGAACCAGTGAGGCGTACCCGCCGAGCGACAGAGGGACCTACCGGCTCTCCCCCGCAGAGTCGTCGCGCTCCCGGCGAAAGGTAAATTTCGGCTCCTCGCCCCGCGCCAGCCGCTGGATGTTCGCCCGGTGCTTGTACACCACCAGCGCGGCGACCCCCAGCGTGAAGGCGACCAGCGGCCCCCGGTCGTGCGGCGTGGCCAACAGGAACGCCCACACCGGCGCTGACCCCACCGCCACGATGCTCGCCACCGACACCCAGCGCGTCGCCATCAGGGTCGCCACCCAGACGCCAAACGCCGCCAGCGCGATGACCGGAGCGATGGCCAGTCCCACGCCCAGGCTGACGCTGCTCCCTTTGCCCCCCTTAAACTTCAGCCAGACCGGCCAGTTGTTCCCCACCAGCGCCGCCACCGCTACCGCCACCGGAAGCCACGGCCCGGCGTCGGGACCGGCGACCGTGCGCGCCGCTGTCACCGCCAGGATGCCCTTGGCCACGTCCATCGCAAACACCAAAACGCCGCCCACCGGCCCAAGGATGCGGCTGATGTTGGTGGCGCCGATGTTGCCGCTGCCAAACTCGCGGGGGTCCACGCCTTTCCACGCGAGGCAGAGGAGCAGTCCGAGCGGCGCGCCCCCAATCAGGTAGGCGAGGAAGAGGGCGATGAACAGCGTCAGGGTCATGGGCGCGGAGAAAGATCGGAAGAACTGGCCAGGTGATAACAGGAGGGCATGAGGTTACGTAGCGACCTTCCTCTTATCCTTCGACTCGCGGAAGAGGAGGCGCAGTGGCGTCCCGACGAACCCGAACGCCTCCCGCAACCGGTTTTGCAGGTACCGCTCGTAGCTAAAGTGGACGATTTTGGGGTCGTTCACCATCACGGCGATGGTCGGCGGCTTCACCTTCACCATCGTGGCGTACAGCACGTTCAGGTCGCGCCGCCGATAGGTAAACGGCTTCCTCTCCACGGCTTCCCGAATGACCCGGTTCAGCTCGCCAGTGGGGATACGCATTGCATGACTCTCCGCCACCGTGACGACCGTGTCGAGGATGCCTTCCACGCCGCGCCGCGACTCCGCCGACGTGAAGCCGATGGGCGCGTAGCTCATGAACTCGAACTGCTTCTGCACCTCTTTGGCGTAGGTGTGCATCTGAGTGTTTTTCACGAGGTCCCACTTGTTGACGACGATGATGCTGGCTTTTCCGGCTTCGTGGGCCATGTTGGCCACGCGGGCGTCCCCGTCGGTGGGACCTTCCACGGCGTCCAGGAGGACAAGCGCCACGTCGCAGCGCTCGATGGCGCGCCGGGCGCGCAGCACCGTGTAATACTCCACCGAGCCACCGATTTTGCCCGCGCGCCGGATGCCCGCTGTGTCAATCAGCGTGAACTCCTGCCCATCGCGGGTGAAGGGGGTGTCAATCGAGTCGCGGGTGGTGCCGGGAATATCGCTCACGATGGCTCGCGCTTCGCCGAGGATGGAGTTCAACAGGGACGACTTACCGACGTTGGGCCGCCCGATGATGGCGAGTTTAATGGATTCATTCTCTTCGGTTTCGCCCCAGGCCGGCGCGGGCAGGAGGCGCTTCACTTCGTCCAGCAGATCGCCCAGGCCGCGCCCGTGGATGGAGGAGATGGCGTATACCCTGCCGAGGCCCAGCGCGTAGAAGTCGTTCGATTCGCGCTCCAGGCGGTCGCCGTCGGTCTTATTGGCGACGAGGAGGACCGGCTTGCCGCTCTTGCGGAGCTGATTGGCGAGATCGCGATCGAGGGCGGTGAGGCCATCCTTGGAGTCAACCATGAAGAGGATCAGGTCGGACTCCTCGATACCGATTTCGGCCTGCTCGCGCGTTTGGCGAAGGATCGGGTCCGGCTCATCGAAGACGATGCCGCCGGTGTCAATCAGGGTGAACTCGCGCCCGTTCCAGTCGAAATCGCCGTAGAGGCGGTCGCGGGTGACGCCGGGTTTGTTCTGCACGATGGCGACCCGCTCTCCAATGAGGCGGTTAAACAGGGTGGACTTCCCGACGTTGGGGCGTCCCACAATAGCGATGACCGGCTTATCCATAAATGTCTGCTCTCTGCGGCGCCCGCTACAGGGAAGCGGGGTCCTGAAGTCTCATTACGAACTCCGCGAGGCGCCGGCTGTGTCGGCGAAGTTCATTCGGTAGTTCCGCTCATTGATTATCAACGCATTATAGTCTCTTTCCGTATGGAACGCCTTTCTGTTCCTGTGGCTGAACGTTTGTCTTGCCGATAATAAAGCGATGAGGTGGTCCAGAGTGGCGCCAAAAGTGGCGATGATCAGGCCCTTGACAGCGTCGCGCGGTCGGAGCATAACAGGGAGAGACCAGGCGACGGATGAATGGAATGGAACGCGCCCTGGTGTATTCACGACAGAGAGGGGAACCAGGTGTTTTTGGAAGAGCTGGCGCGATTTCTGCGTGATAAACGCGCCTCCGACCCCGACTTTCATATGGTAGCCGAGGGCCACGGCCCCGCCGAGACGGAGCAGATCGCGTCGGCGGCGATGGGGGGCGGCGCGGTCGGCTCAATTCGGCGCTCGGCGGTGGTGGAGGGAGATGGCCGCTTCTTCACCACTCCTGTGCCGGACAACGGCGGGCTGAGCGGCTTCACGCACTTTCTGGATGGCGTGCAGCGGTCGCGGCTGGTCGGCTATCAGGGGATGGTTCCGCTGGTGTACGGCTTCACCGCCGCCGTGATCCGCGAGCGCCACCCCGACCGGCTTCTTCGTGTCTGGGAGACCGCGGTGGTGGAGGAATGCCTCTACGCGCCGGAAACGGAAGTGGACGTGGCGGCGTTTCGGGCGGCGGGCATCCTGGTGCGGGACACCTCCGCCGCCATTCCCGCCGAGGAGGAGTATCCCGCCGCGCGGTATCGGCTCGCCGCCACGACCACCATCCAACGCGCCCGCGCCGAGGCCGAAGCGCAACTCGCCCGCCGGTGGGTTCAACTCGCCGGGCATGACGAGAGCGCGTGGCTCTTCGTGGATGGCGGCCTCACCTTTGCGACCCAACACGCTCGCGTGGTTGGAATCATCAAATCGCACCAAACCCAGTACTTTCCGGCAACGGAGCAGATTCAGGTCTTGCGGCTGCAACTGGGGGAACGAAGCGCGGTGTTTCAACCGGGATTTGGGGAGGCGAAATCGGGCGACGTGTACAGCTGGTATATGCGGCTTCATCCCTTCTCCGGGCGTGACCTCACCTTTGGCCTCATCCGCGTGGAGGTGGACCGCCGCAACGAGATCGTCTCGGAGGCCGACACCGTCTCCTCGTGGCTGATGGCCGAGCGGCAGCCGCTCTCCGCCCCCGATCCGCGCTGGGACAAACTCTTCTATCCTATCCACGACTGCGAGGAGTACCTTCGCAGCATCGCCCCCAGCGTCACCCTGATGGACGCCATGCTCTGCTGAGGCCCAGGCGACCGTCCGCTCCTGCTTCATCATTCCGCTTTCTCATAGGAATGAATGTATTGTCTAGTCTGATCATATTGCAGCCAACAAAGTCTCCAAAGGAGAAAGAGATGAGCGAAACTCCATCCTCCCAAAATTCTATTAATTTGCCCGCCGGAAATGCTTCCGGTTTATCTTCCAATCCGATTATCGGTCGCGTCGTCGCCACCGAGAAGGCTCCCAGCACCGCCTACAGCTTTCACTTCTGGACGGAGCGGCCTTCCTCCGTCGGCATCGGCTCCCTCGTGGTGGTGCGCGCCGAGGCCGTCACGGTGTATGGCGTGGTGGTGGAAGCCGTCGGCTACACCGATCTGCCGTCGCCCATCCACGACTACATCGGGGCGCAGGGGTTGCCTTCCACGCCGTCGCCCACCACGCGGCCCGAAGTCCACCTATACAGCGCCGCCGTGCTGCGCGTGGAGCCGGAGGAGCCGCTCCAGCCGGTCCCTGTGGCGAATGTGAGCATCGCCGATGACGCTTCCGTGGTCCGCGCCCTGCGGATGGACGAGTTTGCGGAACGGTCGGGCATCCCGTGCGGCCTCTATCCCAATGGCGACCATCAATCGCCCGTCTACCTCGACTGGGACTTCCTCCTGGGGCCGGAATCGGCGCACCTCAACATCACCGGCGTCTCCGGCCTCGCCACCAAGACGAGCGCAATCGAGTTCCTCATCGGTGGCGTCTTCCAAACCGCCGAACGCCGCCAGGCCCTCAACCCCGAAACCGGGAAGGACCGTTACAGCGTGGCGGTCCTCTGCTTCAACGTGAAAGGGCCGGACCTCCTCTTCCTCGACCAGCCGACCGAGGTGGAACCGGACCATCCCCTTGCGAAGGAGTACGAAGACAACGGCGTCCCGCCGCTTGACGACGCCCAGCGCGCGATGTACGCCCGCCTGGGCCTGGCGCCGGAGCCGTTCCGCAATGTGGAACTGTTTGCGCCGTTCGCCGAAGACGGATTCAACCTCAACACCCTGCGCACCCATCCCGACCTCGTGGGGGCCGTGAAGCCGCTCTCCTGGGGGCTGCGGCAGGTGATGGAGTACGCCGAAGTCGTCCTCAACCGCGACGACATTGACGCCAAGGCCGACGCCCTCATCCAGTACCTCAATCAGCGCGTGATTGATCAGAAGACCGAGGTGGGTGGCAAGCCGTTCAAGGTGCAGAACTTCGCGGACCTGCACAACTGGTTCGACGCCGTGACCGAATTCATGGAGAACTCCGGCAAGGAGCAGTTCGCCACCCACCATTACCAGACCATCCGCAAGGTGAGGAACCGCCTGATGAACCTCACCACCCGATACGCCGGACTCATCTCCGCCCGCGAATCCTCCCACGATCTCCCCTGGGGGGACTTCAAGGACCAGACGGTCTACGTGGTGGATGTGGCCGGGCTGGATGCGGAGGCGCAGGACCTCGTCTTCACGCGCGTGGTGAGCCAGTTGCGGCAGCGACTGGAGGCCGGGAACCTCGGCGTGAAGCACGTCATCGTCTTCGTGGACGAACTCAACAAGTACGCCGCCGACGATGGCCGGGACACCTACCTGCGGCAAACCCTCCTCGACATCAGCGAGCGGGGCCGCTACCTGGGCATGGTGCTGTTCAGCGCGCAGCAGTTCCGCAGCCAGGTGCACAAGCGCATCGTAGGGAACAGCGCGACCAGTCTCTACGGC
>JBBRGS010000239.1:0-5455 GCA_038240635.1 Armatimonadota bacterium
GCGCGCGGGTGACGCCAACGCTCAGGCCGGGGCGCAGCCAGGCGGGAGAGAGCGCGCTTCCCAGGTGGAGGGTATCGCCCTCTTCGCGGAGGAGGCTGTCGCGCAGCAGAGAGATGTACTTGGCCGCGAAGGTCCCATGAGGCGCGAGATTCTTTCCGTAATCGCGGCGGCGGGCGCTGCCATACTCAAAGCCGCCGTTGGCCCCGGTGGTGTGCGCGGCCGCGGCGAGCAGGGCGTCCAGCGCCAGGGCGTTCTCGCCGCGCCGCAGCTCGGTCATCGGGACATCAAAGCCGAGGTAGGCGTGCAGCGTGTCCCGGTTGCTCCATGTCATTACGCCTTCGGTGAAGAGCGAGCGCGCGTGCGCCAGCGTGGCCGTCACCCAGGGATGAGACGGCGCCAGGACGAGGCCGGGGACCACCGCCTCCAGGTTGCCCCAGTCGTAGCCGCCAGGTTCGAGGGCGGGCGGGATGGTCCCTCCCGTGCGGCGGGTGGCGAGGGCGAGGGCGCGCATGATCGCGGCGTGATAATCGGCGAGTTCGGTGCGCCAGCGCGGAGCGTCGGGGAGCGCTTCGGCGTCGGCGAGTTGAACTGCTTCCCACAGGCCGCGATACGCCCAGAAATCGTGGCCGAAGAGATGCCCGCCGATCATCTCGTTGTCGCGCGGGTCGGCGGGCGGCAGCAGTCCCGCGCCGATTCCTCCCGATGCTTTCGTGGCCGCACGCGTTCGGATCAGCCATGCCACCGCGCGGCGGAAGGGCGGGATCGTCTGGCGGCGGAAGGATGCGTCCCAGGTGAGCCGCGAGTGCTGCCCCAGCGCCCAGAGGGCCTGTCCCCACCCGTCGAGCTGGCCGGACTGCGACTGAAAGCCGCCGTCGGGCCGCTGGCGATGCAGAAACCAGCGGAGGCACCGCTCAGCTTCGGGGGCGTAGCCGCACTGATCGAGGGCGCGGATGAAGAAGGCGCCGTCGCGGAGGTAGAAGCCGTCGTACTGGAGTTCATTCACGCGCGGGACGAGCCACGGCCCCTGCGTATCCAGGCCGATGAACAGGTTGACCACGCTGGCGCGGGCGAGGGCGGCGAGTTTCGGGTCGGGGATGTGAAACGTCGCGCCCCGGTCGAGGATGCGGGTCCACAGGGCGACGGTTTTCGCGCGCTCGCGCTCTGCGTTGAGGAAGGCGATGTCGCGCAGGTCCTCCAGCGGCGTGGGAGGGTGCGGGATTTTGAACACAAAGCGGTGCGTGGCGTGGGGCGGCGCGGTGAAGGCGTACTCGTACGCGAGGACCGGCGTGTCGGGCTGAATACCACGCTCGGAGCCGCGAAACTCGTATCGCTGGTTGCCGTTGGGAGGCGTGGCGGGAAGGCGCATGGCGGGGAAAGGCCGCCGTTCGGTGTACCCTTCCGCCATCCATCCCAGCAAGCGGCCTCCCCGGATGGCGGCTCGCCCGTCGCTGCGATAAATCCATTGCGGATTGAACTTCAGCCGGGACTTAGGGCGATAGACGCTTGCGCCACGATAGCGGAAACCCGCCGAGAGGGCCGACGCAATGGGGCGCGCGCTCTCGTTGTGGGCGGTGACGGTGACGCAATCCACCAGCAGGCCGTCGGGGCGCCCGGTGAGGGGGGTCCCGAACGCCTCCACCTCAAAAATCAGGCCGTCGGCGCGCTGGATCGTCCGCACGATGGGGAGGACGCCGCCGAGGAGTCGCTTCGACACGATGCGGCCCGGCTGGCGCAGGCGGCCATACGTCAGGTTGAACTCGTGGAAGCCGGTGTACAGGTCGCCTTCGGGGGTCACCTCCGTGCCGAACGGCCCTTCCGGCGCCCCGATTTGCGTGGTGGGGGCGCGCCAGTACTCCAGCGGAGGCGGCTCCACCAGCGGCGGCAGCGACCGACCTACGGGCCTCGCCATGCCCAGCAGCCCGATGCTCAATACGCCTGCGAGCAAGGGAGGAAAGGCCTGACGCGGCGAAAAACTCATCCGCTAACGGTGATGGAGACGAACGCGCGGGCCATCTCCCCGGCCTCATTGGTGGCGACGATGCTGGCCTGATACGTCCCTGAAGGGACCTCGTCCACGGTGGAGGATTCCGCGACGAAGGTGTGATCGTCCACAGCTTTGAACGTGTGCGACAGGCCGTCGGGAAGGTAAGCGGTAACGGCCTTCACCGGGGAATCGGAGGCGACGACGCAGAGGGCGCGGACGATCCCGGTATAGCCGGCGGGGATGGGGTTGGGCTGAAGAGTGATCTGTTCCAGGGTAATGGCCATGAGATGAGGTTCTTCCCAAAGGGTTACGGCGAAGTTGGAGGATGCTTCACCAGCAGCAGGGGGATGGAGGTCTGATGGAGGAGGTTTTCGGCGGTGCTGCCGAGGAGGAGGCGCTCCAGGCCGTGGCGGCCGTGAGTGCCCATCACGATGAGATCGGCGCCATGCTCCTGGGCGCAGTGGGCGATCTGGTCGGCGGCGCCCCCCCACTCCACTTCGGTGACGACTCCACCTTGTTCCCGATAGCGAGCGGCGAGTTGGGTGATGTACGCCTGCGCGGACGCCTCGCGCCGCTCCTCCTCATCGGGGGAGACGACGGCGCCGCTCACCCAGAGGCCGGATTCGGTGGGGGGGACGGGAGGGATCCCCGACGGTTCGACCACGCGGAGGAGAATGAGTTCCGCTCCGAACTTCTCGGCGAGGGCATGAGCGTGCGGAAGGGCGGCCTCCGAGCAGTCCGTGCCGTCCAGGGGAACTAAAATGCGTTGGTAGGAGAGGGTCATGGGGCGGCTCCAGGGCGGAGGGCGGTGGCGGGGGATAAAGAAGAAAACGATGAGGGATTCCGGCTCGGACGCTGGTATTCCTTCCTCTGGTAAACGCCTCCGGTGGCCCCAGGCCTTTTCAAGGAGTAGACGGGGGGTGAAACCGCTGTAACACCTCCACGAAACCCGCCTTCGCGGGTTAGGGGATTACTCTTGGACGGAAGGCTTCGGCATGGCGGGAGTCGGCGAAGGCCGACTTCGTGTGGTCGTTGCAGCGGTTTCAACCGCCTGGACCTCAGAGCCGTCCATTCCGAGCGGTGACGAATGGACGGAGTTTCCTCCCCTGATGGCGAGAGTGGTAGAATGCATTGGCTGGCGGCTTTCGGTCAGCCTTCCTCCCGCGCTTCCTCATCCCTTCTTATGACTTCTGACACTCTCGACTCGGCCCATATCCTCGATGAACTCGTCGGCATGAGCCGCGCTATCGGCGCGCCGGAGCAGGATTGCGCGCTCCTCGGCGAAGGCAACTCCTCCGCCCGCGTGGACGACGAGACCTTCTTCGTGAAGGCGAGCGGCGCCTGCCTCGCCACCGCCGACGCGAACGGCTTCGTTCGAGTCCGCTGCGACGCCGTCCTCGACCTCCTCCACACTGAAGGGCTGGATGACGCCGAGATGACGCGACGCCTCGAAGCCGCCCGCTTTGATGCCGCCGCCACCCGTCGTCCCTCGGTGGAGACGACCTTTCACGCGGTCCTGCTGTCTCAGCCGGGGGTGCGCTTCATCGGCCACTCGCATCCCACGCCGGTGAACGCGCTCCTCTGCTCGAAGGGCGCGCCAAACCTCTTCGCCGGTCGCCTCTTCCCCGACGAAATCGTCTGCTGCGGCCCCGAACCGGTCTGGGTCCCCTACACCGACCCCGGCGCGCCCCTCGCCCTCGCCATTCAGGAGCGGGTGGAGGCGTACCGCGACCGCTGGGGGACGCCGCCGCGCGTCATCCTGATGCAAAACCACGGCCTCATCGCGCTGGGTGGAACCCCCGCCGAAGTTCTCAGCGCCACGTTCATGATGGTGAAGACCGCCCGCGTGCTGCTGGGCAGCCTGGCGGCGGGCGGCCCGCGCTTCATGAGCGAGGCCAGCGTCTCCCGCATTCATAAGCGTCCCGACGAGCATTATCGCCAGAAGGTCCTGCGCGGCGAGGCGTAGCCCCCGCCTCTATCACATCGTCCTATTCGTCGTTGACATCCCTCTCCATCGTCGCGCCAACTGAGGAGCGCCACCATGCCCGAAAAGATGAAAGCCGCCTTCTACATGGGTCCCGGCGAAATGGTCGTCGGGGAAGCCGATAAGCCGGTCGCCGCCCCCGGCGAAGTCGTGCTGAAGGTGAACGCCTGCACCATCTGCGGCACCGACCTGCGGATTTACAAGCACGGCCACGCTAAAATCACGCCGCCGCACATCACCGGCCACGAGATCAGCGGCGCCATCGAGCAGGTCGGCTCCGGCGTTGTCGGCCTGAAGGAAGGCCAGCGCGTTATCATCGTCACGGAAGTCGGCTGCGGCCACTGCGAGTTTTGCCAGCGCGGCAAGCAGAACCTCTGCGCGCGCGTGAGTCAGGACCTGTACGCCATCGGCTACCGTTACCCCGGCGGGTTCGCGGAGTATATGCCGATGGCGGCGGAAGCGGTGGCGCAGGGGTGCGTTCTCCCCATCCCCGACTCCCTCTCCACCGAAGAGGCGTGCCTCGTCGAGCCGCTCTCCTGCGTCATCAACGGGCAGGAGTACCTCAACATCACCATCGGGGACACCGTGGCGGTCTTCGGCGCGGGACCCATCGGCTCGTTCCACATGGCCCTTGCCCGAGCGCAGGGGGCCAGCCGCATCTTCCTCATTGAGCCGAGCAAGGAGCGCCAGGAGATCGCCAAACGGTTCAACCCCGATCACATCATTGATCCCGCCGATGGCGACCCTGTGGAGCAGGTCCTGGCCCTCACCGATGGCAAGGGCGTCAGCGTCGGCATCACCGCCTGCTCGGTCGGCGTGGCGCAGGAGCAGGCCGTGGCGATGGCCGCCATTCAGGGCCGCATCAGCTTCTTCGGCGGGCTGCCCAAGGACCGCCCCACCATCAACATGAACAGCAACACCGTTCACTACAAGGAACTCTCAATCCACGGCTCCTTCGCCTCCTCGGCGTACCAGTATTCGCAGGCGATGAACCTCCTTAACACCGGCCAGGTGGACGGCAAAAAGTTCATCACGCACCACTTCCCGCTGGAGAAGGTGGTGGAGGGACTGGAGACCTCCATGAGCGGCGCGGCCCTGAAGGTGGCGGTGCTGCCATGACGGACAGCGCGACAACCGGCGCGGATGAGGCGAAGCCCGCTCCCGTGAAGCGGCTGGCGGGCCGGGTGGCGTGGGTGACAGGTTCGGGGCAGGGCATCGGCGAAGGGCTGGCGCGGCGGCTGGCGGCGGAAGGCTGCCCCGTCCTCGTCTCCGACCTCAACGCGGAGAACGCCGAGGCTGTGGCGGCTTCCCTGCGCGACCACGGCGCCGATGCTATGGCGGTTCATACCGACGTGACGAAGGCCGATTCGGTGAACGCGGCGGTCTCTGAGGCCGTGTCGCGCTGGGGCCGCCTCGACATCCTCGTGAACAACGCCGGTCTCATCTGCCCCAAAGCGTTCACCGACCTCACCGAAGCCGAATGGGAC
>JBBRGS010000240.1:0-5426 GCA_038240635.1 Armatimonadota bacterium
CCGCCCGCGAAATCATGGCGGAGTTGTACGGCAAACGCACAGGCCTCTGTCGCGGCAAGGGCGGCTCCATGCATCTGTTCAGCCGGGAGCATGGCCTCCTCGGCGGCTCCGGCATCGTGGGCGGGCACATTCCCATCGGAACCGGCGCCGCCTTCGCCTCGAAGTATCGCGGCGAGAAGAAGGTCAACCTTACCTTCTTCGGCGACGGCGCGATGAACATCGGCGAATACCACGAAAGCGTCAACCTCGCCGCCCTCTGGCATCTCCCCTGTATCTACATCGCCGAGAACAACCTGTACGCGATGGGCACCTCTCTCGTCCGCCAGATGGCTCAGACCAACCTCTCCGAACGCGCCAAAGGCGACGGGCTGGAATCCGAGCAGGTAGACGGGCAGGACCTCCTGAAGGTCCGTGAAGTCGCCGAGCGGGTGATCACCAAGGCCCGCGAACAGAGCCTGCCGCACTTCGTGGAGGCGCTCACCTACCGGTTTGTGCCCCACGGCACCGCCGACCCCGGCACCTACCGCACCAAGGAAGAAGTCACCGAGTGGCAAAAGCGCGATCCGCTCGCCGTGATGGAGCAGCATCTCCTCGAACACGAGTACGGCAACGAGGAGACATTCAAGCGCGTGCTGGACAGTGTGCGGAAAGAGGTGGAGGACGCCATCGAGTTCGCCGAGCAGAGTCCCTTCCCCGAACCCCACGAACTCATGGAGGATGTCGTCGGGCCGCTCCCCTCGCCGCAGACCGTCTCCAGCGTTCCCGTCTCCGCAGGAGGCCGCTCCTAATGGCGACTTTTGTCTACCGCGAAGCCCTTCGGGACGCCCTGCGCGAGGAATTAATCCGGGATGACTCGGTGTTCATCATCGGGGAGGAAGTGGCGCTTTACAACGGCGCGCAGCAGGTGACGCGCGGGCTGCTGGAGGAGTTTGGCGAGCAGCGCGTGATTGACACCCCCATCGCCGAAGCGGGATTCACGGGGCTGGCGATTGGATCCGCGCTGAACGGCCTGCGCCCGGTGGTGGAGTTCATGACGTGGAACTTCAGCCTCGTGGCGTTCGATCAAGTGGTCAATCACGCCATCAAGTATCGGTATATGTCGGGCGGCCAGTTCAAGGTGCCCATCGTCTTTCGCGGCCCCAACGGGCACGGCGTCCAGCTCGGCGCCCAGCATTCGCACTCGATGGAGTCGGTCTTCTCCCACTTTCCCGGCGCCTTCGTGGTCGCCCCGGCGACTCCGGCGGACGCCAAGGGGATGCTGAAAACCGCCATCCGGTGCGACGACCCGGTGATCTTCTTCGAGAACGCGGCCTTCTACGGCATGCGCGAGGAGACGTTCCGCGCGGTCGGCCTCGACCCCACCATCCCCGACGGCGATCACCTCTCGGCGTTCGGCGTGGCGGAGGTGCGGCGACCGGGGACGCACGTCACGCTGGTCAGCTATTCGCACGGCCTCTACCTGGCGATGAAGGCGGCGCAGCAACTGGAAAAACTTGGCATCGAAGCGGAAGTGATAGACCTGCGGTCGCTGCGGCCCATGGACATCGAGACGGTGGCGCGGTCCCTGCGGAAGACGCACCATGCGGTGGTGGTGGAAGAGACGTGGAAGGTGTGCGGCATCGGCGCGGAGGTCTCCGCGCGGATCATGGAGGACTGCTTTGACGACCTGGACGCCCCCGTGGAACGCATCTCGGCGGCGGATGCGCCCAGCCCGTTCTCGCGGCCTCTGGAACTGCTGAGCGTGCCGACCGAAGACGGCATCATTCAGGGCGTGAAGCGAGCCTTATGGCGCGCGACGGGGCCTTTCCATTTTTCGGATGTGAGCGGAGGAGACGCGGCGAATGGGCCAGGTGACGATGCCCAAAATGGGCGAGGCCATGCAGGAAGGGACACTCGTACGTTGGCTCAAGAAGGAAGGGGAGCCGATCGCTGAAGGCGAAGCCATCGCCGAGATCGAAACCGACAAGGCCGCCATGGAGATCGAAGCGTTCGTCACGGGAACGATCAGCCGCCTCCTGATTAAGGAAGGCGACGTGGCCCCCGTGGGGTCCGCTATCGCAGAAGTGCGCGAGGAAGGCGATGCGGCCGCCTCAACCGCTTCCTCCGCCTCCGCCTCCGCGACCGACGGCGCCGCTCAGGTCGGGGAATCCATTCCGGCTGAGGAACCCGCGCCGTCGTCCGCCTCTTCCGCCGCCCGTGAAGCGACCGCCGCTCCCGCTCCCGCCGATCTCCCTGGGGCCAACGGGGATGGAGGGCGCCTGCTCGTTTCTCCGCTCGCCCGCAAAATGGCGACCGAGGCCGGGGTGAACCTGCACGCCCTGCGCGGCACGGGTCCGCGAGGCCGCATCGTGGAAGCGGATGTGGCGACCTTCATCGAAAGCGGCGTCATCGCCCCCGCTCCGGCGGCGCCCTCCCGGCCCTCCGAAGCCCCCAGGGTCGCGGAGCCGAAGCCTGAACCGAAATCCGAACCGGCCCGCCCGGCGCCTCCGGTACACCCCGTACAACCCGCCGCCCCCGCGCCCGCCGTGGGTCCCGGCGAGGACCGCAAACTCTCCAATATGCGGAAGACCATCGCGCGGCGGCTGGTGGATAGCAAGCAGCAGATTCCTCATTTCTATGTCACCACCGACGTGGACATGGGCGCCGCTAAAGCGTTTCTCGCGCAACTGAAGGCGGTCGCCGTGGAGGGACAGCCACGCCCCACCCTCACCGATCTCATCGTCAAGGCGTGCGCCCTCGCCCTGGTTCAGTATCCAGGCGTCAATGCGCAGTGGCGGGGCGACACGATCCATTACCCGGCGAGCGTCAACATCGGCAACGCCGTGTCGGTGGAGGAAGGCCTGTTCGTCCCCGTCGTGCGCGACTGCCAGAGCAAAACCCTGCGCCAGATCGCCGGCGAGATGCGGCCGCTCATCGAGAAGGCGCGGGCGGGCAAACTCGCGCCGTCGGAGTATGAGGCGGGGACTTTCTCCATCTCCAACCTCGGCATGTTCGACGTGGAGAGCTTCATCGCCATCGTCAACCCGCCGCAGAGCGCCATCCTCGCTGTCGGGAGCATCCTTGACCAGGTGGTGGCGGTGGACGGCCAGATCGTCATTCGCCCGCGCATGAAGATCACGCTGTCCGGCGATCATCGCGTGGTGGACGGCGTGCTGGGCGCGCAGTTCCTTCAGGCGGTGAAGGCGGCCCTTCAGTCGCCGATGATGCTCGTCGAGTAACGCCGAGGAACACCGTCCCGAGGACCCTCGGAGTATCCAAATGGCCGGAAGCCGAGGCCGTGCCTGGGCCGTGCCTGCGGGCGATTCGCCCCCTCCTCCCCGACGTGTGCGCCAGGCCAACCTGAAAGGAAGCCGCTAATGGGAATTCAGTCTCCGGATCATCGGGGCAAGAGGGTCGGCCTTTGCACGGCCCTCGGTCTCTTTGTCGGCATCGTCGCGGCCCTGCTCGCGGGTCACTGGGAGCGTTACCCCGCAGCCGGGCTGTTCGTCGGCATGATCGTCGGGCTCCTCCTGGACGCCTACTCCTCGAAACGCCCATAACCAACAGCCGTCCACCGCCCCAAAGAACCAATTACCCACCTACACCTGATAGGAAGTTTATGCCCATCCAACCCATCGCCCTCAAACTGGAGAATCTCCCCGTACGCCCCAACTGGGTGCGGGTGCGCGCCCCCGGCGGCGGCAACTACGACCGCCTGGTGGACCTGGTGGACGGGCTGAAACTCCACACCGTCTGCCAGAGCGCCCGCTGCCCCAACATGGGCGAGTGCTGGGACAAGGGCGCCGCCACATTCATGATTTTGGGCAACATCTGCACCCGCGCGTGCGGCTTCTGCGCCGTGAAGACGGGCCGCCCCACCGAGTACGACACCGAGGAGCCGCTGCGGGTCGCGCAGGCCATACAGGCGCTGGGCCTCCGGCACGCCACCATCACCAGCGTCAACCGAGATGAACTGGCCGACGGCGGCGCCTTCATCTTCGCCCAAACCATCGCGGAGACCCGACGCCTCAATCCCGAAACCACGATTGAGGTGCTGACCCCCGACTTCAAAGGGGAAATCGCGCCCCTGAAGACCGTGCTGGACGAGCGGCCTCACATCTTCAATCACAATATGGAGACGGTGGCGCGGCTGCACGCGCGAGTGCGCCCGCAGGCGAAGTACACCCGCTCACTGGAGGTGTTGCGTAACGCCAAGGTTCTCTACCCTCTCCAAATCACCAAGACCGGCATCATGCTCGGTCTGGGCGAGACGACGGAGGAGGTCGTGGACCTGATGGGCGACGTGGTGGACGCCGATGTGGACATCTTCACGCTGGGCCAGTACCTGCGGCCTTCGTTTGATCACCTGCCGGTGGAGCGGTATTACACGCCGGACGAGTTCCGCCAGCTGAAAGAAGAGGGGGAACGCATGGGTATCCGGCACGTGGAGTCGGGTCCGCTGGTGCGGAGTTCGTACCACGCGCAGGAGCAGTTTGACGAGATGCGGGCGACGGGGGCCGTAGCCTCCGCGCCAGGCGGCGGCGTATAGCCGGTTAGCGACCGGTTAGCAAGTAGTGAGCGGGCGGGCAGGAAGCTCCCGCGCCTTCACCGAATAATGCCGCGCGAGGAAGCGCCGCTCGCGCTCGGCCACTCACTGGGATTGGCGCCGCACGGAGGACGCGCCATGAAACTCGTTGTGACGGTCATCCACGACCGCGATAAGCACCGCACCATGGATTCGCTGCGGAGCGCGGGCTTTCGGTTCACCCAGATCGCCAGCACCGGCGGGTTCCTCCGGGAAGGTAATCTCACCCTCCTCATCGGCACCGAGGACGACGAGTTGGAGCCGCTGCTGTCTCTCATCCGGGACAGTTGCAAAACGCGCGAGCAGTTCGTCAATCTGCTGCCACCCGACACGTCGCAGGTCGGCGCGTTCATTCCCAGTCCCGTGAAAGTTCTTGTGGGAGGCGCGACCGCCTTCGTTCTCGATGTGGAGCGGTTCGAGCGTTTCTGACCACCGTCGCCTGTAGTTCCGGGGACGGCGGGAGTCCTGTCCACGCGCCTTTACCCTGCGCGTCGCCATGTCCATAATGGGTTCATGACGTGTGAGCCGAAGGAGGGCTGAACCCGCGATGGACGCCGCAGAGTATCCCGAAGAGTTTGACCGTCTGATGGACGACGTGGCGGAAGCCATGGAAGAGAAGCGGTATGAGGCCGCCCTGCCGCTCCTCCACGAGGCGCTGGCTCTCGTGGAGGATGACCCGGAAGCCTGGCAGCGCCTGGGCGCCACGCAGTTCGCCCTGGGCGACGACGACGCGGCGATTGATGCGTATCGTCGCTGGTGGAGTCTGGCGCCCCGCAACCCTCTCGCCTTCCGCGCCACCGCCAATCTCCTGTTTCGCGTCGGGCGACTTGAAGAGTCCGAAGCGGCGGCCCTCGCATGGCTG
>JBBRGS010000241.1:0-5375 GCA_038240635.1 Armatimonadota bacterium
CGACCCTCACGGCGCGAAGACGTGACGTAAGTAACAGGAGGCCACTTGCAGGTTGAGTGCGCCGTCCCTCACTGCGCGAAGTCGTGACTCCGCTGCGGCAGCGGCGCGCGCCCCGTCACCCAGTCCAGCGCGGCGGCCAGCTCGGGGTCACGGTTTCGTCGCGCGTCATCCAGGGTTCCCGGCGCCCAGCGGTGGGGTTCGATGCCCAGCAGCGGCGACGGTAGTCCCCCGGTGTGCAACGGAAACGTCCGCGACACGCTCACCACCGCGCCGCCTGGCAAAGGGAAAGCCTGACTCCAGCCGCACGCGCCGGAGGTCGCCGTCCCCACGAGGAGCGCACCCGCCTCGCTCATGCCGGAGACGAAATGCTCGCAGGCGCTGGCGCATCCTTCATCGGTGAGGACGGCGACCCGCCCCGTGAAGCGCCACGGCCCGCGCGGCTCTGCCCACTCCACCGTCCGGCGGAAGTCGTCGCCGGTCCCCACATGGTGGAAACTGACGCTGCTGACGACCCGATGATCCAGGAAGCGCCCCGTCACAGCGTCGGCCAGAGCGTCCGCGCCGCCGCCATTGCCGCGCACATCGAAGACGAGACCCGGCGCCGCGCGGTTCGCCTCCAGTGTCGCGTCGAATGATGGGATCAGCCGGTCGCCGTCGCTCCAGCGCGCGATGCGGAGGATGGGAATCCCGCGCGTCTCCCGGACGGAGTACGTCGGCTCCTCCGGCAGGGAGCCGCGCGGAACGGTGACGCTGAGGGGGCGACGGCTCCCGGCGCGCAACACCTCCAGCCGAAGCGGTTCATCGGGCGGGCCGAGGAGCAGGCGACCGCACGCGCCGCGTAGTTTCCCCACCGGCGAGGACCCCACCGAGCGCTTCCAGGCCGCCGCCAGCGCAACGTTCACAGGAACACCGTTCACGCTCGCCACTTCGTCGCCCAACCGCAGCGAAGACTCGGCGCCCACCGCCGTCACGCCGACCGCGAACGCCTTCAGCAGATCGGGAGGAAGTTCGGCGGGCGGTGATTGGAACGGGCGAAACGACCCGAACGGGTTGGGCGCCATTTTTGGCAACGGGCGCCGAAGGATCGGTTCCAGCCGCGCGGGCGCGCCTATCCTCGGCGGCGGGTTCAGCGGGAAAAAGCGCGTATGGTAGTCGTTCAGGCGGCAGACGAGCTCGTCCATCAGATCGTAGGCGGCTTCGGGCGTGGACGCGGCGGCGACCTTCGGGCGAAACTCTTCCAGCCAGGCGTCGCCATGCGCGCCCATATACTCCGGCATCGGATACTGCTCCTGAAGTGTCTTCCAGAGCGCGACGAGGGTATCAGATGGCGTGACGGGGGAGTAGGAGGCGGTCATGGAGGACGCTCCGGGGGAGGAGAGCGGGGACGGTTCCGCCGCGTGGGCGCGATCTCCGCTCCGGGCAGCGAGGAGCAGGACGGCCACCGCGAAGAAGACGGCTCGCAGTGGATGGATTGCAGGCATCACGCGGTTCCAGGGCGAAGGGAAAAATACGGCTCCCGCATGGGGAGCTGTCCCGACTCGGTACTCTTTCGGAAAGTGTGACGACGATGAGTGAGGAACGCATCACCGAACGCTCCACCGACCGCATCACCCGGCGCGAGTTCGTGGCTCAGGCCGGCAAGACCGCCGCCGTGGCCGGTCTTGCCCTCTCCGCCGCCTCCGCCGCCTCCGCCGCGCAGACCGTTCGCGCCGCCGCGCCCGCCGCCGTCTCCCGCCGCGTCATCGGGGCCAACGACAAGATACGCATGGCCCTCATCGGCTGCGGCGGAATGGGCCGCGCCAACTTGGACAGCTTCATGGGTCACAGCGATGTGGAGGTCATCGGCGTCTGCGACGTGGACGCCAATCACCTCAATGACGCGGCCGCCGCCGTTGAAAACAAGTACGGCCGCAAGCCCGCCGCCGTGAAGGACTTCCGCCGCATCCTCGACATGAAAGATGTGGACGCCGTGATCATTGGGACTCCGGACCACTGGCACGCCCTCCCCATGATCCACGCCTGCGAAGTCGGCAAGGACGTATACTGCGAAAAGCCGATCAGCCACGACATCGTGGAAGGCCAGGCGATGGTCAAAGCCGCGAAGAAGTTCGGCACGGTGGTGCAGATCGGCACCTGGCAGCGCAGCACGCAGCACTTCGTGGACGCCGTGGATTACGTGAAAAGCGGTAAACTCGGCAAGATCAGCGTCTGCCGCGCGTGGATTCTCGGTGGCGCAAACGTCGGCCAGCAAAAGCCGCAGCCCGTCCCGCCTGAACTCGACTGGGACTTCTGGCTCGGCCCGGCGGCGTTCGTGGAGTATCGCCCAAACCGATGTCACGGCTCCTTCCGCTGGTTCTACAACACGGCGGCCGGCATGGCGGGCGACTGGGGCGTTCACATGATTGACATCGTTCTCCTGGCGATGGACGCATGGCATCCCACGAAGGTCTCCAGCCTCGGCGGCAAGATCGTCAGCGGCCCGCAGGACGACCGCGACACGCCCGACACCCAGATGGCGATCTTCAAATTCGATAAGCCGGACTTCGTGATGAACTGGGAAGTCCACGTCGGGAACCCTGGCCTGGACGGCGGTAGCGATCACGGCACCGAGTTCATCGGCAGCGACGGCGTCCTGCGCGTGGACCGGGGCGGCTGGGTCGTCACCGACAAGGCGGGCAAGGAGATGGAGAAGGTCGACTCGCCCAACCGGGTGAACGACCACTGGTCCAACTTCCTCGACTGCATGCGGAGCCGCCAGAAGCCGCGCTCCGACATCGAGACCATGCACTACACCACCACGGCGTGCCACCTCGCCAACCTGGCGTACCGCACCGGCAAATCCATTGACTGGAACGCCGCGACGGAGACCGTGACGAACGACAAGGCGATCATGAACGATCAGTCGTACCGCCGCGCCTATCGCAAGCCCTGGGTCCTGCCTGTTCACAAGGCGTAAGGCGCAGGACGCTCTCCCGCCGTCCTCTTCGCGCCAGGTGGAGGGGACGGCGGCCCCGGAAAGGCTGAATTATGCCCGAACCCGTCATCGCGCGCGTGGAAGTGGGGCGCCTGGAGGGCCGTCGTCCTCGCGTCGCGGGGTGTAACGCCCGGCTGGGGGAGCATGGCATCGTCGTCCAGCCCCGCCTCGCGCGCCTCACCACCTCCGACGGCGCGACCGGGTTCGGCGCGTGCCACGCCTCCCGCGAACAGGCTGAGGCGCTCCTCCACCGGCCCCTCGCCGCGCTGTTCGACCCGCAATCCGGCGTGGCGGAGGACGCCTTCCCCTTCGAGTTCCCGATCTGGGACCTGATGGGCCGCCTCGCCGGAGAGCCGACTCACCGCCTCACCGCGCGGGTGAACGGCCGGGAGCCGCAATCCGGCCTGCGCGTTCCATGCTACGACACATCGCTCTACTTCGATGATCTGCATCTCGCCGAGGACGCCGCCGCCGTGGCCCTGATGGTCGCCGAGGCGCGGGACGGATACGACCGGGGCCATCGCGCCTTCAAGATCAAAGTGGGGCGCGGCGCCCGCCACATGGAGCCAAAGGCCGGCATCCGCCGGGACATCGCCATTGTCCGCGCCCTGAGGGACGCCGTGGGGCCGGACTGCCCCCTCATGCTCGACGCCAACAACGGCTACACCTTGAACCTGACGAAGCGCGTCCTCGCCGAAACCGCCGACTGCCGCATCCAGTGGATGGAGGAGGCGTTCCACGAAGACGAAGTGTTGTACCGCGACCTGAAGGAGTGGATGGGCCGCGAGGGGCTGAGCGTCCTCATCGCCGACGGGGAGGGAGAAGCGTCGCCGTCGCTTCTGCGCTGGGCGCGGGAGGGGCTGGTGGACGTGATCCAGTACGACATCATGGGTCACGGGCTGACACGCTGGCTCCGCACGGGCCGGGCGCTGGACGAGGCGGGCGTGAAGTCGGCGCCACACCATTACGGCGGGCATTACGGCAACTACTCGGCGTGCCACCTGGCCCCGGCGGTGGCGGGGTTCACCTTTGTGGAGTGGGACGAAGCGACCTCTCCCGGCCTCAATGGATCGGGGTACGCCATTGAGGACGGCATGGTGTCCGTCCCCGACGCGCCCGGTTTCGGCCTAAATCTGGAGGAACCCGCGTTCCAGGCGGCGGTTCAGGCCAACGGCTTCACCCTCACTTCCTGACATTTATGCTTTCTCTTCCTGATGATTCCGGCACTTCCGCGCCGTTTGTCCTCGCTACTCAGGCGATGGCGACCCGGTTTGAGATTGTGCTGTACGGGGAGGACCGAGTTCACCTGCGTTCCGCCGCCGAGGAGGCGCTGGAGGAGATCGAGCGCGTGGAAGCCCAGCTCAGCCTGTACCGGCCCGACAGCGAGCTCGCCAACCTGAACGCCACGGCGGCGGCGGGGCCGGTGCGCGTCACGGGATCGCTGTTTCACCTGCTGGCGACGGCGAAACGGCTCTCCGAGGCGACCGATGGCGCCTTCGATGTGACGGTGGCGCCGCTCATGCGGAGCTGGGGCTTCCTCGGCGGCTCCGGGCGCCTCCCGGAACCGGACGACCTCGAACAGGCCCGCGCCGTCACCGGCATGCATCTGGTGGAACTGGACGAGGATGCGCTCACCGTAACGTTCGCGCGGCCCGGCGTGAGGATTGACCTGGGCGCCATCGGCAAGGGGTACGGCGTGGAGCGCGCGGCGCAAACCCTCGTGGAGAACGGCATCGAGCGGGCGCTCCTGCACGGAGGGACCAGCACTCTCGTCGCCCTGGGCGCACCGCCCGACGCCGACGCATGGACCATCGCGCTTCAGCATCCCCTGCAGCCCAACGGAACACTCGGCGTGGTGGCGTTGCGCGATACGGCCCTTTCGGTGTCGGCGCCGCACGGGAAGGCGTTCGAGGCGGGAGGCGTGCGCTATGGCCACGTCCTCGACCCGCGTGCGGGCGCCCCGGTGAACGGCCCGCTGCTCGCAGCGGTGGAGACGGCGTCGGCGACTGAGGCGGACGCGCTCTCGACAGCGCTGCTGGTCCTCGGCGAGGAGGGGATTCCGCGCGTGCGGGAGGCGCGCCCCGGCTGCCGCATGTGGCTCGTCACCGAAGACGGCGCCCAGCCGGAAGGTCTCCGCATGACCGCCTCAGCATGATCAGGTCCTGCGAGAGCAACCCCTTCGGTTTTCGGGGTGCGGTTCAAAGTTTTGCACATGGTCAGGGAACCCCACCGTCGCGGACGCCTCGGTTACCGGAGCGCTCCTGTTCGCCGTGAGGGAGTCCGCAGGAGACGGGCGGTTGAAACCGCTGCAACAGGCACACGAAACCCGCCTGCGCGGGTTAGGGGATCGATGCGCGAGTTCGGGGAGGAATGATGGGGCGCGAGCTCACGATCTCCCCAG
>JBBRGS010000242.1:0-5362 GCA_038240635.1 Armatimonadota bacterium
GGCGGCGTAGTGGGCTTTCCGCACGCAGGCTTCGGCCACGCCCCGCACGCCTTCCGGCCCCAGCGCCGCCACATGGGCTGTCATGGCGATGGCGAGGAGGGCTTCGCTGGTGCAGATGTTGCTGGTCGCCTTCTCGCGGCGGATGTGCTGCTCGCGCGTCTGGAGGGTCATGCAGTAGCCGACGCGCCCGTCCAGGTCCACGGTGGCGCCGATCAGACGGCCCGGCATCCGCCGCAGGTGCGCCTGTCGGCACGCAAAGAGTCCGAGCAGAGGACCGCCGTAGTTCATCGAGAGGCCGAAGCCCTGGCCCTCGGCGGTGACGATGTCCGCGCCCCAGGCGCCCGGTGGGGTGAGGAGGCCGAGCGACACGGGGTCCACGCTCACGACCACGGTGGCCCCGACGGCATGAGCCATGCGGGTGATCGCCTCCGCGTCTTCGAGGCAGCCGAACAGGTTGGGATGCTGAAAGACGACCGCGCCGACCGTCTCATCGAGTTGACTTTCGAGAGCGGCCATATCCAGGCGTCCGTTGAACGCGGGGACCCGAACGATCTCGTAATCGAGGCCATCGGCGTACGTGCGAATCACGTGCCGGAAGGAAGTGTGGACCGTCTCGGCGAGGAGCAGTCGGGGCCGGTCACACATCGCCATCCCCATGAGAGCGCCTTCCGCCAGGGCGCTGCCGCCGTCGTACATCGAGGCGTTGGCGACTTCCATCCCGGTCAGGCGGCACACGAGGCTCTGGAACTCATACAGCGCCTGGAGCGTCCCCTGGCTCACTTCCGGCTGATACGGCGTGTAGGAGGTGAGGAACTCGCCGCGCGAGACGAGGGCAGGGACGAGCGCCGGGGTGAAATGGTCGTACACGCCGCCGCCGAGGAAGCTGAGCGCGCCGCCCGCCGGGGCGTTCATCGCCGCCCACTCCGACATGGCGCGGGTCAGGTCGTGTTCGGAGAGGCCGGGGGGCAGGTCGAGCGGGCGGCTGAGGCGCAACTCCTCCGGGATGGATTCAAACAGCGCATCGAGGGAGTCGACCCCGATGGCGGAGAGCATCGCGGCGCGGTCGTCGGGAGTATGAGGGCGGTAGGGCAAGCGGCGGCTTCCTCCACGCGGAGCCTCCCTCAATGGAAGGCGAGGACCGCGTCACGGGGTCATAGGTTGGCGGCTGCACGGGTGACGATCTGAATTGGCCGGGAACCGCAGAGCGACAGGAGGTCCGGGAGGTTGAAACTGCCCGGACCTCTGAGAGGATTGAGAGAAAGACAGGCGTTTAGGCAGGCGAACGCGCAGCCGAAGGTTCCGGCGAGAGGGGCCTACTCCTCCTCCACGAAGGCTTTATACTCGTCGGCGCTCATCAGGCCGTCCAGCTCGGCGGGATTGTCGAGCCGGACCTTCAGCATCCAGGCGTCGGCGTAGGGGGAGGCGTTGGCGAGGCTCGGCTCGGCGGTGAGGGCGTCGTTCACCTCCACCACTTCGCCGGTGACGGGGGAAATGAGGTCGCTGACCGCCTTCACGCTCTCGATACTGCCGAAGATGTCGTCCTGCCGCAGTTGGCGACCGATGGAAGGGAGCTCCACGAAGACGACATCGCCGAGCTCGTTCTGCGCGAAGTCGGTGACACCGATGACGACGAGATCGCCGTCCGCGAGGGTCCATTCATGGCTTTGAGAGTAGCGGAGTTCGTCGGGCAGGGTCATGGGGAGGTCTCCTGGCGGGGGCGCCGTCGCTAACAGACAGGATAACCCATCGGGCGCCAAAAGCGGGGCGCGCCGAGGGGGCAACCGAGGGTGTTACAAGGGCTTTACGCGGACGTCCCGGAAGCGGACGCCGTTCAGGTATTCGACACCGGGCGACGGCGCCCTACCGACACCTTCGGTCGGGGCGACGACCTTCGGATCGGGACGGCGGGGGGGGGGACCTGCCTCAACCCGAATGGTCGGGCAGCTGGTTCATCGCCTGAATCCAGGGGGTTTTCCGCAACGTTTTCACGTGCCCGTCCAAAAAGAGGGTGTTCATGGCGATATTCTCGCCATAATCGTTGCCTTTATCGCTCTTCTGAACCTCGTGCCAGGCGTCCGTGTCCGACAGCACGCCCACCGCCACCGGGTCCCGAAAGTCGCCCAGCGCCACCCCGGAACGGATGGGGACTCCGGCGGGCGTCTTCGCGGGAAACAGGTAGCTGTTCCCCACCAGCTCGAACATGGAGCGGCCATCGTCCTTCGCCTTGTCCCAGCTCAGGTTGGGGCCGCTGTCGCTGGGGCAGGAGAAGGTCCCCGGCGACTTGATGAGGGAGCCGAGTTTGGCGCGCACCTTCTCCGGGTGATCGGGCTGGTTGACGGGGTCGCTCGGTGGCTTCGAGGGGTCGAAGTTGGCGATGGCGTCGGGCAGCGTGTCGTCATAATCGCCCGCGTAGATGCTGAGCGCGACGCCCAGCTGCTTCAAGTTGTTGGCGCAGGAGCTCTGGCGCGCCCGTTCGCGCGCTTTGGCAAAGACGGGAAACAGGATGGCGGCGAGAATGGCGATGATGGCGATCACCACCAGCAGCTCGATCAGCGTAAAGCCCCGCCGCGCGCCGGCTGTTCCAGCGCCGGCTGTTCCAGCGCCGGCTGTTCCGCTTCCGCCCCTCAACGGCTTCCTGCCTTTCACGGTCGCAACACCACTCAAGCGCGTGGCTCCTTTCCGGCGATGTTTCCTGCTTCACTGGACCAGGGCGCCAAAAAAACCGCCCAGGAGACTGAGGCGACTTCCCCTGACGGGAAGTGAGAACCGAAGTCGGTTCTCGCGCCTGACGCTCCCTGCGGCCCCAGGAATGAGCGCCGCGCCGGAGACGAGGAGAAATTCCCGCCTCGGACACGATGCTGACGCTTGGCCGAAGGTCGGATGGACCTCCGGTCGAACGGTGGAATAGTCGGGGCGGGGAGATTTGAACTCCCGTCCTCTCGCACCCGAAACGAGCGCTCTACCAAGCTGAGCCACGCCCCGATCAGAGAAGCGGCGTCACCTGCGTGACGCGCCCCGGCGCCGAGGGATGCGCCTCGTCGCCAACGAGAGTATACCAGAGGTCCGAGAGAAGGTAAAGGGCGCGGCCCGGCGGCTCTCATCGCGCTCGAAAACTCGCGGCCATCGTGTCGAAGATCGGGGTATACTTCGCCACATGCGTCCCGGCGCAGTCGCCGCTCAGGATGAACAAGTGGTCGTCAATCGGCACAAAGTAGCAAAAGACGCGATGGCCCTTGCCCTGCTTATCGGTGATCTCCTGCACGATGCGGCCTCCCACATAGCCGGACAACGACCGTTTCCCCCGGCTCAGAATGCGGATGTTCTTTTGGCCGGATACGGCGTCGGAGATGAGGCGGTTCTCCACATAGAGCGCGGCCTGGCCCCCCAGCTCCTTCGGCATCCGGATCGGCGTGATGGAGAAGACCGCCTCCGCCATCGGGCTGGTCCAGGCGTGCCGGGTGTTGTCGTCCACGGGCGCATCATTGCGAGGCCAGCCGCGCGGCGCGATCAGGGTGTAGCGCAATTGCGGGTCTTCGTAGGGGACGAGATTCAGGTCCAGTTTGCCCATGGCGAACTTCGTCTTCGCCCGACGAAGGTCCTGACTCTCATCCACGCCCCGGACGACGCTCCACGCGAGGCCCAGCGCGCTGTACGCCAGCACGGTGGCGGTGACGCCCCGCAGCATCCAGGTGCGGAACGACGGCTCCAGGGTCGTGCGGTGGATCGGCGCGAGGAGGGCGGCGAGGATCAGCCCCGTGAGGAACCCGGCCACGTGCGCGATGTTGTTCGTCTGCGAATTGTGGAAGCCGCTGTAGATGATCCAGAGCCCGAACGCGAGCGGCCACCAGCCAAACTTTCGCCGCAGCGCGTCGGGGATGGCGTCGGCGTGGAGGAAGCCCATCGTGATGCGCGCGGCGATGACCCCCAGCACGGCCCCCGACGCCCCGGCGGTCGGCGTGGCGACGAGGATCAGCGTCATGAGGTTGCCCACGAATCCCGCCGCGAGGTACAGCAGCAGAAACCGCAGCCGCCCGAAGAACGGCTCCACCCACCGCGCGGACAACGCGAAGAAGAGCATATTCCAGAAGATGTGCCCGGTCCCCGCATGCACGAACATCGCGGTCATCAGCCGCCAGAGCTGGCCCTGCTCCACCAAGGGGCGGAACTGCGCGCCGTACGCGATCATCACCTCGCGGTCCGTGGAGCCACCCGCTCGCTCCATCAGCCAGAAGACCAGGCAGTTGAGGGCGATCAGCGTGACCGTGACCATCGGCAGCGCGTCGAAGTCGGGCAGCAGGGGTGCGACGGGCGAGGAGAGGATGCTGAGGCGCCGGGGGGCCGGGGGCGGAGGGGAGACGGCCTTCAGGAGAACGGTGGTCGTCTCGGTGTCCGAGAGGAAGAGGGCGTCGGGGTTGAGCAGCACCGCCCCGGTGAGGGGTCGCGGTCGGTCCGTCTGAAGTTCGGCGCGCAGGCGGTGCAGGAGCGCCCGGCCTCCCTGGTGATCAGGACGGCTCCGCAGGGCGAGGCGAGCTTCTTCCAGCGCCTTCGCCTTGCGTCCTTCGCCGTTGAGAGCGACCGCAAAATTGTAATGCGCGGTCGCGTCGCCGGGGGCGAGTTCCACCGCGCGCGCAAACGCCGCCAGCCCGCGCGCCTTATCCTGAAGCTGCCAGCGGCACGCGCCCAGGGCCGTCCAGACCCGCACATCGCTCGATCCGTCGGCGGCGGCCTCCAGCAGCGGCAGGGCGGCGGCGGGACGCCCCTCCGTCAGGGCGGCGAGTCCTAAGGTAAATGGGTCCGTGGGAGGCGGCATGAGGCGTTCCAGACGCGGGACCAGGAAGCGCACCGGTCGCGGGATGTGGGGAGGGGAAGGGCGGTCAGCGCAGGGTCCTCTTCGGTTGACCGCGCGATACCCCTTTTGGGTTCCCCATTCCTAAAGGGAAGAGACGCTCTCCGGGCCGCCGCCTGGGCAGGGAACCGCGCCTTCGTCCCGGAATGGGGTCCTATGTCATCCTTCGTGTCCAAATGGCTCATGGGGGGAGCCGCCGCCTGCATCGCCTACGCGTACGCCGTGGAGCCGAACCGCTTTCCCCTCACGCAGAACACTCTGCACGTTCCCGGCCTCCCGCCCGCCTTTGAGGGGTATCGCATCGTTCACGTCAGCGACCTCCACGCGGGGCGATGGCAGTCCGAACGCCGCCTGCTGGCTCTCGCGCGGCGGATGAACGCTCTGGCGCCCGACCTGATCGCCCTCACTGGAGATTTCGCCACATGCCCCGGCGCGCTCTGTTCCGAGGCGGCGTTCACCCCGGCCCGCGCGATGCTCCAGGCGTTTCTGGCGGCGCTGCACGCCCCGGACGGGGCC
>JBBRGS010000243.1:0-5320 GCA_038240635.1 Armatimonadota bacterium
GCCGACGCCGCGCAGGTCTTCGTCACCCTGGGCGCCAAAGCCGGGGCCAAGGTGGTGGTGGACGACACCGTGAACCGCCAGATCACCATCCAGATTCAGAAGAAGACGGTGGGAGAGGTGATTGAGGCGATTGTCGGCGCGTACGGCCTCTCCTCAGCGCAGGTGAACGGCGCGTTCCTCATCAGCGAAGGCATCCCGAAAAGCCCGTCCTCCTACCTCCTGTCTGACATTGACACCATCACCACGCAGTATGTGCTGGCGCCCAACGCCAAGAGCCTGCTTCCCGTCTTCCTCCAGGACCACGTGAAGATCAACCCGGAGCAGAACGCCGTCGTCCTCTCCGCGCCGAAGGACGTGCTGCGGAAGTTCCGCGAGGACATCGCGCAGTTCGATGTGCCCGCCGCGCAGATCATGATCGACTCGCTGATGGTGGAGTTTACCGACTCCCGCGACAACAACCTCGCCGCGCTGCTCGGCTACAGCAACGGCAGCGACGGCGTCACTTCCGACCCCATCACGGGCGTGTTCAACTATCAGTCCGTGGAGAAGCTGCCGACCGACTTCAACATCCGCCTTCACGCGCTGGTGCAGCAGGGCAAGGCGCGCATCCGCGCCAATCCGCGCATCGCTACCGTGAGCGGGCAGCAGGCCAACATCTTCATTGGGCGCCAGCGGTTCCTCAGCACCCCCGTGGAAGTGCGCAACCGGGACAATGGCCGCACCGACCAGATCAACTTCATTGACGCGGGCATCCGCCTGGATGTCACGCCGTACACCGGCGGCCGGGGCGAGATCATCGCCGACATCCAGCCGGAAATCAGCGTCTTCACTGCCCTCGATCCCGTGACGCGCCTGCCGGATAAGGCGACCCGTCGCGCCCAGACCGTCCTCCGCGTGAAAGACGGCCAGACCATCATCATCGGCGGCCTGAAGCAGACCGAAGAGCGCGTGGACAAGAGCAAAATCCCGATCCTCGGCGACCTGCCCATCATCGGCGGCCTCTTCCGCAGCACGCATCGGCAGACGACGACGACGGAACTCGCCATCTTCGTGACGCCGCGCATTCTCTCCAACACCGGCCACATGACCGACTCCGCCGAGGAAGGGAAGCTGTACGAGCGGTTCAACATCACGCCGAAGACGAAAACGACGCCCGCTCCGGCGCCGACCGCTCCCGGCGCGACCCCGGCGGCGGATGCCACTGTTCCGGTGACTTCTCCACCTGCCCCTTCCGCTCCGACGACGGATAATGTCTCGTCTCCGGTGGCGCCGTAAGGTGTCGCGGCTCTTTCCTCATCGCCTTCACGAGGCAAGCGGCGGCATGAAGCGGTTCCTGCCGCCGCGCCCGGCCGCGCGCCTCCTGCCGTGCCTGCTGTTGACACTGCTGGCCGGTCTTCTCGTCGGGCCGGTGCGCGCGCAATCAACGGCGTTCACCAATCTCACCAGCGTGGAAGTGAAGCAGATTGGCAACGGCGTCCGTATTTTGTTCAACTTTGACGGCACGTTCCTGTTCGATGCCCGTGAAAGCCCGGACTGGTTGACATTCGTGTCCGAAAACCAATGGCCCCCCTCCGATTTCCCTCGGGTGCGCGAGATCAAATTTCGTATTCCCAACGCGCGCACGCAGGCCGGATCGTTCTTCACCATCAACCGGTACCCGATCAGCCATGTGGAACTCTCCATCCCGCCCGGCGCCCCCGAAGGTGTGGGGCTGAACGTCTCCGTCGTGCTGAACACTCCCGCCATGTTTCGCAGCAAAGATATTAATGGGGATGACTGGTGCTGCTGGGACACCGTGGACCCCTCCTTCGACATCCGCGACTCCTCGGACCACCGCACCCTCATCCTCACCCTCCTCAGCGACCGAGGCGCGGAGCAGCCGGAGGTCCGCCGCACCGCCGAGGACGCCGCAAAACTCCCCTCGGAACTGTCGCTGACCCAGGACGGCGGCGTCCTCTCCGTTCACGCGCTCAACGCGCCGCTTACGGCGTTCGCGCAGGCGATGTCCGAGGCTACGGGCGTCCAGTTCGTGGTGGACGACGCCACGACGCGCTACATCAGCCTGAACCTCCCCGCCACCTCCTTCCCCGAACTGCTGGACACCCTGACCCGAACCTACGGCCTCGCCGCCGGTCCCGACGCCGCCGGAGGGGGGTACTGGCTCACCGACGCGGCCCCGGCCACCGGCTCGCGGCTGAACAACCTCGTCACGGCGCGCTTCCCGCTGCGCTACATCCGCGCCTCCACCGCGTCCGATCAGTTCCCGGAGTTCCTCCGCTCGTTCCTGCGGCCCAACGAAGGCGACAATACGATGGGGATCACCGCGCCGTCCACGCTGGTGAACAAGATCGCCCGTGACCTCGCCACGCTGGATCGCCCCGCGCCGCAGATCGAGGTGAAGGTGACGGCCCTCGAACTCAGCCTCGATGAAGGCGGAGACGCCGCCCTGAACCTCCTCGGACAGGGGAAGCGGCTGAAAATCCAGACTGACAGCCTCGCCGGGGACCTCTGGTCCAGTCTCGTCTCCTCGCCCACAGTGGAATGGGAAGCCGCGCTGCACTCCCTGGCGACGCGGGGGAAGGTCCGCATCGCCGCCGAGTCCCGCCTCCGCCTGCAAAACGGGGTCACATCCTCGCTCTTCGTCGGGCAGGAGAGTTACCTCGCCGTACGGGTGGGCAACGAAGAGGCCCAGGAGGACAAGGTGATCAACGTCCAGACCGGCGCCCGCCTCGACATGACGGCCTGGACTGGCGGCGGGGGCGTCGTGACGATGACTCTCAAGCCGTCGCTGGGGACCATCGTGGAGCGCAACCGTATCACCGGCCTCCCCATCGTGGACCGCCGCGACGCCACCACCACGCTTCGCACGCGCTCCGGCGAGACCATCGCCATCGGCGGCCTCGTGCAATCCTCCAGCACGGTGACACGCCGCCGCATCCCGATTTTAGGCAGCCTGCCGCTCCTCGGCGGCCTGTTCCGCTCCCATTCCAGAGTCCGCACGCAGCGCGAACTCGTCTTCCTCGTCACTCCCACCGATGCGCCCTCCGCAGGCGTTCTCCCGGCGGCGGCGCAGGTCAGCCCGGCGTTGAAACCGCTCCTCACTAAACCGCGAGGCTCCTCATGACCCGATACCCCCGCTCCTTCACTAATTGGATGTCCCGGCCCTGTATGCGAAGGCTTCACTCCCCGATGCCCGCTCGCCGCTGGTTCCTCGCGCTCATGGCCCTGGGGCTGATCGGGTGCGCGGGACGGGCGTCGGCGATCACCTACTCCACCATCACGGATGTGACCTCCAAGCAGCTCTCCAACGGCGTGCAGATCATGGTGGAGTCGGACGGCGTGCTGGAGTGGAAGCCGGAGACGACCGGGCCACGCTGGGAGTTCTTCAACAAGCCAGCCACGCAGTTCAGCATCCGCATGGGCGGGGCGCGCTTCAGCGGCTCCAGCTTCATCCCGGTGGATAAGTTCCCCGTCTCCTACGCGCAGGCGTTCGTCCCGCAGGACGCGAAGGAGGGCGTCGGCGTGGTGATGACCGTCGTCATGTCGCAGGCGTCCAAATTCAGCATCAACAACAGCGCCGACCGCCAGAGCATCATCATCACGGTGAACAGCGACCGCACGCTGGAAACGAAGACGAAGAAGACGACCTCCAGCGTGAAAACCGACACCGAGAAGAAGCTGGAAGTCAGCGTGACGGACGGCAAGGTCTCCGTGACGGCGCTCAAGGCCGACTTCCATGAACTGATCGCCGAGATCGCGAAGAAGACCGGCATCAGCGTGGCGGTGGACGACGGCCAGGGCCAGAAACTGAAGCACGACGTGAGCATGGTCATCCAAAACGCGCCGGTTGAGGAGGTGATCCGCACCATCGCCAGCGGCTACGGCCTCGCCCTGAGCGAAGATAACGGCCTTTATATGATCAGCGAAGGCGTGCCCAACGACCTGGCGACCTACCGCCTCTCCGGCACACGCTCGTTCCCGATGCAAAACATCAAGGCGCAGGTGGCGAGCGGCCTCCTGCCCACCTTCCTCTTCTCGTACCTCCACGTCAACAGCGAGCAGAACGCGGTCGTCGTCAGCGCGCCGACGCAGATGCTCGATAAGATCGGGCAGGACCTGGCGCGGGTGGACATCGCCGCGCCGCAGATCATGATTGAGGCGCTCGCCGTCGAGTTCTCCGATACCAACGATCTCAATTACGCCATGGCCGCCGACTTCCAGAACCACGCCGCCAACGCTAAACTCGACACCGGCGTTGGCGACATCAGCTATCAGACCATCGGCAAGCTGCCACGCACCTTCAACCTGCGGCTCAACGCGCTCATCGCCCAGGGGAAGGCGCGCATCCGCTCCAACCCGCGCATGGCCGCGCTCAACGGCCAGACCGCCGACCTGTTCATCGGGTCG
The DNA here is from genome assembly GCA_038240635.1 of Armatimonadota bacterium. Lineage (GTDB taxonomy): Bacteria > Armatimonadota > DTGP01 > DTGP01 > JAHWJO01 > JBBRGS01. Next base: position 4,408 of record JBBRGS010000243.1, read on the forward strand.
CAGCGGTTTATCCTGGTGAAGTTCACCCAGTTCGGCGGCACCTCCGAGAAGATTCAGGGCGTGGACGTGGGCGTCAAGCTCAACGTCACCCCGTGGACCGGCGGCAACGGCGAGATCACCACCAAAATCGCGCCGGAAGTCTCCAACATCAGCGAACTGGACCCCGTGACTAGCCTGCCGGTGCTCTCCACCCGCCGCGCCGAGACGACTGTGCGCGTGAAGGACGGCGAAACCGTGGTCATCGGCGGCCTCGTGCTGAAGCAGACGTTCGACACGAAGCGGAAAATCCCCATTCTCGGCGACATTCCGTTCATTGGGTACGCCTTCCGCAGCCGATCCAAAAGCAAAACGGAGAGCGAGCTGGCGATCTTTGTGACGCCGCACATCCTGAACGCCAATGGGGTGTCCACCGACGACCCCGCCGAGCAGTCCATCCGGGACCGGATGCTCAACGACTCCTCCGCCGCAACTCCCGCCGCCTCCGCCGCAACTCCCGCCGCCTCCGCCGCAACTCCCGCCGCCTCCGCCGCAACTCCCGCCGCCTCCGCCGCAACTCCCGCCGCGTCCGGGGCCACCGCGCCCGCTGCCGTAAATCCTCCTCCAGCGTCTGCACCCAGGGTCGGGGCCAACCCCTAACCCAGAGGCCGCAGAGAAACTTATGTGACTCATGGGACTGAAGGGAGCTGCCCTGACGAGTGACAGAGTGCGACTCCCGGAGTCTAACACTCTGACCCCTGAGCCGCAACGCGGGGTAGCCGAGAGATTTTCATCTCCCCGGCGATTGAAATCGCGGCAACAACCACGCGAAGTCCGCCTTCGCGGACTCCGGTGACGGGAACATCCGACAGTCGGCGCAGGACGATTGTGTGTGGTTGTTGCGGCGACTTCAGTCGCGAGGCAAAGGGTGCCGTTC
>JBBRGS010000244.1:0-5197 GCA_038240635.1 Armatimonadota bacterium
ACAAACCGCTTCCAGTCGAGCGTGAGGCCGTTGATCGCATCCTCGCCGTAAGGGCCGCCGGGCGACTCGATCTGCTCCCAGTCGGTGTACGTGTGACCCCAGAAGGCGGTCCAGTACGCGGCGTTCAGGCGGTCGAGGTCGCCGCCGAACTTCGCGCGGAGCCAGCCGCGGAAAGCGTTCTGGCACCGATCGCAGTGGCAGTCGCCGCCGTATTCGTTGAAGACGTGCCAGACGACCAGGGCGGGATGGTCCTTGTACCGCTCGGCGAGCGTAGTGGCGATGGCGCGGCTCTTCTCCCGGTAGAGCGGCGCGGTGAGGCAGGTGTTGACGCGGTTGCCGTGGAGGCGGCGCACGCGGTTGGCTCCGACGCGGAGGATTTCGGGGTAGCGGCGCGACATCCAGGCGGGCGGTGCGGCGGTGGGCGTGGCGAGGACCGCCTTGTAGCCGTGATCATTCAGTTTGTCGAGGATGGAGTCGAGCCAGTCGAAGGTGTAGCGGCCTTCTTCGGGTTCGAGATGAACCCAGGAGAAGATGGCGAGGGTTTGCGTATTGCAATGCGACAGCCGCATGAGGCGCATGTCGTCGTCCCACACGTCGGGCAGCCACTGGTCGGGGTTGTAGTCGCCGCCGTGCATGAAGTGAGGGAAGCCGGGATGGAGGGGCGGGAAAGGGTTGGGCACGAGGAGGCTCCTGAAGGAACTGAAGGGCTGAGGGGACTCAAGGGGCTGAAGGGACCCCTCCTGTTTTCGCCACCGCCCCCGCGCCTCCCCTCAGCCGGATACCAAATCAATCGGCTCTCTTGCTTGGCTCCTTCGGCGCTCCGGGCCAAAATGAGGGACCTTTCGAGTCTTCCTGTGCCTCTCCGGAAGTCTCATGGCGGAACTGATGAACGATCTTCACGATCCGAAACGAAGCCAGGCGCTGCTTCAGGCCCAAACCCATATCCTTGAACGCATCGCTCGCGGCGAGGCGCTCTCCGCCACCCTCCATGAAATCGTCCGGCTCGCCGAACAATTGTCCGATGGCGTAGAGTTTTCCAGTTCGGCGTCGGTCTCTGGCGGGCCGCTCTACTCGATTCTGCTGCTGGAGGAAGGTCAGCGCCTGCGACACGGCGCCGCCCCCAGCCTGCCCGACGCTTGGAACGCCGCCATTGATGGGGTGGAGATCGGCCCTCAGGTCGGCTCATGCGGCGCGGCGGCGTATCTGAAACAGCCCGTCTACGTCAGCGACATCGGCGTCGATCCTCGCTGGGCGCTGTTCCGCGAGTTGGCGCTGTCGCACGGCCTGCGCGCCTGCTGGTCCACCCCTATCCTCTCCACCGAGGGGGAGGTGTTGGGGACTATCGCGCTGTATCATCGAGCGCCGGCGTCTCCCCAGCCGGATGATCTTCAGTTTGTCGAAGCGATCTCCAGCCTGGCCGGGATCGCCATCGAACGGAAGAACGCCGAAGCCGCTCTGAGCCTGCGGGCGAGGCAGCAGGCGGTCGTTGCGGAACTGGGCCAGCGGGCCCTCACCGACCCTGCGCTCGATCCTCTGATGGAGGAGGCGGTGCGAAACGTGGCCGCGGTCCTTGAGGTGGAGTTCTGCAAAGTTCTGGAATTACTGCCTGGCCGTGAGGGGATGTTCCTGCGCGCAGGGATCGGCTGGAAGGAAGGGCTTGTCGGGAATGCGGTGATTGGCATCGGCCTCGATTCGCAGGCGGGGTACACCCTCCTCTCGAAGGAACCCGTGCTCGTGTGGGACCTTCGCAGCGAGACGCGGTTCAGCGGCCCCCCCCTCCTCCACGAGCACGGCGTGGTCAGTGGCATCAGCGTCGTCATTCCCGCCGCCGAGGGTCCCTGGGGCGTGATGGGCGCGCACGCGACCCGGTGTCGGCGCTTCACCGAGGACGACATTCACTTCTTCCAGTCGGTCGCCAATGTGCTGGCTTCCGCGATTGAGCGGCGTCGCATCGAGGAACGGCTGCGGGAGGAGACGCGCACGATTGAAGCCATTCACCGCGTGGGGCAGGTCCTCGCCGCTGAACTGGACCTTCCGACGCTGTTGCAGCGCGCCACGGACGCCGCCACGGAGATCACCGACGCGCAGTTCGGGGCCTTCTTCTATAACGTCACCGACGCCGCCGGGGAGTCGTTCATGCTGTATACCCTCTCCGGCATCTCCCCGGACGTGTTCGCGAGCTTTCCCATGCCGCGCGCCACGAGCCTCTTCGGCCCCATCTTTCGCGGAGAAAGTTCCATCCGCATCGAGGACGTGCGGCAGGACTCCCGGTATGGACGGAACGCGCCTTATTATGGGCTGCCGCCGGGCCATCCGCCGGTGCGGAGTTATCTCGCGGCGCCGGTCGTTTCCCGCTCCGGTGAAGCGCTCGGCGGCCTCTTCTTCGGCCACGAGGAGGCGGGGGTCTTCACCGCGCGCCACGAGCGCATTGTGGAGAGTCTGGCGGCGCAGGCGGCGGTCGCCCTGGACAACGCGCACCTCTTTCAGCAGGCGAAGGAGGCGGAACAGCGCCTGCTCAGCCAGCAGGAGGTCCTGCGCCGTCACGCCGAGGAGCTGGTGGAACGGGACCGCGCCAAGGACGAGTTCCTCGCTATGCTGGCCCACGAACTCCGCAATCCCCTGTCGCCGATGCTCAGCGCCGTGGAACTGATGGAGCGGCGGGCGCTGGACGACCCGATCCTCGCACGTGCGCGCGACACCCTCCGCCGACAGGTTCGCCAGATGACCCGACTGGTGGACGATCTGCTCGATGTCTCGCGCATCACCCGGGGCGCCATCGAACTCAAATTGGAACGGATGGACTTGTGCGCGGTCGTGGAGCGCTCCGAGCAGACCTCTCGCCCCTTCATGGAGGAGCGCGGGCATCGCTTCGTCGTCACCGTGGAGCCGGGCGAGTATCCCGTGGAGGGCGATCCGATGCGGCTGGAACAGGTTCTCAACAACCTACTGAACAACGCCGCCAAATACACCGATCCGGGCGGCGCGATCACTCTCCGCCTGGCGCGCGAGTCGGGGGGGGCGGCGCTCACCGTGACCGATACGGGACGCGGCATCCCTCACGAGATGCTCCCGCGCATCTTCGATCTGTTCACGCAGGTGGAGCCAGGAATTGACCGGGGGCTGGGCGGCCTGGGACTAGGCCTCACGCTGGCGCAGCGGCTGGTCGCCATGCATCACGGGAGTCTGTTCGCCCACAGCGAGGGTCCGGGCCAGGGCAGCGAGTTCACGGTGCGGCTGCCGCTGCGCGATGCGGAGGGAGAACTCAGCGGCCCTGGCGCCGTTCCGCTTCCCGCACCGACAGAGGAGCGGTCCCTGGCGCTGCTCGTGGTGGACGACAATCAGGACGCGGCGATCACTCTCTCCCATTTGCTGGAGATCATGGGCCACCGCGTCGCCGTGGCGTACGACGGGCTGACCGGCGTGGAGGCGGCGCTGGCGAATCCCCCCGACGCCGCGCTGCTCGACATCGGGTTGCCGGGGATTGACGGGTACGAGGTCGCGCGGCGGTTGCGCGCGCACGCGGAGACGGCGGGAGTGACGCTGATCGCCATCTCCGGCTATGGCCAGGCGCGGGACCGCGAACGTGCAAAAGAGGCGGGCTTCGATCACCACCTGATCAAGCCGGTGGACCCCGACGCGCTTCAGGCGCTGCTGCGAACCCTGGGGTGACGCGCGGCCCGACAGGTATTGCCTTTGGCGAAGGTAAACGTTGGACGCGTGATTTGAGTCGTTTGGCCGCCGTCGCTCCCAACCGAACGCTTGCAAAGGGGGACTCGATGATGTTGGTCCTTCTCAGGTGTTGGTGTTTCCAGTGTTCCTTCTCCCTGGTAACCTTTTACTCATGGCGGTGTCTCCTTCTGTGGCCGGGCGCTCACCCGGCTCTTGTTAGCCCTCTTCGGAATGCCACACCGCCTCACCCTTTTTCAAAACTTTTTAAGGATGCCTCACGAAATGAGAGCGTCCAGCCCTTACGAACAGGAAACAGACAATGAATAAATTTACCGCACAATCCCTGCTCATCCTGACTGTTGTCATGGCGCTACTGTCACACTCCGGAAGGGCCAGCGCCAAGGTGGCTTCTCGTAAAACCATCGGTCCACCGCCAGCCACCAGCGCCCACATCCCTCGTTGGAATGTTGCGGCGAAGGTTGTGTATTCCAAAGCTTTTCCCGGCTTTATGGACATCGAAATCTATCAGGAGAACGGACGATACTTCGTGCGCGACAGAATCAAGCTGTCAGACTACAAGGACTCACGCCCTCGCCGATTCTACTACGTGGATATGGAAAACGTCGGTTCTTCACTGGAAAAGGGCTATCCACTCCCGGAGCGCGGCGGCATTTACCAGATCCAATGCAAGCGCTGGCGGGAAGGGAAGGATATGTGGGATTTGAAAGACGCGGAAACCGCCATGGAATGGGTGATCAAGCCCGGCCCACTCGGTGTGGCTGGCGAGCTCTTCATCCCGCCGAACTTCAAGCTGGATACCAACGATTGGCGGGACCAGGAGCACAAGGCTGTCCCGCCGTTCAAGCCCATTCGCGGCAAGGTCTCTCCCTCCTATCGCTACAATGCGGATCAGACGTGGGAGGACATCCTGAGCCACGGCGCGAGCCACACCGCCAGGGAGTTCGGACCTGGCGGGGCTGAAAACGCGCTTATGACGATAGGCGACCCGCTCGATGCGCTCGGCGAACAGGGATTTGCCGCGCTGAGCAAGGAGGAGCTGACCCGCTACGCGACCAAACTTCCACCGCTCGCCTTTTATCTCACGGATTGGGAAAAGCAGTCGGGCTGGCATAACACACCGACCTATTGGAGTATCGATCTGCCTGATGAAAAGGTTCTTCAGAACTACTACTTTTACTTGAGCGAGCTGAACCGGCTGCAGCCTGTCAGGAAGAATGGCGACTACTATCGTGCGCTCAAGTGGAACAACTCGTTTTATGAAGAGGGCGAGGCGTATCCTCTGCGAAAGAAATTCCTGGAACAAACTGAAGACCCCGAGAAAGGCTCCGGCGCCGCCTTCCGACGGTTCACCGGTGAAGATGGGAAACAGCGCTCCCTGCGCGAGGTGTGCCGGGTCTATACCATTGACTGGTATTTGAAATCCAACATCTTCCCTGACCGCCGCCGCACCGCGATCTATCAAATCTATTGCAATCTCTTCGACACGATCAACGCAAAGCTGATCACG
>JBBRGS010000245.1:0-5172 GCA_038240635.1 Armatimonadota bacterium
AGGGAGGATGAGGCGACCATGATCGAAACCGTCACTCCGCAACAGGTGGATCAGTACCGCGACAACGGCTTCCTCGTGCTGGAAGGCTTTCTCAACGACGCGGAACTCGCGCGCTGGCGCCACGACACCGACGAGGCGGTAGAGCAACGCCTCGCCGCCATGGATCCAAACGTCGGGCTGGAGAAGAGCCTCACCAACCAGGCCGACCCCGATAACTACTACGCGCGCGTCTTCACCCAGTGCCTCAAGCTGGCCGAAAGCCACGCGGGGATGCGCGAATTGATCTACGACCCCCGACTGGGGCGCATCGCGGCGACATTGGCCGGGGTCTCCGGCATCCGCGTCTGGCACGATCAGGCCCTGTTCAAGCCGCCGTTTGGCAATCCCACCGCGTTCCACCTCGACAACCCGTACTGGTCCTTCTCCTCGCGCGACTCCCTCTCCATCTGGCTCGCGCTGGACGACGCCACCACGGTCAACGGCTGCATGGCGTACCTGCCGGGTACGCACCATTCCGCCCGCTTTGAGAACGTCGGCATCGGCATGGACCTGGGCGACCTGTTCCGCGTCTATCCCGAATGGCGCGCGATCAATCCGGTCGTCTGCCCCTGCCCGGCGGGGACGGCGGTCTTCCACAACGGCCTCACGGCGCACGCGGCGGGCTGCAACCTGACGAACCGCCCCCGTCGCGCGATGACGTGCGCCTACATGCCCGACGGTTCCACGTTCAACGGGACGCGCAACATCCTGCCGGAAGCTTACTTCAACTCTCTCTCCATCGGCGACCCGCTCACCGATGACGCCGTGAACCCACTGCTCTGGCGCGAGTGACGCTTCCCCGCCCGCGCCTTCATGGGAGAGACGCATGGCGCTGATCCTCGGCCTGGACCAGGGCACCACGGGAACCACCGCGCTCCTGTTGGACGGCGACCTGCAGCTGCGGGGCCGAGGCGCTCAGTCGGTCCCGCAGTCGTATCCGCAGCCGGGATGGGTGGAACACGACCCCGAAGCCCTCTGGCGCTCGTCGTTGGACGCGATCCATGGCGCGCTACACGCCGGAGGAGCGTCCGCCTGCGACCTCACCGCGCTCGGCGTCGCCAATCAGCGCGAGACCGTCCTGCTGTGGGACCGCGCGACCGGCTCCCCCCTTCATCCGGCGCTCGTCTGGCAGGACCGTCGCACGTCTCCCGCCTGCGAACGCCTCCGCGCGGACGGCCTCGCCCCGTGGCTCCACGCGCGTACGGGCCTCGTGCCCGATGCGTACTTCTCCGCCACCAAACTCGCGTGGCTGCTCGATCATCTTCCCGACGCCCGCCGCCGCGCCGAACGGGGCGAACTCGCCGCTGGAACGGTGGACACATGGCTCCTCTGGAAACTCACTGGGGGCCGCGTTCACGCCACCGACTTCACGAACGCCTCGCGCACGCTCCTCTTCTCGCTGACTGAGGCGCGCTGGGACCCCGAACTCCTCGAACTCTTCCACATCCCTGAAGCCATGCTGCCGGAGGTTCGGCCTTCGTGTTCCGACTTTGGGGAGACGGCGGAGGAATCCGGATTGCCTCCCGGCATCCCCATCACCGGTGTCGCCGGGGATCAGCAGGCGGCGCTGTTTGGTCAACGCTGCTTCCTGACGGGGCAGGCGAAATGCACCTACGGCACGGGGGCGTTCCTGCTGGCGCACACCGGGGCGGCGCCGGTCCTCTCCAACCCGAACCTGCTGGCCACGGTCGCCGCTACCGGTCCCGGCGCGCCCGTCGCGTACGCCCTCGAAGGGAGCGTCTTCATCTGCGGCGCCGCGATCCAGTGGCTCCGGGACGGCCTGGGACTTTTGAACGACGCGACGGAGAGCGCCGCCCTCGCCGAAAGCGTGCCGGACACCGGCGGGGTCTTCTTCGTGCCCGCGTTCGTGGGGCTGGGCGCGCCACACTGGGACAGCGACGCGCGCGGGGTGATCTGTGGCCTCACGCGGGGGACAACACGCGCCCATCTCGTCCGCGCCGCCCTCGAAGCGATGGCGTATCAGGCCTTCGACCTTGTGCGGGAGATGGAGGAAACCGGTGGCCTCACGTTTCCAACCCTGCGCGTGGACGGCGGCGCGGCGGCCAACGACTGGCTGATGCGTTTTCAGGCCGACGTTCTGGGCCTGCCGGTGGAACGGCCTCACCTGATTGAAACGACGGCGCTGGGCGCGGCGCTGCTGGCGGGACTCGGCGCGGGAGTTTGGCCTTCAACGGACGCCCTGCCGCAAGTTAAAGGGCGCATGACGAGGTTTGAGCCGATGATGCCCGCCATGGAGCGGGAGGAGAAACTTGAGGGATGGCGCGCCGCCGTCGCCCGCGCGCGGTCCACGGGATGACGCAGCGCCCTGGGGCCGCCGCTAGCGGTGAAGGTCCGGGCGGTCCTGCGTGACGCGCAGTCGCAGGGTGAAGACGCTGTCGCCGGAGAGGACGCCCGCCCGCGCGAAGAGTCGGCCGTACTCCCAGTTGGACAGCCCCAGTTCCGGCTTGCCGAGGGCATACTGGCCATCCACCCAGCGCGTGAAGCCGTTGCCCACGAAGGGCGCGTCCACGGCGCGGAAGAATCGTTCGTGCGCGGCGGCGTCTTCGCTGATGAGCGATGCGGCGAAGCGAGGGCTGTATCGGTTGAATAGTTCCACGGCTTCATCGGCGCCGTCCACCGCGACGAGCGTTACTTCGGGCGTCTGCTCCCATTCCCACTCGCGGCCCAGGTCGGCAATGGGAAGGATGTCCGCCGTCGGCTCCGTCACGTTGCCGGAGGCGCGCATGACCTTGGTTTCCGCCTGATAAAGCGCGTGGGGGAGCAGGGCTTCAGAACCCTCCGCCACGTGAAGCCGGTAGCCGTGGCCGAGGCGGCGTCCCCGTTCCTCCAGCGCCTCCACCGCGACGGCGGCTAGCTCGCGGCCCCGCGACCGAGGCAGGCAGAGGGTGTTCAGCGTGTTGCACACCTTGCGGTCGGTGGAGTGGTAGACGGCGGCCTTCAGGGCGTTAGGGGATGCCGTGTCGTCCGCGACGATCCAGGCGCCGCCGGTTCCGTGCAGGCTGACCGGGATGCCCGCCTGGCTGGCGAGGCCGCCGAGGAGCGCGACCGACCGGCCCGACCCTCGCGCCACCGCAAGGCCCAGCCCTGGCTGCGAGAAGAGCGCCCAGCCCGCCGCGTGTTCCGGGCTGTCCACCAGCGTCACGGCGTCTTCGGGGAGGGAGGCGGCGTGCAGGGCGGGATGCAGCGCGGCCTCCATGAGGGCTTTGGCGGTGCCCAGGGCGTCCCGGCCAATGCGGAGGACGGTGGTATTCCCGCCGCGCAGGACCCCCGTGGCGTCAGCGAAGACGTTGGGGCGGCTCTCGAAGACGAAACCGACGACTCCGTAGCCGCTTTTCGTCACATCCACGCGCCAGCCGTCGTGGGAGACGGTCTCAACCACGGCGTTGCGGGTGGAAGGGGTATCGCGCCAGCCTCGCAGCCCGGCGACCATGTCCCGCCGCATACCGTCGGTGGCGACGAGTCGGGTGGTGGAGCGGCCTCGGTGGCGGGCGTCCTCCACGTCGGCGGCGTTGGCGGCGGAGACCGTCTGCCAGATCGCTTCATCCTCAAGCCGAGCGGCGAACTCTTCGTAGAAGCGGGAGATGAGCGCGTCATCGGCAGCGTTCAGGGTCTGGAAGGCGGCTTTCGCGCGGGCGACGGCGGACTCCGCGATGGCCCATTCGGCCTGGGGAACGAGCAGCGGCTCGCCCGTGCGCTGAACGACGAGGAGGCGGTCGCCGGGACGGAAGCGGTCGGCGATCTCGTCGGGCACGAGGACGACCTGGTTGCCGCCATAGATCAGAGGCGTCCCGCGTTCCAGATGGGAGAGTTCGGGCATGGAGGCGTCCGTTTCGTGAGCGAGACCCGGGCGGAAGGGGCGAAGGGAGCGGGACCTCAGGCGCGGGCGAAATACCCTTCGGGCCAGTCGTCCTCGGTGAAGTATTCGACGCGCGTCTTCTTGTACTCTTTGGTGCTGTAGAGGAGAAGGTAATCCTCGACGCCGGTCTCGCGGGCGATGGCTTCGGCGATGGCGCGGCAGTCGGGCGCGTTGCGTCCGTGGATCATCGTGTAGTGGGAGTAGGGCCAGTCGTCGTAGACGGGGCGGCGGTAGCAGTGGCTCACGGCGGCGAAACTGGCCATTTGGCGGCCTACTTCCGTGGCGCGGTCGGCGGGGACGCGCCACACCACCATCGGGTTCGCCTTGTAACCCGCCTTGCGGTGGTGAAGGATGGAGGAGAACCGGCGCATCTTTTTTCGGGCCTGAAGCGCGCGGGCGATGTCGAACAAGGCGTCTTCGGTGACGCCGAGGGCGTCGGCTTCCGCGAGGAAGGGGCGCGCCTCCAGTGGAAGGTCCTTCTGAAGTTCGCGGACGGCCAGCACATCGTCCAGGGTGATGTCTTCGCCGGACTGGATGTCGCGCTGCCCGAAGGCGTTGTCGCGGCGTGTGAGGTCCTTTTTGCCGGTCATATCAAGCGAGACGCCGATTTTATACAGTTCCAGGTTGGGCAGCAGCCAAGTTTTGAGGGCGCCCGCGCGTTCAGCGAGGCGGTCCTTCTCCGCTTCGAGGTCCTTGTACGGCGGCACGGCGAGGGTGAACCAGAGATTGAACTCGTGGTTGCGAAGGTAGTTGTGGCTGATACCTGGATGGGCGTTGAGGACTTCGGCGGCGGCGTCAGCGTGTTCCTTGCCGGTCTTCATAGCGATGAGGGACGACTTGTAGCCGAGCGCGCGGGTGTCGAAGATGGCGCTGGTCTGGCGGATGACGCCTTCGGCCATCAGGCGGCGCATGCGGTCGAGGACTTCGGCTTCGCTCATGCCGAGGGTTTCGCCCAGGGCCGCGAAGGGGCGCTCGGTGAGGGGAATGGACTCCTGCGCGGCGTTAAGGAGTTCCTGGTCCCGCGCGTCCAGATGGGGGAGGGGGGGCCGCTCGTCCTCTGAGGCGGGAGAGGGGGACGCCGGAGTGGAGAGGTTGAGCGGGGCGGTGGAGGGACTGGATTCGGTGGCATCGCTGGCGGGCATGACGGCCTCCCCTGAGAGGGTGCGGGCGCCGAACGCGCCTCGGAGCCATAAGTGGACATCGAGGTCATTATACGAAGCCCTTTCCTGGAGCATCAACGTGGCGGCCTGCCGCAG
>JBBRGS010000246.1:0-5139 GCA_038240635.1 Armatimonadota bacterium
CGCCGCCGGAGACTGGGACGAAGCCTACCGCCTCGCCTGCCTCGACGCCCCGGTCCGCTTCCTCAATTCGCTTCATCCCCCCGGTCCCTTCCCCCGGCGCCCGCCGCCTGAGCCGGGAGACTCCGCGACCGATAGCGGTCAGTCTCGTCGTCATCGGATCAACCCTTGCGATGGCGTCCCCCCTGGCCGATACACTGTATGAAGGCTCCCGACGAGTACGCTGGGTCATGGACCGGCTGCGAGCGCCGCTTCCCGCGACCGATCGCGCGACATCGCCCCGTCTCACAACCGCGACAGCGTCTCCTCACCGATCATCCGGCGGTTCCGCCTGTTCCGCGACGCCCACGCGTTGCGACGATTTCCCGACCCTTGTATACTGAAAACGACGCCGATCCTCTCCAGCGCCGTCCCGCCGTTTCCCGGCTTCTGTTCAACTTTTTGCAACAACCTTTGCCTCCGTCGCGTCTCACCGAGTGGAGGTCTCCCTACGGCGCTATCCGCCGGCGCAGCGGCCCCCGCCTCATGTTCGCCACCGGCGTCAGGCGAAGCAGCCTGATCCTTATTACCGGACCCACTCCTTAGAATCTCATTGGAGTCGCCCTCATGGTCAATCAGCCTGGCCGAAAATCCCGTTTCACCTTATTTCTATTATTCAGCCTGGCGGCGCTGTCCGCCCTTACTCCCGCTCCGTCGTTCGCCAAAAGTCGCGCCGCCCATAAAAGCGCCCGGTCGCTCCCCTCCCGACTGGGCCGCGCCCGCGCCACCTCCCGCTCCCTCACGCCGCAGCGCAACGTGGGCCGCCTGGGCCGCGTGACGCGCGATAAGACCTCGATCTCCGCCGCGCCCGACAGCAAGCCGCTCTACTCCATCGTGCCCAGCGACACCTATCTCGTCCTCGCCGGGCAGCGGGGCGATCATTACGCCGTCCTCATGGTCGATGGCCGCTACGGCTGGGTCCGCAAGGCGAATGTGGAACTGCTCAACTACGACGTAGTGACGGGCCGCACCGGCAACCCCGGCGTCGATTCCGGCAACCAGCTCGTGCAGGACGCCTTCAAGTACCTGGGGCTGCCGTATGTCTGGGGCGGCTACTCCACCACCGGCACCGATTGCTCCGGCTTCATCAAGGCCGTGTACGCGCAAAACGGCGTCAACCTTCCGCGCGTCGCCCGCGAACAGGCCAAAATCGGGCAGGACGTGCCGCCCAACCAGCTCCAGCCGGGGGATCGGGTCTACTTCTCCTTCAAGGGGAAATATATAGACCACACCGGGATGTACATCGGCAACGGCTACTTCATCCACAACTCCATCTCCAATGGCCGCGTGGCGGTGGACCAGCTGACCACCACCAAGTACTGGCGCCGCCTCGTCTGCGCCCGCCGCTGACGAACGATGACGCCGCTGACGAACGATGACGCCGCTGACGAACGATGACGCCGCTGACGAACGATGACGCCGCTGACGAACGATGACGCCGCTGGGAGAACGATGACGCCGCTGGGAGAACTGTGTAACCCTTCAGCGGGATGTCCGCTGCCCTCCTCTACGTCTCGCTCTTTCCTTAAGGAGTTCTCTGCGGCCCGCTGCGCTCTCTGTGGCCTCTGCGTTACGGGTTGATCCAGGGCCGCTGACTTTCAGAAGAAGCCCGCATCGTGACCAGGAGACCGTATCGTGGCGAATCGTGACCAGGTGAATGTCGGTGTCATCGGCGCCACCGGATACGGCGGGGCGGAGCTCGTGCGCCTGCTGCTGGGCCACCCGCACGCGCGGCTCACGTACGTCACCTCCGAAACGTACGCCGGGAAGCCGATCTCCGACGCCCTGCCGCACCTCCGGGGCTTCACCGATCTCACACTGGAGAGTTACGATCCCGCCCGCGCCGTCGAAGGCCGCGACGTTCTCTTTCTCGCCTGGCAGCCGGGCCGCGCCATGGACGCCGCTCCCGCCCTCCTCGACGCGGGGGTCCGCCTGGTGGACCTCTCGGCGGACTTCCGGCTGAAGTCGGCGGCGCTGTATGAGGCGACCTACAAGCGGCCTCACGCCTCCCCGCAGCTCCTCGCCGAAGCGGTGTACGGCATCCCCGAACTCTGGGGCGACGCCATGCCCACCGCCCGCCTGATCGCCTGCCCCGGCTGCTATCCCACCGCCGCCCTGTTCGCCCTTGCGCCTCTGCTCGCCCATCGGCTGGTGGACCCCGCCGACCTCATCGTGAACGCGGCGTCGGGCGTCAGCGGCGCGGGCCGCTCCAAATTCGAACTCGGCTTCCACTTCCCGGAGATGGAGGGGAATTACCGGCCCTACAACGTGACGGCGCACCGGCACCGCCCGGAGATGGAGCAGCAGATGGCCCTCCTGAGTGGCGACTCCACAAGCGTCGTCTTCGCGCCGCACCTCGCGCCGATGGTCCGGGGAATCCTCTGCACCGCCTACGCGAAACGGACCCGCGCGCTTTCGGTGGAAGCGGCGCAGGACCTCTACCGCGACTTTTACGCCGATAAGCCGTTCATTCAGGTCCTCCCCTACGGTGAGTATCCCGCGACGAAGGCCGTCACCGGGACGAATATGGCCCACGTGAGCGTGGTGGTGGACGAGCCGACGGGCCGCGTGATCGCCATGTGCGCGATTGACAACGTGGTGCGCGGCACTTCCGGCGAGGCCGTGCAGAGCATGAACCGGATGCTCGGCTTCCCCGACACCGCCGGATTGTCGCTTCCCGGCCCGTATCCGTAGCCGGCCCGTATCCGTAGCCGGCCTGTATCCGTAGCGGGAGGGAACTCCTCCACGACCTCGCGCAGGGGTCAGTCGTCGGAGGGCGCGGGGTACTGCCCGACGGCCTGAGCCAGTTCCTCGCGGATTTGTTCTCTCAACGCCGGGGGTTCGAGGACTTCGACCGCCGCGCCGTACTGGAGGATGAACCGCGTGAGGCCGACGCTGATCGGTACCCGCATCTTCAGCAGCAGGCCGCCGTCGGGCAGTTCCTCCTTCACCTCGGTTTCGTCCCAGACTTTTTCGCGCAGGTAGCGGGCGACCATCGGGCTGAACCGGAGCGTCACCGCCGTCTCCACGCCGCCGTGAAACTGTCGGAAGCCGCGCGCCAGAAACACCTCCAGATGAAAGTCGTCCCGGATGTGAAACGTTTCACCGGTCTCCTTCACGGAGCGGATGCGGGTTCCCAGCGCGAAAGTGCGATAATCGCCGCGCAGGTGATCGAACGCGATGAGGAGCCAGTCGCCGCCATAGGCGAACAGGTGATACGGGTCAATGCGACGGCGGTCGGTGGAGTTGCGGTTCATGGAGTGGTAGACGATCTCCAGGCGGCGATGCTCCCGGCACGCTTCGGCGAGTTGGGCGAATTGCTCCGGCTCGACGGGGCGGGGGGGCGGCCCGGTGAAGTGAGGGAGGGCGCCCTGGGGGTTTTCCAGCGACATGGGAGCGTCGAGGGCTTCCACCAGGGTTCGCAGGGCGGATTGCAGCGCGTCGGCGTAAGGGGTTCCGGCGTATTGACGCACGGCCTGCTCGCCGACCAGGAGGGCGACCCACTCTCCCTGCTTGAGGGATAGACACGGCAGGGGAAGGTCCCCTGCCGTGAGGATAAACCCGTTGCGTCGTCGGTCAAACTCGACACTCCAGTTCAACGCGTATCGGACGTGATCCATATCTCTCAGGACCGTACGCTCGCTGATTTCGAGTTGTTCCGCGGCCCAGGCGGCGGTGAAGATTTTCCCTTCGCGCAGCCAGGCGCGGTAGGCCAGCAGACGACGCAACAGCGGGCGCGTCGGGGTGCGGGGTGCGACCCCACGGGTTGAGTCGCGAGACACCATCCATCCGTCTCCTGTGAAGCAGTCGGCCTTCGGGAGTGTCACCGCGCCCGCCTGTAGTTACTGTAACAGGGGCGCTCTGACATCCACTGTCAGGACAAAAAAGCGGAGGGGGGAATTCCCATTATAGAAGCCTTCTGCCGGATGGAAACCCGCTCCACAGCGATTATACGCTCGTTGTCGCTGCGCGGCTACCCCCGTTTCCGTCTCCGGCGCTCCGGCGGTGAGGGCCGTTTGCCATGGGAAAGGCTTGCGTGAGATCGCTTCCTTCATTAGGATAACAGAAGCGCCTTCCGCGCGTCAGTCTCCCATGACGACGCGCCGCTCCCCAGGACGATTGAATGGTCTTTGAAACATACCCCGGTCCATGGCCGGAACTGGTGGACCTCCCCCTACTGCCGCTGCGACTGAATGCGGTCGCCACCGACCCGCTGCGTCTCCCGGAGAACGCGGGCAGTACCCTGCGCGGCGCCTTTGGGAACGCCCTCCGGCGACTGGTCTGCGTGCATCCCGACCGTTCCGCCTGCTCCGGATGCCCTCAGGAAACGGATTGCCCGTATCCTCCTGTGTTTGCGCCCCGCGCCGCGCCCGATCAGGCGCACACGCAGGGCTTCGAGGACCTGCCCCGCCCCTACGTCCTGCGCGGGCCGTTCGCCGACGCGCGAATGGAGCGGGGTCAGCCGTTCGCCCTGGAGGTCACGCTCATCGGCGCCGCTATCGCCAGCCTTCCTTACGTCGTGCTCGCCTGGCGGGAGATGGGGCGCGCCGGGGTGGGGCCGGGGCGAGGCCGCTTCACCCTCGCCGAAGCGCAGGCCCTCGACGGGGCGGGGCGCGTCCGCCGGACGCTGTATGACGGCGCGACCGGCCGCCTCACCTCCACCGAAGAGTCGCTGCTCTCGCTGGCGGACGAATTCGCGCATGGTTCGGGAAATGTCCCGGAAGACGATGAGTCGGTTGTTCAATCCTCGGCGCAGGAAGAGGAAAGCGTGACGCTGCGGTTCGTGACGCCGACCGCGCTGAAGTATCAGCGCCGCATGAGTCCCCGGCCGGAGTTTCATATCCTGTGGCGCAATCTGATGCGTCGGCTCTCGCTACTGCGGCTGGCGCATGGCGCGGGGCGACCGGAGATGGATTACGCCGAAGCGATCCGGCTCGCCGAAGCGGTGACGCTGGAACGGTGGGACTCGCGCGAGCGAGAGTGGAGCCGCTACTCCGCAAAGCAGGATCGCCGGGTGCCCATGAACGGCTTCGTTGGCGTCGCCCGGTACACCGGAGACCTTGCGCCGTTCCTCCCGGCGCTGCGGCTGGGCGCCTGGATCGG
>JBBRGS010000247.1:0-5116 GCA_038240635.1 Armatimonadota bacterium
GGGGGAAGCGGCTGCAGCCGACCCTTTTACACGTGATATCCCATGCTTACCGCCTTTCCCACGCCTATATCCAGCCTTCGCAAATCATTTTAACCCTCCCAAACACGGGTCACTTGCGAAAGTATACCCGGATTCCTATCCTCAAAACAACCCCCAGCGGCCTGTTTCGACGGAAATTCCCCGAAATTGCCCCCATTCCCCCGGATTCACCCCTCCGAACCCTCCCCACGGCCCAATTCCCGACCTCCCCTCCACGCCTGTACAACCCCGTTTTCGCAAATGCCACGCCTGAGCCGTACAGAATTATCTGTTGCGAATCCCCTATTCCACCGCCTCCACCTCCTCCTCCGCCTCCTCCACCGCCTCATACCGGTCCCCGCAAAACCGCAGATACTCGCAGTCCCGACACTTCCCCCACCGATCCGCTGCCTCCGGCCACTCCTCCCGCTCCACCACCCGGCGCATCGCCGCCAGCGCCTCCCGAACTCGCTCCTTCACGCCCGAATCCAGTTTCACCGCCACCACTTTCCGCTCCGGCGCCAGGTACACCATCCCCCGATGAACCGGAGGACCGTCCCCCTCCTCCAGCAGCAGCGCATACCCCGCCAGCTGCATGCGATGATTCAGCCGCACGCCGCCCAGGGTGTCCTTGTATTCCACCGGAATCCGCTCCCGCTCGGTGAGGAGGAGCGCGTCGAGTTTCCCGGTCAGCCCCAGCGTGTCGGAGGTCAGCGACACGTGAAACCGCCGCTCCCCCGCCTCCAGGCCGTAGGCGCGTAGCGTCCGCCGCTCTTCCAGATGCGTGATCAGGTCGTGATTGCGCGTCCCCTCCACCACTTTTCGAGGCAGGCGACGCTGAACGGGCGCCACATACAACCAGTAGATGATCCGCCGGCAGTAGAACCATTGCTTCAGGTCCGTCACGCGGAACCGAAACGGCGGGGCGAACGGGTCCACCCGTGCGCCTTCCGCCTCGACCGAGGTCAGTTCCAACTCGTTGAAATCAGTCAAAGGGATCCTCCTCGTCGATCATGGGCGGGGCGGCGGGCGGCGGCTCGGTCGCCTCGGCGGGAGCCTTTGCCTGCGCGTCGGCCTCCGAGGTCCCCGCGCCGCCAGGGTCCTCAGGCTCGGGCGCGTCGGGGATGCTGAACCGCCGCTCGCCACTCTGGGAATCGGGGATGCTGAACCGCCGCTCGCCACGGGGAGAATCGGGGCAGCTGAAGCGACGCTTCGGCCCCGCGCCTTTGGTAGGCGTTAACGGCGCGAGACGCTTTGACGTGAGGGTTCGCCGCAGCCGCAAGTCGCGCTCGCACATGGGGAAGAGGTCCACCCGCGCCTCCTCCCCTTCCGTCAGGCGGCTCACGCGCCTCATGAGTTCTTCCAGATGGTTCGCGCTGATGTCGCCAAAGAACGCCGAATACTGGATGCGCTCCAGGCCGTAATCGAGGCACGCCTCGGACACTTTCAGCCGCGCCCGGTCGCCCGGCACATCGTAGATCAACAGGGTCTTCATCGCTTCTCCTCCTCACAGGGAACGCGCTCATGAGTCGGTCGCGCCTCTCGCGGCGTCAACGGCAGATCGCACCTCGCGAGGCGTCACCAGTTGGAGGTGTACGCCACATACTCCGCTTCTCCCCGCACCGCCACCGCCAGCCGCCGCGCCTGCGCCTGTATCACGTTCTTCAGGGCGCACCGCTTCCCGGCGTACGGAGTCGGGGCCTCCAGCCGCTCCAGAACCCGCTGCGCCACCACGTCGCGGGACGCCTTCGTGAGCCAGACCCGCTCCTCGTCCCCCTCCGCCGGCTCCATCTCCAGCGTCCAGCCGCGCCCCCACGCCGCGAGCAGGGGGCGGTCCACCCCCGGCTGCCGGAACTCCTCCATCAGGTCGAGAATCAGGCTCGGCTTGCCGGGGCGATCCACATGCAGAAATCCCCCGAACGGCTCCAGCCCGGCCAGGGTCGCCGCCGTCCAGACCTGGCTTTGCAGGATGCCGTAGCCGTAGTTGAACGCGGCGTTCACCGGATCCTGGGCGCCCCGATGCTCCCGCCCCAGGAACTCCGCCTTGTCACCCAGCAGCGCCGCAACTCCGGACCAGTAGAGCGCCGCCCCCCGCCCCTCCCGGTTGAACAGCGAAGGCCGCAGCGCATCCGGAGTGTCGCCGGGCAGGGCGAGCGCCTCGTCGCGCAACCGCAGCAGCGTCGTCGCCGCGCCATACAGTTGGGCATGAAGGTCGGGACGGCGGACCTTGTGATACTTGCCGAAGGCGCGCAGCAGATTGGCCTGATTGCGGAGTTTCCCGGCGATCATCGCCCGCATGAGTCGCGCGCCCCGGTCATCGCGTCCCGCCGCCATCTGCTCTCGCCGGGTGCGAACGGTCGCGTTCAGTTCGGTGGCGGCGATGCGGGCGTACGGCTTGCCCCACGGCGTGAGGAAGGTGATCGGGATGCCCCGCGCGCCACACTCCTCGATCAGGTCGCTGGATAGCGAGACCCCTCGCCCCGTCACCAGCACCTGCTCCAGATCGAGGAACGGGCGCTCCTCCAGCGTCTCCTTCCCCTGGCGCACCACCACGCGCTCGCTGTGCTTGCCGAGGAAGACTCCCCGGTTGGAGATATGCAATGGTTCCACAGAATCTCTCCCTTCAGATCGGGAGCGCCGGGAGGAGAAGATGGAGGCTGAGACTTCTTCCCGAAAGTCTCCCTGTATGGACAAAAGGCGGCTTGAGGCATCGCTAAAACGCTCCGGAGAGTGATCAAGGAGGCCTCTCCCACGCTTCACCGAGTCCCATGACCGTTCATCGTGCAGCGGACCGCGCCCCTAAAGGTGTCTCTCCAGCGCGCGCTTACAGCTGGAGTCCCAAAGCCTCGCAGTAGGGCCGGTCAGCGACCCAGACGCGCTCCGGCTCCAGCCGCTCCACCAGGGCGCCGGCGCGCTTCAGTCGGCCCCACTGCGCCCAGCGCACCGGAACCAGCAGTTCGGAAGCCCCCAGCGGGTTCGTTTCCCGCTCCCTGAGGTACTCTTCCCGCAATGAGAGCGGCAGGACTTCCGTGGCGTCAAACGCCTTGTAGAACAACTCTTCCATCGCTTCATCCGACTGGAACGGATACAAATCGTCGAGGATGGAGCGCTCAAAGTCCTTCCGCGTGGTGGCGTAATCCTGCTTCCAGCGCTCGGCCAGTCCGCAGGAGTACACCTCGTTGAGCCAGCCGCTCACTGCCGCTTCGTCAAGGACGCCCCCCGTTACGCCGAACTCCCGCGCCAGGATGGCGACCGCCCGCGAAACGATTTCCGCCTCGTAAGGGCGGGGGTCCTCCACGGGTTCGGAGAAGACGGCGACATCCCGTAAGGGGACCCTGCGGCCCCGGTTGACGCGGCCCATGCGCTGCAGCAGGGCGTCGAGCGGGGCGGGGTCGGTGTAGAGCGCGTCAAAGTCCACATCGAGGCTCACTTCCACCACCTGCGTCGCCACCATCACCTCGCGCGGCGCGCCGGACTCTTCCGGGCGGGAGACGTTCGTCCCCATCCGGTCCTGAAGGCGCCGCTCCTTGCCCATGCGGTCGCGGGCGTTGAAGCGCCCGTGCAGCAGTTCCGGCTTCAGCCCGCGCGCCCGGAGTTCGTTCCAGGCCCGCTGGGCGCGGGAGACGGTGTTACAACAGACGAGGACGCTCTCGCCCGCCGCAGTCGCCGCGATGCGGTCAAGGGCCGCCGGAGCCAGCAGGTCGCCAGGGAGGAGGCGCACGCGGTGGCGACGGAACGCGGCCTGCGTCTGGGGAGTCGCGGTCAGTTCGGCGAGAGGGCCGATCTCCTCCCGCAGTTTCCGCTTCAGCAGGTCGGGGAAGGTGGCCGACATGAAACAGAACCGGGCGTCGAAGTCGCGTGCGAGGCGCCCGAACACGGCGAGGAAGCGCGCCAGCCGCTCCACGTCATAGGCGTGGATTTCATCGAGGATGAAGAGGCCGCCGTGCGCGTCCGCGAGGATCGCTTCATACCCTCGCAGGCGGTAGAACGCCTTGAGCAACTGGTAAGGACTGAGGATGCGGATCGGCGGCACGTTGAGGCGTCCGAGAGCCTGCGCCGCAGAGGCCGCTCCCGCCGCCTGCCTGGGGGAGGCATCGCATTCCAGATACCGGCGATAAAGGGCGTGGCGCGCGCGGCCGTGTTGCAGGGCGACGTTTTTCTCTTCAAACCGCTTCGCCAGGCGGTCCCGCATCGCGTTCATACTCGCCTGGTACGGCAGGACATAAAAGAGGCGGGAGGCGGATCGGCCTTCGGGGTCGCGCTGCGCCGCCGCCCATGCGAGGGCCGCTTCCGTTTTACCGCTTCCCGTCGGCGCGATAAGGATCGTTGAGCCGGACGTGTGAGCCGCCTGCGTCTGGTGCGGATGCAGGGGACCGCCGTTCCACTCCGCCGCATACGTCGCGAGCAGGGTGTCCGCTTCCGGCAGGGGAGTCCGGAGAAACGGGCGCGCGTGCGCCGAACCAGCATGGTCGGCGTTCATCATCAGGCCGCGCAGCATGAACGGGGCGACGGAGAAGGCGCCTTCCGCCTTCAGGTCCTCCACGGCGTCGTAGTACGCGAAGAGGCCGTTCACAATGGCGTCGGGCGCGCGGGCGCGGAACGCGGCGGGGGATTCGGGTTCGGCTTGCCGGAGCGGCCACTCCTCCGCCGACAGCCCGAAGGCTTCGGCCCACGCGCGGCCTTCCACCGCGAGCCACCGCCACAGGGGCGCGAGCGCGTCGGGATCGAAGTCCGCCACGAGGAGCTCGATCCCCTTCACGTGTTCCCCGCCCTGTCCCACATTGTGGGCCTGCCGGATCGTCTCCAGGTCCCGGTGGTGGGAGACGATGGCGGCGGCGATCCAGCGCTCATCGTCACTTTGTGGAGCGGCCAGGTACGGCGTGAAGGCGAGCGAGATCACCTCGTGGCGCTGGCCCCAGCGGTACTCCGGCTCGCGCACCTGACGCTGAAACGACCGCGCCGCCTTCCCCCAGTCGTGCAGGAACGCCGCCCAAAAGAGGCGTCCCCGGAAGCGAGGGTCGCCGAGAGCGGCGCCCAGGTCGCCCCGCAGCGCCAGCAGGTCGTGGAGGCGCAGGAGGACCTCGCTCGTGTGCTCGGC
>JBBRGS010000248.1:0-5078 GCA_038240635.1 Armatimonadota bacterium
CGGGATGCCCTCGAAGAGCGAGGGATGCATCCGGCTCAGCCCGATGGCGTTGTATCCGCCGTCCGGCGCGGGGACCAGCCCCACGTCAAACTCCCGCCGCGCAAGTCCGTCCGCCAGGGTCGCCACGGTCTCCGCCCTCAGCAGCGGCGTATCGGCGCCGACCAGCAACGTGGCGGGCCGACCGGCGTCCAGTCCCGCGCGCATGGCGTGCGCCAGCCGGGCGCCGAGGTCGCCGTCGCATTGGGGATGCAGAGGGACGCCGGACATGAGGCGCCGGAAGTCGGCCTCCCGATGGCGCGGGGCGAAGGCGACCCCTCCGAGGAGAGAGAGCGCGGCGGCGGTCAGCGACTCCACGCGGTCCAGAAGGAACGCCCGCGCGAGGTCCGCCGTCCGCGCCGAGGTGAGCGGAGGGCAGAGGCGGGTCTTCACGCGGCCTGGCTCCGGCCATCGGGCCATTACCCACGCGAGCGGGAGACTGTCTTCCGCGCTCTCAGGAGGACCGGGGGCTTCACACGGGTTCGGGTTCACGGCGGGCCATCGCCACCACGCTCACCCTCGCCGCCAGGGCCTGCGCCACGCGACGAAACGCCTCCGCTTCCGGCCCGTGCGGTCGGCTGGCGATGATCGGCTCTCCCCGGTCGCCGGAAGTGGACAATTCCGGAGTCAGCGGGATGGAGCCGAGGAACGGAACGCCCAGCTCCTCGCTGGCGATCTTGCTGTCGCCCTGGCCGAAGATGTCGGTCTCCTCGTGGCAGTTGGGGCAGTGGAACGCGCTCATGTTCTCGACGATGCCCAGTATGGGGACGTTCATCTGGCGGAACATCACCAGCGCCTTCGTGGCGATCCGCAGGGCCACCGACTGCGACGTGGAGACGATCACCGTGCCCGTGAGCGGCACCGACTGCGACAGGCTGATCTGCGCGTCCCCGGTGCCAGGCGGGAGGTCCACCACCAGATAATCGAGGCAGCCCCACTCCACATCGCGGAGCATCTGCTGGAGCGCGCTGTGGATCATCGGGCCGCGCCACATCACCGGCTGATCGGCGGGCAGGAGGAAGCCGAGCGACATCACCTTGACCCCATACTTCTCAATCGGCATGAGGCGGTTGTTGACCACCTCCGGCTGGCCTTCTTCCCCGATCATCAGGGGGATGCTGGGGCCGTACACGTCGGCGTCGAGGAGGCCAACCGTTGCGCCGGTCTCCGCGAGGGCCAGCGCGAGGTTGAGGGCGACAGTGCTCTTGCCCACGCCGCCCTTGCCGCTCGCCACCGCGATAATGTTCGCCACGTCGGGCACCAGCGTCTCCTGTCCGGCGGCCCGGCCGGCCAGCACGCGGCTGCCCATCTCAATCTCCACCGACTCCACGCCGGGGAGTGCGCTGACCACGTTGCGGCAGTCGGCTTCAATCTGCTCCTTCAGGGGGCAGGCGGGCGTCGTCAGTTCCACCTTAAAGGCGACGTGGGACCCTTCGATCTGAATCTCCTTCACCATATTCAGCGTGACGATGTCCTGATGCAGGTCGGGGTCAATGACTGTGCTGAGCGCCTGCAATACTTCGTCTTCGGTGATGTTGGGCATCGGGCTGCGCTCCTGTAAGGCGAGAAAAGGGCGGAAGGCGACCGCGTGAACGAGAGTCGCCGCGCCGGAAGGATCGAACAAAGGAGGAAGTTCCCTCTCCGGGACTCCCGTATCAGAGAGTAGCAAAACGGGCCGCAGGTTGCCTTCCTTCCCCCAATAGGCGCGCGTGCGGGACGCCCGGAAAGAGCGCGTCAATTGTGTATCATGGGGAGTGCGGCGCCCGCCTGACGCAGGCGAACCCACGTCGTCGCACGCAGCGCCGGGGCGGCCCGCGCCGTCTCGCGCCCTGGACAGGATGACTCCATGCACGAACGCATCTGCGGCATCGAAACAGAATTCGGCTGCCTCATCCGCGACCCGGCCATCGGTTCCGCCGAAGCCGTCGTGGAAGCCGTCAAAGAGTACGCCTTCTCCGAGAAACAACTCGGCCTGATTGATCTCCACGCCCGCGATTACGCCTTTGAACCGGCGCGCGGCGGCGGCTTCCTCCTCAACGGCGGGCGCCTCTACGTGGACGCCGTCGGAGACCACGAAGAGTACGCCACCCCGGAGTGCTCCCGCCTCACCGATGTCATCACGTGGGACCGCGCGGGGCAGCGCATCCTCCAGGGCATCCTCGACGAACTCGGCTTCTCCGACTCCATCAGCTTCCACAACAACAGCGTGGACCACTTCGGCGGCCACACTTTCGGCTGCCACGAGAATTATCTCATTGATCTCGACGCCGACACGTTTCAGCACACCCTCAGCTTCCTCATGCCGTTCCTCGTCACGCGGCAGATTTTCGCCGGAGTCGGGCGTGTCGGCGGCCACCGCCTCAACCACACCAGCCTGAAGAACAACGTGATGGAGATCGGCGAACACATGGCCGATACCCTCTGGGTCTCCCACGTCTACGGCGTCGAGATAGACAACTCAGTGGACTTTCAACTCTCCCAGCGCGCCGATCACATCGTGCGGACCATCGCCTCGCGCGTCCGCTTCAACCGCGCCATCATCAACCCGAAATGGGAGACGTTCTACGCCTTCAATCAACTGCACCGGCTGCACGTCCTCTTCGGCGAGAGCAACATGAGCGAGTACGCTTTCGCCCTCAAAGTAGGGACGACGCGCATCGCCCTCGAACTCGTGGAGGGCGGCTGGGTCCCCAAAACCGCCCTCGTCGCCGATCCCCTCGCGGCCCTGAAGTCTGTCTCCCGCGATCCCACATGGAAGTGGAAGCTGAGCCTGGCGAACGGCTCCTCCATC
Source organism: Armatimonadota bacterium (assembly GCA_038240635.1). Lineage (GTDB taxonomy): Bacteria > Armatimonadota > DTGP01 > DTGP01 > JAHWJO01 > JBBRGS01. The sequence goes on from JBBRGS010000248.1 coordinate 2,828, forward strand.
GGCGCGGTGGACCTTCAGCGCCTCTACCTCGAACAGGGGAAGCGCCGCATCAAAGGCCGGGACGACGAAACCGACTGGGTCCTCGCCGAATGGGAATCCACGCTGGACGCTTTGGAAACCGACCCGATGTCGCTCGATGACCGCCTGGACTGGGTGGCGAAGCGCAAACTGTTCGACGAGTACCGCCAGGCCGAAGGGCTGCCCTGGAGCGACGACATGCTTCAAAGCCTCGACCTCGAATACCACAACATCAACCCGGCCACCAGCCTCTACCACGGCCTCCAGGACGCCGGACTCATGCGCCGCGTCACCACCGACGACGCCATCGAGCGCGCCACCCATCGCGCGCCGAACAACACGCGGGCGCAGGCGCGGGCGCGAGTCATCGCCGCCCTCCTCAAAACCGGCTCCCGCAAGTATGTGATTGACTGGGATGGCGTGTATGTCGGCAAGGCGACCCGGCACGCGGGAATCGCCTTCACGCTGGAGGGGGAGAAGAGCGGCCCGGCGCGCAACCATCATCTGGAACTGCGCGACCCGTTCAAAACCTACGACCGCGAGGTGAAGGAGTTCGTGGGAGACGCGGCGGACGCGGGTTAACACGAAGATGCATTCCTCATCCCCGGACATCCTTCAGTGGCCCGCCGTGGAGATCGTCCCCTCCGGCCCTGTGAACGCCTCGTTCGTCGCGCCCTCCTCCAAGAGTTACACCAACCGCGCCCTGCTGCTCGCCGCGCTGGCGGACGGCGAAAGCCGCATCACCCGCCCCCTTCAGAGCGACGACACCCGCCACATGGCCGCCGCGCTGGCCGCCTTCGGGGTGGAAACCGTCGCACAGGAAGACGCCCTACTCGTGCGCGGCTGTGGGGGCCGGTTCCAGGCGCCCATCGCGCCGCTGCATTGCGGACTGTCCGGCACCACCCTGCGCTTCCTCGCCGCCGTGGCCGCCATCGGGGCAGGGGAGACGGTCCTCACCGGAGACGCTCCGCTCCTGCGTCGCCCCATCGGTCCCCTGGCGGACGCGCTGACCCGGCTGGGCGCGACAGTGCGGTGGCTTGGCGCGCCGGGCTTTCCGCCGCTGGCTGTCTCCGGGCCGCTGCGCGGGGGTGAAACGTCCCTCGACGCCTCCAAAAGCAGCCAGTTCCTCACCGCTCTGCTGCTCGCGGCGCCGTACGCGCAGGCGCCCGTCACCGTTCACGCCACGGGCCTCGCCTCCCGGCCTTATGTGGAGATGACGCTCGCGGCCATGCGGGAGTTCGGCGCCGACGCGCACGCCGAGGGGGATCGGTTCACCGTGGAACCCGCGCCGTATCGCGCCCGCGCGTATGAAGTGGAGTACGACGCATCCAGCGCCGCCCACCTCTTCGCGTTCGCCGCGACGACCGGCGGACGGATCACTGTGGAGAACGCCGCCGAGGGAACGCTCCAGCCCGACGCCCGCTTCACCGACTCCCTCGCGGCGATGGGGTGCGACGTGACGCGAAACGGCGCAAGCCTCACCGTCGCCGGGCCGCAACGCCTCTCCGCCCTCCATCAGGACCTCGGCGAGACGCCCGACATGACGACTCCGCTGGCCGTCGTCTGCGCCTACGCCGCCGGGGAGTCGCGCCTGTTCAACGTGGAGATCGTGCGCGGCCATGAGACCGACCGGCTCGCCGCCACCGCCACGGAGCTCCGCCGCATGGCCATTCTGGTGACGGAAGAGCGAGACGGCCTGCGCATCACGGGCGGAACGTCACGCGGAAGCCGGATCGCCACCTACCACGATCACCGCATGGCGATGAGTTTCGCTTCGGCGGCAGCGCGGACACCCGGCGTCATCATCGAGGACCCCGGCTGCGTCGCCAAGACGTTCCCCGGCTTCTGGGCGGAACTCCTGCGCGCCGGTTTGCGCCTTTCGCCGCGTTGATCGGACCTCCCGGAGGCGCTGTCAGGCAGGGTCCGCCGCCGGGCTGAACTGGTCCGCCAGAGCGTTTTCCAGTTCGGTGAGGCTGACGGGCTTCGCCAGCACGCGGTCCACGCCGTCGGGGCAGATGCCATCCGCCTGCATGAACGTTCCGAAGCCGGTGAGGAGGAAGACGGGGAGACCGGGCCGCCGCGCCTTCACCTTCAGGGCGAGCTGTTCGCCGTTGAGGCCAGGCATAGCGCGGTCGGTGATGACCAGGTCAAACGTCTGATGATCGAGTCGCCGGAGCGCGTCGAGGCCGTTTTCACACGGGGTCACACCGTGCCCCATGCCGCTCAGCAACTC
>JBBRGS010000249.1:0-5071 GCA_038240635.1 Armatimonadota bacterium
AACGTGACGCGCCCCGCGCCCTCCCCCGCCGACCCGAATGGGGACCGGGTGCGCCTGGCCCTCAGCCCCACCGCCTCCCACCTGCCGGGGGCCCCCTGGGTAGAGGTGGACCTTATTCCGCTTCAATCCGGCGCCCTGGTCGTGACGCGAACCGCTTCCCCCTCGCTCAAACTGGCCGCCGGGCCGCTCTCCGGCGTGGTGAGCGCCTTCACCCGCATCAACGACGTGGAGGTGTACACGGCGGCGCTGCCCTGGGCTGCGCTGGGCCTCCCGCAGGGGAAAGTGACGGTACCGCTTGGCCTGACCGTACGGGCGCTGGACGACGACGGCGCGGGCATCCATTCGTGGCTGGAGTGGGGCGGCGGCGCCGGGATTCCCGCCGATCCCCCCTCCTTCTCGGACGTGTCGCTGGGCCAGTAGACACGCGCGCCATGGGCATGGAAGAGGAGCGCTCTGCACGGAGGCTCCGATGTCCGTATTTCCGCCGCATGGAGAGGTGTGGTTCAAGGTTTTAAGGGCGGGAGAGAGGGAGCGGTTCCGCCGAGCGGCAGAGTGAAGTCGTTCGCTCGGCGGGGTTGACTCTCACGGTGCCGGATCGCTCGATAGAACTGCTCTCACTCTCACCTACCCGCAAAACTACGAACGGCTCCCGAAGCCTGGCAGCGCCCCCGTGACCCACTCCTTCCAGCGGGTCATGCCTGCAGACGGCTTTGCACGACCCACTGCTCCACGAGGTTGCGGCGGCCTTCCAGCCCGGACACCAGCGTTGTTCCTTTTCCCTCGGCGGCGGCCAGAAAGCGCCGCACGCTCACGCGCATCAGATCGTCCACCACGACCCCATCGCCGCCGGAGACCGGCTGAATCTGAGTCTGGAACGTCCCTTCCTCGTCTCGATAAGGCGTCACGTCCACCGCGTAGCCGTTTATCGTCAGCCGTCGCAGAGGCGCCGCGTCGGGAGCGCAGGCAGCGTTACGGATGCGCGTAGGGACTCGCCGCCCTCCCGGCTCCCGCATCTCAAACTCAGCCACCACTTCGTCCGGCGTCACCGTCGCCTGAACGGTGGCGGGGTCAATGGAAGCGTTCGGCAGAAGGTGGAGCAGAGGCGCGAGAGCATGAGGGCCGAGTTCCATCCAGAGTTCCGCTCCGTGGTGCCGCCCGCGCCGGTTGCCCTTACTTTCCATATCAAACGCATAGGAGATGAGTTCGGTGAAGGCGCCCCACTCCCGCTCATAAAGGCGCAGGAACGGCTCCGGCAGCGCGGCGTACTGAAGATTGACGGCCAGGACACGCCCCACCCCGACGGCGGAGTTCAGCAGCCGGTCAGCCTCGGCGATAGTCTCGTCGCGGCGCGTTCCATCGTTCAGCGGCTTCTCGCACAGGACGTGCGCCCCGGCGTCCAGCGCCCGGAGCGTCGGCTCGATATGCTCGGCAGGCGGGGTGCACACGCTCACCACGTCGGGCCGCTCGGCGCGGAGCATTGCGCGGGCGTCGGCGTACGGGCGGGGGTTCTGCCCGGTCAGTTTCGTCATCATGGAGCGGGCGGCCTCGGCGGAATCCGCGCTGGAACAACAAAACGCGAGGACCTCGGCCCCCTCTTTGGCGTACCATTGGGCGTGATACTTTCCAAAGCCCGATCCGCCGATGATGGCGGCGCGTATACGGTCGCTCACTCAACCCTCCCTTATGTCCTGTGCGTTGATCATCCTCTTCTGCGTGCTTTTGCGTTAAGGGCCGGTTCCCTGTTCGCCGACGCTTCCCCCATCTCCCACTCGTTCCGCTAATGCGCGCTACAGTCTACCCGAAATGGAGTCCACGATGAGACGATTCAACGCCCCATCCAGCGCCCGCGCCGCATGGATGAATCTGCCCGCGCCGTGGCTGAGAGTCGGCCACCGGGGAGCCGGGGGGCTGGAACCGCAAAACACCGCGCGGTCCTTTGAACGCGCCTTAGCCTGCGGGGCGGACATGGTGGAAACCGACCTTCGACGGGCGGCGGACGGCGCGCTCGTCCTCGCTCACGACCCGCACATCACGGGGACGGACGAGCGGCGATGGGAGGTGTCGGAGCGGACTCTGGCCGAGTTGCGGGAGGTGGACCTGAGAGAGGGCGAGCGCATCCTCACCCTGGAGGACCTGCTGACCCTGTGCCGGAACCGCTGCGCCGTAATGATAGACTTGAAGGGAGAGGGATTTGAGGCGGAGTTGGTCGAAACTCTCCGCCGCGCCGCTTTCACCGACGTGATTATACCGGGCGGAAGCGACTCCAGCCGGGCGCTGCTGCGCGAACTCGATCCCGCGATCCCGCTCTCGCTGTCGCTGGGAGGGGAGTGGAAGCCGTGGCTCGATGACGACTTCTTCGCCGCCCTGGAGACGAAGTACGCCGACGCCGTGACGTGGCATGACTCGCTCCTCGACGCCGACATCGTGGCGCGGCTTCACGAGGGAGGCCGATACGTCTTCGCCTGGACGGTGGATGATCCGGCGGAGATGGACCGCCTGATCCAGGCCGGGGTGGATGGGATCATCAGCAATCGTCCTGATCTGCTTAGTATAAAAAGAGAATTTGAGGGATGAGCCATATCGTCCGCCGCCCGGTGGCCAACCTGGTTCGCCACCCGGACCCCTCCAGCGAATTGGTCTCCCAACTCCTGCTCGGCGCGGAGGTCCGCACCCTGAAGGAGGCGCCCGGCTGGCTCCGCGTCGCTGGGGAGGACGAGTATCCTGGCTGGGCGGAGGCCGACGCCTTCTCGCCGAAAATCCCTGAGGAACGCCCTCCTGCCGAGCGGCGCCGCATCCGGCCGCTGTACGCCAACCTGCGCCATGAGCCGTCCTCGCGGTGTGGCCCCGCGCTTCTCGCTCCCAAAGGCGCCTTGCTCCCCGTGGCCGGCCGGCGCGATGGCTGGACCGGGCTGCGGCTGCCCGATGGCCGCGTCGGCTGGGTGGAAGACATCCGCGTGGAGCCGGACGCTCCGTATCCTACCACCGCGCCCGCCCTGATGGAGACCGCCCGCGCCTTCCTTGGAGTCCCGTACCTGTGGGGCGGGGGATCAGCGTTTGGCATCGATTGCTCCGGGTTCACGCAGGCGGTCTTTCGGTTGCATGGGATCGCGCTTCCCCGCGACGCCCATCAACAGGCGGAAGGCGTGCGGTCCTTCGGCGCCGAATCGGTATCGGGGAAGGAGGAGACGGAGCGGGCTCAACCGTCGCTTTCCAGCGATAACCGCCTTGGCGACATTCGACCCGGCGACCTCCTCTTCTTCGCAGAGGACCCGACGGCGCCCCGCGAAGATATTACCCATGTGGCCCTCGCGTCCGGCTCCGGGCGGATGATCCACGCCCTGGGAGGCCGCGAGGTCGTGGAGACCCCCGTGGAAGCCGTCCGGGCGCTGTGGGGAGTCCAGCGCCTGCTTCCGGATGCGGGTCCCTCCCTTCTGCCTGACCTCTCCCCTTCCCTCAGGAGCGCTCCATGACCGAACGACTTTGGGCGCCGTGGCGCATGGCGTATGTGGGCAAAGGCGAGCCGTCCTCCGGCTGCGTCTTCTGCGAGAAGCCGATTGAGGAGCGCGACGCGGAGAACCTCCTCCTTCATCGCGGCGACACGGCCTTCATCCTCATGAACGCCTACCCCTACAACACCGGCCACCTGCTGATCATCCCGTACCGGCACGTCCCGGACCTGCGCGATCTGGAGCCGACCGAGTTGTCCGAGTGGATGACCCTCACGCAGCGAGCCCTCGCCGCGCTGGAGACCGCCCTGCGCCCTCAGGCGTTCAATCTCGGCGTCAACATGGGCGAAGCGGCGGGCGCGGGCATCGCCGATCACCTCCACCTCCATATCGTGCCGCGCTGGGCGGGAGACACCAACTTCATGCCCGTGGTGGCCGACACCAAAGTTCTCCCGGAAACGCTGGAGCAGACTTTCGCCAAACTGAAGGACGCTTTCCGATGAGCGCTGACGACCTTCCTGAGACCCGCGTCCCCCCGACGGACCTGACCGAAGCCGAAGTGACGGAGCGGATGGCGGCGGTCGCCCTCGAAGCCTCCACCTGCCCCCGTTGCGACCTCGCGCTGACCCGAAACAAGGTGGTTTTCGGAGCGGGCAACCCTCACACGCCGCTCGTCTTCGTGGGCGAGGGTCCCGGCGAGAACGAGGACGCCACCGGCGAGCCGTTCGTGGGCCGCGCGGGGAAGTTGCTCGACAAGGCGCTGGCGGCCAACCAGATGTCGCGGAAACACATCTACATCTGCAACACGGTGAAGTGCCGCCCCACGATTGTGGAGGGCAGCCGGGTTCGCAATCGCCCGCCGTCCGCCGGGGAGATGGACGCATGCCGCCCCTGGCTGCTTCAGCAACTCGATCTCATTCGGCCATGCGTCATCGTCTGTCTGGGCGCGCCCGCCGCGAACACGATCATTCACAAAGGGTTCAAAATGACGCAGGAACGCGGCAAATTCTTCGAGTCGCCCTACGCCGAGACCGCCCTGGCGGCGTTTCATCCCGCGTACGTCCTGCGCCTGCACGGGGACGCCTACGAGACGGCGTTCGCATCGCTGGTGAACGACATCGCCGCCGCGCGGGACAAGGCGATTGAACTGAAGCGAGCGCGTTCGGAGCGGCCCGTCCCCGCGTCCGACCTTGCGCCCACCGCGAACGCTTCGGACGTCACGCCGGAAGCCGTCGCCGAGCCGACGCAACTCTCCCTCTTCGAGGAGTAGCGTGTCATGCGGGTGTGGTTCAAAGTTTTGTGAGCGGGAGAGAGGGAACGATTCCGCCGAGCGACAGACTGAAGTCCTTCGCTCAGAGCCTTCGGCTAAGCGTCCGCCTGCGCGGGCGCCTCTCTTCCTCACCCTCCTGATGTTGCGGGAGCGGCCCGGACACAGGGAGTTCCTGTCTCGGAGGCTCAGAGGTCCGGGGGGTTGAAACCGCTGTAACAACCCCACAAAGTCGGCCTTCGCCGACTCCCGCCATGCCGAAGACTTCCGTCCCTGAGCGGTCCCCCACCTCACCCCGGCCTTCGGCCACCCCTCTCCCACAGGAGAGGGGCCTGTGAGATCATGATCTCGCACCCTA
>JBBRGS010000250.1:0-4989 GCA_038240635.1 Armatimonadota bacterium
CGTCCACCGATAGAGCAGGTTCTTGCCTCGAAAGTCTTCTTCCACGAGGATGAGGTACTCCCCATTGGCGCGCCGGAACGCCTGCATGGAGTACGGCATGTCGAGCCAGCCCGCGTTACTGCCCACACTCGGGCCCGGTGAGATGGAGCCGACATAACCGGCGTCGGACTGCCGAAACACGTGGACATACTGCTTTCCGTTCGTCGGCTTCACCATGCCGAAGAAGAGATACTCTCCGGCGATGGAGAGCGAGGACGCGGAGAGCGGCCCTTCCTTCGGGTCAGTGTTGCCGTCGTGCGGCGTCGGCATGCTCCACCGAAGTGTCGGTTTTCCCTTCATCCAGCCATCGTAGCGGCGAAGGGTGGCGCCGACGATGCCCCACGATTCCACGCGGTCGCCGGTGAGATAGCCGCACAGAAAGAGCGTGTCGGAGGCGGCGTCCCAGGCGATACGCCGGATGAGGCTCCATCCCTGCGGCCACGGCCAGGTTTGGGGATGCGTCCAGTCGTAGTTGGGGGAGCCGTTGGCGTTCCAGCCTTTGAAGGCGTACCGGCGCAGCGTGTTACCGGGGGCGTCCCCGTGCCAAATCGCGCCGGTTGAATCCACGTCCCACGCCCACTGCTCGCTGCCGCCGATGTGCGCCACCTGCTTCGCCGTGAATCCTTTGCCGGGAAAGGTGAAGATGCGGTAGCCGCCCGCGTACTGACCAATGGTGAACATGACCTTTTTGCCGGCCAGGTGGCGGAGAATCACGGAACAGCCGTGGCTCAGGCGATCATCCTTCGGGTCCTTTAGCGGGTTGACGGTGACGGCGCGGAGGGTGGCTTCGGTTCCAGGTTTCCTGCGGGCGAGGCTCAGGTCGTACCGCACGGTGCGGCCAAACACGACGGCGCCATCCGCCTGGGGATCGAAGCCGTACGTGTCCACAAACGAGGTGTTGTGCGCCTCCCACCGCAGCGCCCCTTTGGGAGTGAAGGAGCGGAGGAAGAGATTGCCGTTTGGGCCATTGCCGAAACTCATGGCGACGTACAGGTTGCCCTGGACGTCGGCGCCAGCCCCCGCCAGAGCGAATAGTTTCGTTGGGGTGACTTCACCGGGGATGCCGCTTGCGAGGCCGCCCTTTATTCCAAATGTCTTCACGAGGCGCGGGGTTTTCGTCACATCAAAGTAGAGGACCTGCTGGCGCGGCCCGTTATCGCAGACGAGGAGGGCGCCGTTCGGAGCGAAGGAGAGCGCGGAGGGCGCCTGAAGTCCGGGGACTACCGTTGGGGTCGCGGCCCCGGAAGCGGTGTAGCGGCGAATCCTGTGTCCGGCGAGGACCCACAGGCTTCCATCGGAGGCGAACCCGGCATCGCGCGCGCCAGAGACTGCCTGACGCCGAATCACGCTGAAGTCGGCGGTTTTCCGCCACTCCACCGCGTTGGGATAGACGACAGCGAGCGTGGTGGCGGTTGCGGTGAGGCCGACCGCCTTGTCGGGCAGAGGGACTTGCTTCTCAAACATCGCGCTGTCGAGGCTGCCTGGGGTCCACCGAAAGCGGAGCAGACGCTTTCCGGTGTTGGCGATGTACAGGAACCGGCCGTTCGTGGCGAGGGCGTTGTTACCGGTTCCCCAGCCCCACGCCGATTCAGTGTCGCCGATGACTTTGAGCAGGACACGGTTGGGGACGCCGTTTTTGTACAGCCCGGCGCAGCGGCCCGCTTCATCCCACCCCACTCCGGCGAAAACCGTTCCATCGGGGGTCACTTCGATCTCGTCGGCGCCGTTTTGGACCCAGTATCCAAAGCCGTTTTCGCCGCCATTACCTCCAAAGGTGTTCCCGATCCAACTGGTCCACGCGGAGCCGGGAAGGGGATGAATGGAAGCGAACGGTTTCACGGTGAAAGCATCAGGCGTATCGGCGGTTGCGGCCCCATGTCCAAATCCGGCTTCGAGGAGGAGGCAGGCGAGGAGAGAGAGGAGGGGAGGGCGGGTCATGGGTGGCCTCATATGGAGCGGTTCATAGCGGTGCGCTCCCCGCGAGGGGGCGCAGGGGGTCAGGGGATGATCCCTACCGCTTTCAGCAGGACGACCACAACATCCTGCACATTCACGTGCCCATTGCCGTCCATATCGGCGGCGGTGGCCTGATCGGCGTTCAGCGCGGTGATCCCCACCGTCGCGGAGAGGGCCGTCACGCCGTCCAGTACATTCACGTGGGTGTCTATGTTCACATCGCCCGCCAGCAGGCCGGGAGGACCGGTTGCCGGCAGGGGGACTCCGGCGCCAAGTCCCGTGGCGCCGGCGCCGGGGATTTCGCGCACCGCGTCGTTGTTACTGTCCACGAAGACCAGATTGCCGTAGCTATCGATGTACATCCCGGCGGGGCCGTAGAGGCTGGCGTCGTCCGCCATCCCTCCATCGCCGCTGTAGCCTTCGGAGCCATTGCCCGCCACCGTGTTGATCAGCGGCTCGTGATAGGGGAAGGTGTTGTTGTCGGTTTCATCCTTCACCAGGCGAATGCGGTTGGACTGAAACTCTGAGATAAACAGGCCGCCTTCCTCGTCCACCGCGAGACCGGCGGGGGTGGTGACATCGGCCAGCAGCGCGGGGCCTCCATCGCCGCCAAATCCCGCAATCCCCGTACCCGCGTAGCGCCTGACGATGCCGTCCGGGGAGATGCGTCGCACCAGGTTATTGTTGAAGTCCGCCACGAACAGGTTGCCCTGCGTATCCAACGTCAGCGCGCGCGGACCGTTGAATTGGGCGGCGGTCGCGGGACCGTTGTCCCCTGTGTTTCCGGTTTCTCCCGTGCCCGCGAACGTCGTGATGGCGCCGTCGGGGGAGACTTTTCGGATGCGCTGGGCGCCAAAATCGGCGATATAGACGTTGCCGAACGGGTCCGTCGCCAGTCCTTCGGGCTGAAGCAGTCTTGCATGGGTAGCGGGACCTCCATCGCCGATGCCGTCTTCGGGTGAGCCTCCACCGGCGAAGGTAGTGATTCGGTTGGAGGGGTCTACTTTTCGCACGCGGTGGTTGCCGGTATCGGCGATATACAGGTTGCCGAAGAGGTCCTGCGCCAGACCGGTGGGGCTGCTGAGTTGGGCGGTTCCCGCTGGGCCGCCGTCGCCACCAACGCCTTCTTCGTGGGTGCCCACGGCAGGGGGGCAGACGCCCTCTTTTTCGAGGCAGACATCGGGGTTGCGTTCCGAGACGAGGCGCCGGCCATCGGGTCGCACCAGGACAGCCCAGGGATGTCGCAATTGGGTGAGTCGCGTGCGAATGATGGTGTCCTTCAGCAGATACAGAGGCGAAACCGCTACGACAGTGGACTTTCCCGACCTCACCGTAGCGGTAACGAACATCGTGATATTCGCGGGTATGGTGTCGGGAGCGGTGTATTTTCCCGCGCTGTCGAGGGTTCCAACGGGGGCGCGCAATCCTGCATCGAGTTTCCAAATCACAGGGAAAAACAAATTGTGGGACACGGTGAATAGCACGGAATGACCCGCGCGCACCGTGGCCCGAATGGGATGGATTTGAGCGCTGGTGACGAGGCGCACGGTGGTAACGGCGGTTCGGTTCGTTCCGTCCGTGGTGGTAGCGCGAATGGCGGCGCGGGTTTCGGTGGTGATGGGAGTGGGCGCGGTGTAGACGCCGTCCTTGCCGATGGTTCCCGGCCCGTTGACGGTCCAGTTGACCGGAAGGCCAGGGGGATTGGTGACAAAAGTCAGGGTTTCACCGGCTTTGAGGGCCGCTCCGGCAGGCGCGACCTCCATGGCGGGTTCGGTGATGTCCAGCTGAATTGGCTTGCTGATATTGTTCAGGATATTGGGTTCCTTAAGGCTGTTCATGCCATTGAGGACGACGAAGAGGTAGTATCGCCCCAGGGGCGCCGGGGGCACAGGAAACGCCTGATCCTGAGCGTAGGTTGCGCCGGGTTCGACATGAGAATCGTAGTAGTATCGGGCGATCACGCGGTCATGGCGGTCCAGAACGGGATTAGTGGAGAGGATCAGAACGTCGGCTCCGGTGGAGGTGAGGGTGAGTTTGGACCGATTTTCGCCTTTCCACGTGACCGGGACCCATTGGCCGACGCCCGCTTTCTCCACTCCTACCGTAAACTCCAGGAGATTAAGGTCGGGCAACTTGTCGGGCGCGGTCACTTCCAGCGGCATCGGCGCGCTGAGGTTATCGGTTTCATCCGCTTCGGGGAGGTCGCCCACGCTGTCCAGGCGTAAAAACAGGAAATAGTTCCCTGGTGGAACGGAGGGGAGAGTGACACTCGTTCCGCCGGTGTAGCCTTTCCCGCCCGGTATCGGGGACTGGGGAGTCACACTGCCCAGATACAGGTCCTTGTCATCGAAAATGTTATCTTTGGAAAGGAATACGGCATCTTTCCACGACCCCAGCGCCTCGATCCTCCCGGCGTTGACCACGCTCCAGCTGAGCGACACTGAGCCTCCTACGGGCGCTGAGGCAGGCGTCACGGAAGCCGTCTGAAGTTTCAGATTGGGAAGGGGTTGCGTTTGCGCCTGAAGCGACCCAGAGAGAGCGCACAGACCTGCTCCGGTAGCGATGAAGGCGCACAGTCGCCCCCATGTCATGGAAAGGGAGAAGCGACGTGATGTGAATGGGTGCAAGTCCGGCTCCATGGGTAGGGGTCGAGAGAATGACGGGGAGGTATGTTCTGATGGGGCTATTCTACCACACGGTGATTCGTCCTGGGCGAAAGGGGAGATTGGGCCGTTGGGATCTGGCTTCGGGCGACGGGGATCATCAGTAAGCCGCGCAGGCCGTCCTGGCGTGGCGGTGGCCTCCGCTCCTCCCCCTCAACCGGCCCACGTCTGAACCGCCTGAAGTTCCTTTCCCAATCCTGAACTGTTACGCCTGGGTGATCCGGTTGACGCCCGCTTCCGGCCCCGCCTAACATGAAGCGGCGCCTCAAGCCTACACGTCCCTTCCCCACCCGGCGACCTCTCGCCGCCTCGCCTCGGAGCCTCATGAAAG
>JBBRGS010000251.1:0-4984 GCA_038240635.1 Armatimonadota bacterium
TAAGGCCCGGAGACCCCTCGCTAACGGGGAATGACCTTCCCCCGCAGCCTTCTTTTCCACACCTTTTCTTTCAGGAGACGCTCCAGATGAAGACCCTCAAACTGATCGGCGTGACCCTCTTCGCCGTCAGCAGCCTGTCCGTGTTCGCCGCTCCCAAGCCGATGCCCAAACCCGCCGCCAAACCGATGGCCGCCCCCACCGCGATGAGCGCCAAATCCGACAAGAAGATGGCTGCCAAAGGCGCCGCGAAGTCCATGAAGACCAGCAAGACCGCCAAAATGATGGCCGCGAAGAAACACAAAACCGCTAAAACGATGGATGCGAAGAAGCACACCACCATGAAAACAAGCGCTAAAACCGCCCCGAAGACAGCCAAAACCCTGGCAGTCCCGAAGAAAAAGTAGGTCGTCCTCACCCGACGACTGTTCCAGCCGAATGTAACAGGTCGGACGCCTTTTGCGACCGCCTGACGATTCAGCGAGCAGACTCAAGGGCCGTCCCTTCGCCGGCTCTCTTCCCCCGGACCGAGGCTGCTCGCTGAAACCTTGTACGGCCCCGCTTTTCATCCCTCACCCTCGTTTAGGGGATGAGGCGCCGCATCACCCGGTGCGGGATGTTCTCTTCGTGGAAGACCTCTCCTTGCGCGCGATACCCCAGCCGCTCGTAGAACCCGATCACGGCGGTCTGCGCGTGCAGCACGCAATCCCGATAGCCTTCGGACCTCGCCCAGTCGTGCGCCGCGTTCATCAATCGCTCCCCGACGCCCTTCCCGCGCCACGCGCGCCTCACGGCCACGCGACCCACTTTCACCCGCCCGTCTCCGCAGTCGTAAGCGCGCGCCGTCCCGATCACTTCGCTATCGGTTATGGCGATGAAGTGGCGCGCCACCGCGTCGTGCTCGTCCCGCTCGTTTTCGAGGGCGCAACCCTGCTCCTCCACGAAGACCTCCACGCGCACCGCAAAGGCGGCGGTCAGCTCGTCGGCGTTTTGCGCGAGGCGGCACATAATCGGGAATGGGTCCGGTGACGGCGGGTTCATCGAGACAGCCTCCTTCGGCGGTCATGGCGAATGTGTCATAATCGAACGGCTCTCCGCGCTCCCTGGAGGCGGGAAGCCCCAATAATTTGGCACACTTACGCCGCCCCGTCCGCATCCCGCGTGACGGCTATCGGGAAGGAAGACCCATGTCCGCCACCACCATCACGAAAGGCTTGCTGCTCATCGGAGACGGCCTGGGCGACCGCTCCGTGCCGGAACTGAACGGCCAAACCCCCCTCGAAGCCGCCTCCACTCCCAACCTCGACCGCCTCTGCGCGGAGGGCGAATCGGGCCACATGGACCCCATCGCTCCCGGCGTCCGCGCGGGGTCCGACACCGCGCATCTCGCGCTGCTGGGCTACGATCCGTTCAAGGTGTACCCCGGTCGCGGCCCCTTTGAGTGCTTCGGCATTGGCATGGACGTGAAGCCCGGCGATCTCGCCTTCCGCGTGAACTACTCCACCATCAACGACGATTGTGTGGTGCTGGACCGTCGCGCGGGCCGCATCACGGAGGGCACCGCCGAACTCGCCGCCGCCGTGAACGGCCTTCAGATTGATGATGTCCTCTGCCTCTTTAAGGAGTCCATCGCGCACCGGGGCGGGCTGGTCCTGCGCGGGCCGGGCCTCTCCTCCAATATCACCGATTGCGACCCTCACGAAGCGGGCCTGAAGGTGCTGGAAGTGCAGGCCACTCAGCCGGATGGGGAGAAGACCGCTCACATTCTGAATGAGTTTGTGAAGCGTTCATACGAGATTTTGAAGGATCATCCGATTAATAAGGCCCGCGAAGCCCAGGGCCTTCCCCCCGCGAACGTCCTGCTGCCACGCGGCGCCGGGTTCGCTCCCCATCTCGGCCTCTTCGCGGAGCGGTACGGCTTCACCGGCGCCTGCATCGTCGAGGTCGGCCTGGTGAAGGGGATCGGGCGGTATATGGGGATGGACGTGGTGGACGTGCCCGGCTCCAACGGCGCCGTGGACACCGACACCGAAGCCATCGGCCAGGCCGTGATTGACGCGCTGGGCCGCCACGAGTTTGTGATCTGCAACGTGAAAGGCCCTGATGTGGCCGGGCACGACGGCGACGCGCAGGCCAAGATGAAAATCATCGAGAAGATTGACGCGATGGTCAGCCAGATCACCGGCGCAGTGGAGAACGTGACAATCGCCGTCACCGGCGACCATTGCACCCCGGTCTCCTTTATGGACCACACCGGCGACTCGGTGCCGATCCTCTTCTGGGGCCCCACCGTCCGCGCCGACGACGTGCAGACGTTTGGCGAGCGGACCTCGGCGCACGGCGCGGTTCATCGCATCAGCGGCAAGGACGTGATGAACATCCTCACGAGCTACATGGGCCAGCAGGAAAAGTTTGGCGCATAGTGGCGCGGTCGCGTACGCCTTCGTTTCGGTACGATCACGCCTTGCGGGCGCTGGTGGAGGATGTTGTCGCCCGCGTGCCGGACCTGGGGCACATTCGTGTGGGGGATGTGGCCTTCTCCTTCTCCCGCGCGCGTGTCGAGAGTCATGGCCAGTACGCCAAAATCATCCCGTTTCGGTTCGAGGGCGGCGGGGACGTGAAAATTCACCGGAAGCGCCGCTTTCAGATGCCCCCGGTCGTCGTGGAGGGGAAACTGGTCCTCTACGCCATCTACACCTGCATGCCCAAGTTCCAGAATCTTCCCCTGGAGCAGAAACTGCTCGTCCTTCTCCATGAGCTGTATCACATCAGCCCGGCGTTCAACGGCGACATCCGCCGCTTTCCGGGCCGCAATTACGCTCACGGCCCATCTCGCCAGTCCTACGACGCTCACGTGACGACTCTGGTGGACCGCTATCTCGCGTCCGAGCCGGACCCGGAGCGTTACGCCTTTCTGATTCCCGCCATGATGGAGTGGGAGGAACGATACGGCGCGATGACGGCGATTCGCATCCCCTCGCCGCGCCTCATCCCGCTTGATCCGGTTCGCAGACACAAGGCGACATAATGGAGAGAACCCCTTGAGCCATCTGGACCCTGAGCATCCCCTCTACGTCGCCGATGTGACCTGTCCCCGGTGTGGCGCCGAACAGCGCGTCACGCAGGTGCAAGGGGACCGGTGCCCCGGCTGCGGCTTTGAGGTGAAACTGTTCCGAGCCGAAGAGGCGGAGATGGCGCGCGCGCTGTACGAAGAGATCGCCGGCGAGAAGGAATTCATGGAACTTCCCGGCTTCGGATACGCTGTTCTCCACGAATGATTGTCTGATTATCGGACTATTGTTCCCTACGACTTCCCACCGCTCAGACGAATAACAGAGCGGGGATGAGGGTATAAATCTGCGGGCGAAGGCGATTCACTTTCCCCGTGCGCGCCGGGGCGCACGCCTTTTCAAGGATGAGAGGATGCGCCAATGGAGAATGGAACCGGGCCTCACGGCGCGGCGCAGGCCAGCGCGCAGGACCTGACGCGAAAGAATGTCACCACCATCGCCCTCATGGAGAAGGCGTCGCAGCGACACCGCACCCCCGGCGACCGCGTGGCCGACGCCTTCGCCGCCGCCGTGGGCAGCTGGACCTTCATCATCACCCAGTCCCTCCTCCTGGTCGGGTGGCTCACGCTCAATGTACTGGGCTGGATTCGCCACTGGGACCCGTATCCGTTCATCCTGCTCAATTTGGCGCTCTCGTTTCAGGCCGCCTACGCCAGTCCCATCATCATGATGAGCCAGAATCGGCAGGCGCGACTGAGCGAACGCCGCAATCACCTCGATCTCCAGATCAACCTGCTCGCCGAGCAGGAGACGACCGAAATCCTGCGGCTCCTGCGTCGCCTCTGCGCCGAAGCCAATATTCCCGTGAACGATGAGCCGACGATTGAGGCGCTGGAAGAGTCCACCGACCCGGATGAGTTGGTGCGGCAGATTGAGGAGACGGTGGAACATCGCAAGCCGGAGGACCTGGCGGAGCTGCACGGTGAGACGCCGGAGCCGGTCAGCCGGTCGGTCTTCCACCACAAGCCGCCCAAAGATCAGAAGTGATTCAATCCAATGGCCCTCTTCACGACTAACCCCGCCCTCCACACCGACACCCCCGACACTGGCGCCACCCTCGACTCATCCCGGAGATAAGACCCATGCCCAAAGGAGACAAGGCGACAACCACCAACGCGCTGGATATCCTCCACCAGCGCTATTACGCCAACCGCCCTGAACGCCTCGGTGACCTTCAGAACGCCCGTGAAAACGCCCACGCCTCCCGCCAGCTCCGACGCTTACGCCTGGAGCAGGGGCTGACCCAGCAGGAACTCGCCGACAGGATCGGCACCTCCGCTTCTCAAATCAGCCGCCTGGAAAACGACGATTACGACGGCCACACCCTCGACTCCGTCCGCCGGATCGCCAACGCCCTGGGCCACGACCTCACCATGGGCTTCATCCCCCGCGATCCTTACAGCCCGGAGGAAACCGCAGCCGCCCTCCACTCCGATAGCCCGGAGGAGCATGAGGACCAGGAAGACCGCATCCACTCCGTCCAGACCGCCTAACCTCTTGGCGCCTCATCGCCAAAGCCTGCCTGGTCTGCCCTCCGCAGGCCGGGCATTTTTTCGCCCCTGCTGAAAACCCGCGCATCCCGCCGCAGCCTCGCTCTCTCCAGGGGGGTCATCGCCATGCTGGAGGGGCGCCGAAAGCGGCAGAAATTCCGCCGGTCGGTGTTTCATCATAAACCGACCACCGATGAATAGGTCTGTGTCAAAGAGAAAACCCTCTTCCCGGCGTGAGAAGAGGGCCTGCAACAGTCTTGCTGCCTTTTTGAGAGATGTTACATCAGGTGCATCGGCATTTGGATGTAGGTGAACCCTTCGGCGCCCACCGGGCGGATGACGCCGGGGCTGAGCGGCGCCGTCAGCTCGATGGCGATGGTCTCCGCGTCCACCACGCCGAGGAACTCGACGAGGAGTTTGCCGTCG
>JBBRGS010000252.1:0-4981 GCA_038240635.1 Armatimonadota bacterium
GGGGGAAGCGGCTGCAGCCGACCCTTTTACACGTGATATCCCATGCTTACCGCCTTTCCCACGCCTATATCCAGCCTTCGCAAATCATTTTAACCCTCCCAAACACGGGTCACTTGCGAAAGTATACCCGGATTCCTATCCACAAAACAACCCCCACCGGCCTGTTTCGACGGAAATTCCCCGAAATTGCCCCAATTCCCCCGAATTCACCCCTCCGAACCCTCCCCACGGCCCAATTCCCGACCTCCCCTCCACGCCTGTACAACCCCGTTTTCGCAAATGCCACGCCTGAGCCTTACAGAATAATCTGTTGCGAATCCCCTGTTCCGGCTCCTACGTCTCCTCTACCGCCTCATACCGGTCCCCACAAAACCGCAGATATTCGCACTCCCGGCGCTTCCCCCCCAATCCGACGCCTCTCCGTTGACCCCCTTCGGCGCCTGTGGTAGTGTGAGGAGGCGCTTTCGCCCTCATCCCCGCGCCCTCGCCGCCGACCCTGGCCGCCTGCCCTCGCCCGGAGTCCCGCGTTGACCCGCGATTCGCTCAGCCAATTCGGTATTCTGCTCGTGCTGGTCTCCGCGCTGGCGGTCCCGTTCGTCTCCCTCAATCGAGACCGGGGCGCGCCCGGCAAGGTCGTCCTGCGGTATCTCACGCTGGAGACCGGGCAGGAGCAGCAGCGTCTCGTCACCGAGATCGTGCGGCGCTTCGAGGCGATTCATCCGAAGGTTCACGTCGAAGTCGAGTTCAACTCCAATGCGGCCCGCAAACTGTATGTGGACCTGGCGAGCGGGGCCGCGCCGGATGTCTTCTATTGCCTCAGCGACGACATTCCCCGCATGGCGGCGCGCGGCGTGCTGCTCAACCAGGCGCCCGACGCCCGGCGCGAAGGCATCACCTTCCATGAGTACTTCCCGAAGACGGTCTCCGGCCTGAAGTGGAACGGTGGCCTGTACGCCTACCCGATCCACTTCTCGACCGATGTCCTCTTCTATAACAAGAGCTTATTCGACGCGGCGGGGGTCGCTTATCCCACCGCGCAATGGACGTGGGACGACTACGTGAAGGCCGCGCAACGCCTCACCCGCGTGGGAAAGGACGGGCGCGTCGAGGTGTTCGGGACGACGTTGCCCGACCCGAACCTCGTCATCGCCGCCAACGGGGGCCGCGCCTTCAACGCCGACTACACCCGCTGCGTGGTGGACAACCCCCGCGCCGCCGAAGCCCTCCAGATGCTCCGCGACCTGCGGGACCGGTACCACGTCGCCCCGACACCGCAGCAGATGCAGGACACCAGCTCCACCCAGATGTTCCAGACCGGGCGCGTCGCCATGCTGCCGGGCCGCACGTATATGGTGATTGACTTCAACAAGGCGATCCGCGATTTCTCATACGACGTGGCGCTGATGCCGAAACTGCGGCGGCGCGTGGTGCGGCTCGCGGTGGGAGGGACGGCCATCGCGGCGCGGACGGCGCACCCGAAGGAGGCGTGGGAGTTCGCCCGGTTCTACGGCAGCGCGTCCGGCGGCCTGAAAATCCTCGGCGCTCAGAAGAATTGCGTCCCGGCGGCGAAGACGCTGGCGTACAGCCCGCACTTCTTTTTGCAGGGGCCGCCGCAGAATGTCCGCGTCTTCGTGGACTCGGTGGCGGACGCCGAAATCTTCGCGCCGCCGATTTTGAACAGCCGCGATTATATGACGCGCATCCGGGACCCGTACTTCGATCAGATCATGCGGGGAACGCTCCCCATCGGTCAGGGGCTGGCGCGCCTTCAGGCCGACACCAACAAACTCCTGAGGGAGATGTAGCGCGCATGGCCTCCATGACCGGCTCGCCGACCCCTCCCCGCTCGGTGGAGACCGCCGCCGTGACGGGTTCGGCCCTCTCGCGCGCCCCGCAACCGCGACCCCGCGAGCGCGTCCAGTGGGAAGGGTATCTGTTCATCGCGCCGTGGCTCATCGGGTTTGTCCTGTTCACCCTGGGGCCGATCCTGATCTCGCTGTACCTCAGCATGACGAAGTGGGACCTGCTGCGCCCTCAGCCGCAATGGGTGGGGCTTAACAACTACCGTGACCTGTTCCACGACCCCGATTTCTTCATTTCGCTGCAACGCACGCTGTACTACACGGGGGTGTCGGTGCCGCTGGGGATGGCGGGGTCGCTGGGCGTGGCGATGCTGCTCAACCGGAAGGCGCCGGGGATCAGCATCTTCCGCACGATCTATTACCTTCCGGCGGTCACGTCATCGGTGGCGATGTTTCTGTTATGGCGGTGGCTGCTCAACCCGGAGTTCGGGCTGGTGAACTACGCGCTGCACGGCCTTCTCCGCACGCCGCAGGGGTGGCCGGGCTGGCTGAGCGATCCGACCTGGGCGATGCCTGCCCTCATCCTGATGAACCTCTGGTATCTGGGCGGCGGGATGATCATCTACCTGGCCGGGCTTCAGGGCATCCCGGAACACCTGTATGAGGCGGCGGAACTTGATGGCGCGGGCGCGTGGCGGAAGTTCACCGCCGTCACCGTGCCGATGCTGACGCCGACGATCTTCTTCAATCTCGTGATGAGCGTCATCGGGAGCTTCCAGGTCTTCACGCAGGCGTATGTAATGACGCAGGGCGGCCCGGCGAAGGCGACGCTCTTCTACGTGCTGCTCCTGTATCAGCAGGCGTTCGACTTCCTGCGGTTTGGGTACGCCAGCGCGATGGCGTGGATTCTGTTCGTGGTGATCGCCGCGCTGACGGCGGTGAACTTCAAACTGGCGCCGAAGTGGGTGCATTACGAGTGAGCGCCTCCACCGATGTGGGGCGCATGACGAGTAAGCGGCGCCGGGCGCCATGACGAATGAGAACGATGGGGGAAGCGAGCCGATGGCGATCACGGAGGCGCGGGGAACGGGGGCGGACGGGTGGAGGAAGCGCCGGGCGCGTCGGGAGGCGCTTCGCACCGCCGGGGCGCTGACGGCTCTGAGCGTGGGCGCGATCTTGTTTGTGCTGCCGTTTTTGTGGATGATCAGCACGTCGCTGAAGGAGCCGAGCCAGGTGCAGCGGTTTCCGCCGGTCTGGATACCGCATCCGGTGCGGTGGGACAATTACGGCGTGGCGCTGGCTAAGATGGACTTCTGGACGCAGTTGAAGAACACGCTGATTATCGTCTACTCGTGCCTGGTGGGGCAGGTGTTCAGCGCGAGCGTGGTGGCGTTCGGGTTCGCGCGGCTTCGGTTTCCGGGCCGGGACGCGCTCTTCTTCCTGATGCTCAGCACGATGATGCTGCCGGGGGTGGCCACGCTCATCCCGATCTACATCCTGTACAAGAGCCTGGGGTGGATTGACACGTTTCTGCCGCTGACGCTTCCGGCCTTCTTTGGCGGCGGGGCGTTCTACATATTCCTGCTGCGGCAATTCTTCCTCACGCTGCCGAAGGAGATGGAGGAGGCGGCCCGAATGGACGGCGCCTCGTCGTGGGATGTCTTCTGGCGGGTCTGCCTGCCGTTGTCGCGGCCCGCGCTGGCGACAGTGGCGATCTTCTCGTTTATGTCGCATTGGAACGACTTTGTGGGACCGCTCATCTACCTGCGGTCGCCGCGCAACTACACGCTGGCGCTGGGGTTGCAGACGTTTCAGGGACTGTACAGCACGGATTACCAGTACCTGATGGCGGCGAGCATTGTGGTGGTGGCCCCGGTGATTCTGCTCTTCTTCCTGGCGCAGCGGTACTTCGTGCAGGGGATCGTACTGACGGGCATCAAGGGGTAGGCGCGGCGGCGGCGCGTCTCCGCATCAGGGGAGTGAGGGACTCAGGGGAGATGTACGCCGAGAGCGTGCCTGCGACCCTGCCGTGGGAGAAGTGAGCCATGTGCCTAACGCCGTGAGGAAGGCGCCGTGGGAGAGGCGCCCGGCTACACTCCCACCGCTCCGTCGCCGTTTCAGGGGTCTGAGCCGCATGGTATAGTGTTTCATGGGGACGCCCCGGCCTGCCATCCCTCATGGAGGCAAGTGGGGAACCAGCGGGCAGAGGCGTTCGGCGTGTCACGGGTGGGTCAGGGGGTTGGCCCCGGTTTCCGCCGTTCGCTATAACATAGTGGCATGGCTGAGCGGGTCCGAGCGGGTCCACAGGAACATGGCGCCCTCATCAATCAGGTCAATCAGGCGTACCTCGTTGGAGGAGGAGTATTGGATAAAGACGAAGCGCTGAAACTGTACCGCGTGATGCGCCTTATCCGCCGATTCGAGGAACGCTCGCGGCAGATGTACACGCAAGGCAAATTCAGCGGCTATTTCCACACCTACAACGGGCAGGAAGCCGTCGCCGTCGGATTCATCTCCCTCCTTCAGCCCGGCGACACCGTGGTGCAGAGTTACCGCGATCACGGCACCGCGCTGGCGCTGGGCTGCTCCGCCCGCGAAATCATGGCGGAGTTGTACGGCAAACGCACAGGCCTCTGTCGCGGCAAGGGCGGCTCCATGCATCTGTTCAGCCGGGAGCATGGCCTCCTCGGCGGCTCCGGCATCGTGGGCGGGCATATCCCCATTGGAACGGGCGCCGCCTTTGCCTCGAAGTATCGCGGTGAGAAGAAGGTCAACCTTACCTTCTTCGGCGACGGCGCGATGAATATCGGCGAATACCACGAAAGCGTCAATCTCGCCGCCCTCTGGCATCTCCCCTGCATCTACATCGCCGAGAACAACCTGTACGCGATGGGCACCTCCCTCGTCCGACAGATGGCTCAGACCAACCTCTCCGAACGCGCGAAAGGCGACGGTCTGGAGACCGAGCAAGTGGACGGGCAGGACCTGCTGAAGGTGCGCGAAGTGGCCGCGCGGGTGATCACCAAGGCCCGCGAACAGAGCCTGCCGCACTTCGTGGAAGCGCTGACGTATCGGTTTGTGCCCCACGGCACCGCCGACCCCGGCACCTACCGCACCAAGGAAGAAGTCACCGAGTGGCAAAAGCGCGATCCGCTCGCCGTGATGGAGCAGCATCTCCT
>JBBRGS010000253.1:0-4980 GCA_038240635.1 Armatimonadota bacterium
ATGGCGAAGTCGTGCAGAAAGGCGAGGGTCTCCTCCCGATAACGACGCAACCGGTCCAGGAGGTTCCGGGCGGGAGTCTGTTTCCGTCTCCCCCGCCGGGGCTTCTCCGCCGGAGCCGGAGGAGGGTTCGCCCGCTCTCCCCGGTGGAGCAGCGCCTCATCCCGCACCTCGAAGGACCGGAGCGTCTCCTCTTCCAGCGCCGCTCTCCCGGCCTCGCGGACGGCTCCGACCGCCTGCTTCATCTCGATCCGCAGCGTGATCCTCTCCTGCGCCCAGGCCTGAGCATGCCGCTCGGCGAGGAAGGTCAACTCTCTCAAATGATGCGCGTTGCACAGGGCGTGGGGACAGTCATAGAGGAAGTAACTCGCCCAGCCGTCGTGAACCGCTCGACCTCTGAAGTGGGGCAGGATCCCCGCCTCGGCCATCCCCTCCTGGCCGCGCGCGGCTCCGGAGAGAGCGATTTCCATGCCAGTGCCGTCACGCCTGAAGGCACGGAGCTTGATGGCCTTCTCCCCAGCAATGATGCCGTAAGCATAGACATCGTCGCGACCTTGGGTGCCGGCGTCACGAAAAAAAGAAATAGCGCCATCCCAGCCGAAAACCGAGCTGCGCTGGTAGGTGGTGCCATCGGTGCCCACCCACACAAACGGAGCCCCCGCCTCGGCTACGAGGGCCGACATCAAGACCTGCGACTTGCCGCCGCCATGCGGCGAGCCGGAGCCGGCGGGAAGAAACAGCGCGCTCATGGGCGCGGAGTGGTCCGCCAGCCAACCCCAGGTGCGTTCCTTGTTGGGCCAGGCAGGATTACCGCCGCTGTAAGCCGTGAACTCGTAAAGGGCCTTGATGCCGTCGTGGCTCAGACCGCGGGCGCGATAGGTTCCCGGAGCGACTCGCTTGCGGATGAGGTCGCCTTCGGCATTGCGCTTGCCGTCATCAAATCCATCCCAGCTCAGCCAGTTCCGCCCGGCCGGCAATGGCGTTTCCGAGACCAGATTGCGCACGCGCTGGCCCGCCGCGTCTTCGATGACGACCGTCACCAGTTGGGGCTTGTCCAACTCGATCCAAACCGGGAAGTCCGTGGTGCTCGCCGCGGCGGCAGCCGTGGTCGGGCGGGCGGAGCAGATCAAAACGGAAGCGAGCGCGAGGCTCCGTCACCAGTAATTAGTCGGAGTCCTCAGATTCACGGTCGCGATCAAAATCAGGCGAGCAAGAGAATGGATGTTCATGGGCGTTTCCTTTCAGTGGTTGGTGTCGGGTGATTTGTTCAACAAGCGGTTCTCAGGGTTGGACGAGTTTCAGCACGCCCCAGTTCAATGAGCGCCAGCGCGCCTCAGTCGGGATGTCGCTCGTCATCCAGGTGTCGAGGCTGTTCCAGCACACTCGCTGGACATTCTGGCTGCCATTGCCTCGGATGATGCCGAGGTCGCCGAGGATGACGGTCTTGTCCTCGTGCCAGTCCTGTTTACCGAGCTTTTGAAACTCGACGCGCAGCACGGTGGCCAGCGGAACGGAGAACTCGTAGTTGCCCATTCCGTCTTCCGCGAATTCCAGGTCGTTGGTGATGTCCTTTACCGAGGCGAAGCAACTCGCCTTTGCGGATCGGCTGGCGGCGATGGGCGATCCGGGGCATGGCGCGCCGCCCACGGAGACGCTGATCAGCAAGGCGTACGCCGCCCGGCGCCTTCGGGACCTCTCGCGGGATCGCGCCACGGAATCCCCTCCTCACGGCGACTGGAGCGCTCCGCAGGACACGACATACCTTTGCGCCGCCGACGCGGAGGGAAACGCGGTCTCCTGGATCCAGAGCGTCTTCCAGAGTTTCGGGAGCGGCCACGTCATCCCGTCGCTGGGAATTGTGATGAACAACCGGATGAGTGGCTTCTCGCTCCAGCCGGGCCACCCGAACGTCCTCGCGCCGAATAAGCTCCCGATGCACACCCTGAATACTTTCATGATCCTGGACGGCGAGCGGTTGTGGGCGGTGGGGGGCACTCCCGGCGCCGACGCGCAGGTGCAGACGAACCTCCAACTCGTCACGCAACTCGTGGACGAAGGGCTGACTCCCCAGGAGGCAATTGAATCGCCCAAATGGACGCACGAAGCGGGGATGGGAGGCGGGCCGGGGGTCCTCCACGTCGAAAGCCGTATGCCCGACGCCGTGATCCGGGACCTGGAGGCGCGGGGGCATCACGTGAACGTGGAGGGGCCGTGGTCGGGCCGGTGCGCGGCGCAGTGCCTCCGCGTGAATGAGGAGACTGGGAGCTACGCGGCGGGGTCCGACCCGCGCGCGGACGGCGCCGCCGCCGGGTGTTGAGAGAGGCCCCGGGGATCACTCTGCGGGCGGACGGAGGGGCGCGATGGGCTGGGCGACCCGGAGGAGATCGCCCGCAAGCTCATCCGGGTCGGCAACAACGAGCCGGACGCGGAAGAGGGAGAGCGCCAGCTCCGTCGCGCCTTCGCCTTGTTTGAGGTGCTGGGCGAGGGGAAGGTTCAACGGTGACGACGTTTTACACCCGAGTCAGGGATGCGCAACAGAGATAATGGGGCCAAAACGGGATCGAAATCGCAGGTTTCAATTAATTGGGCTTCCAAATATGGAGGATGACCTTGGCGTGCAAGTTGTCCTCCTGAGCGATGTAATAGACTCCCCCCAGTTCGCGCGCGCGGATCCCATGGCTGAGATCGATCCATCCGGTGTTCTGGGCGATGGCTTTAGGGGCGCTGATTCGACCGACGAACGATCCGTCGCTCGCCCGATAGACGTAGATCTGCCCGCGCATTCCATGGATCGGCTTACAGGCGGCGGTGAAGAGATACTGCCCGGCCTGGCACATCGCCTTGGGCGGCAGATTTTCGTCGTCCAGGGTGACGCCGGTGGTCCACGCGACGCTCGGCTCGGTGGTGAACTTATCAATGCGCGCCAGGACGCGGCCCATCAGTCCCCATTCGCCGGACGGCTTGGGGACGGCGTTCGTGTAGCCGGAGACATACATGACATTGTGAGCAGCGTCGTAGGTCGCCCGGTCCAGTTCAGTCATCGGCGGGGGCAGCACGAAGCGCTCAGGTTCGCCCCAGCGTCCGTCGTTGAGGGGTTTGCGGCGGACGAGAGCCGTGGGGCCGTCTTCGGTCCAGACCGCTCCGGTGGCATCGACGTCAAAGGCCCAGGGACCCCGGTCTCCGAGGGTCAGATGATGAGTCCCCAGGCGACCGACACTCTCCAGACGGGTGATTTCCAATGGGCTATTGCCTCCGCTGCCCCAGGTAAAGAGATACGGGACGCCGTTGACTCTCCGCCACGAAGTAGTGGCCTGGAGCAAAGCCTGCTTGTATCGGGGATCCGCCGGTTGGTTGCGGGTATCGAGGGTGATCGCGTTGAGTTTCCAGTCTCCCCTGCGCGCGCTCTTCACCTTGGTGAAAATCGAGCGGAACCCGTAGGCGGTCAGCGATCCGTCCGCTGAAGGAACGACATCCATGGCTTCGCTGAACACGTGACACGCCGCCTCCCATCGCTGCTTGCCGGCGGGGTCGAACGAACGCAGGATGACGCCGCCAGTGGGCGAAAGCTCATCGTATCGCAGGGCTACGTAAAGGTTGCCTGCGGCATCTCGGTTCGCGCCCGCCGGTCGCATCAGCTTGTCGGGCTCCGGCTTCCCCGGGGTTCCGGCGCTGATGCCCCCGAGTTGTCCAAACACGCCTTTCAGCCGGACAGCAGGGCCGGAGATCGCATAGAAACGAATCTGCTGCCTCTTACTGTCGTCGCTGACGACTAACTCCCCCTGAGGCGAGATCGCGATGGCGCTGGGCGCCCCGGGATCCGGCGCCACCCGCCCTGTGGCTTTCCCGGTCGCATCGACTTCCCGCACAGCGTTGGCGGTGGCCAGCCATAAGCGATTGTCGCTGCTCCACGCCACGTCATGGACGCCGGGGGCTGCAAAGCGATGCCGCACCGCCCAACTCGACCTCAAACGGACTTCGACGAACCCGTCGGCAAGGACGATAGCCACCAGAGCGTCCCGACCGTTCATTCCGATGACCCTGATGGCGGACTTATCGCTCACCGTGTCCCCGAACCCGTTAACGAAGCTGTCCCGAAAGCGCGGACTCTCCAGGTCGCCCGGGGTCCAGTCGAACCGGAAAAACTCTCCGTCATTGCTGGCGCACAATATTTCGTTCCCCACCACGGTCATCGCCGAACTGCTGGTTCCCCATCCGGCATTATGATGGCCGCCCTTCCGGTCGTTTTTGCCCAGAGCTGCTCCGTTGGGCCGTCCATCCTTGTAGATCCCCAGGCAGCGGCCTCCCTCATCCCAGTCGCTGGCGACGACCACCGACCCGTCGGGCGTGACCTCGATCTCGTCCACGAAGTTTTGCACCCATCGTCCCACGCCGTTTTCGGCGTCAACGGCGAAGTCGCTGGAGGTGTTGCCGATGTAATCCCAGTCAAGCGTTCCCGGGACTAACGGAGGCAGGGCGTTGGTTGAGCTTTGCGCTGATAGCGAAATGGCCGGCAGCAGAAGCAACGCAGCAACTCCGGTGAGGACTCTTAGGGCGATAAGCGGATTAGGCATTTCATTCATGGCCTCTTACTAAAATACAGATCGTGGTGGTTACAATACTTTCATAGGGATAAACATGGGCTTAGCGCTTCCGGAGATTCAGCACGCCCCAGTTCAATGAGCGCCAGCGCGCCTCAGTCGGGATGTCGCTGGTCATCCAGGTGTCGAGGCTGTTCCAGCAGGCGCGCTGCACGTTCTGGCCGCCGTTGCCCCGGATGATGCCGAGGTCGCCGAGGATGACGCTTTTGTCTTCGTGCCAGTCTTGCTTGCCGAGTTTCTGAAACTCGACGCGCAGCACGGTGGCCAGCGGAACGGAGAACTCGTAGTTGCCCATTCCGTCTTCCGCGAATTCCAGGTCGTTGGTGATGTCCTTCACCGAGGCGAAGACTTCCTTGCCGATGGGCGATTCAAAGACGGTCTCCTC
>JBBRGS010000254.1:0-4925 GCA_038240635.1 Armatimonadota bacterium
GCAGAGCCTGTTCCCGTCCCTCCGAAGCCGGTTGTCACTCGATCCGCTTCCACACCGAAGCCCGCCGAGGCCCATCGCCGCGCCGACCTCGCCCTCCAAAGCCTGCTGCTCCGCTTTTGGGACGGCGGCGCAGGCAACTTCAACTCAGTCTTCCCCGCCAACGGGCGCCACACCGGCTACTGGACCTACGCCCAAACCTTCGATGTCGTCATGGACGGCGTGGAGCGAACCGGAGGGCGGCGCTACGCCGGATGGATCCAAACCCTCTTCGAGGCGCAGGACCGGCGCAACTGGAACCCCGACTTCTACGACGATGAGATGTGGATGGCTCTCGCCCTCCTCCGCGCGCACGCCTTCACCCATAAACCAGCGTACCTCACTCGCGCCCTCGCCCTCCACGACGACATCGCCGCCGCGTGGGACGAAACCTGCTGCGGCGACCGGCCCGGCGGCATCTGGTGGGACCGCCGCCACACCCAGAAAGCGACCGCTTCCAACGCCGGGCCGGTGATCCTCGCCGCGCGCCTCTATCGCGTCACCCGCGACAGGAAGTACCTGGATTTCGCGGAGAAGGCGTATCGGTACTGGAAAGCGGAGATGACCGAACCCGACACCGGCGCGGTGGGCGATCACATTGAGCCTGACGGCGCGAAGGTCTGGTGGCGCTTCACCTACAACGAAGGGCTGATGGTCGGCGCGGCCACCGAGCTCTATCGCGTGACGAAGCGGGCGGAGTACCTCGCTGACGCGCGCCGCTACGCCCATTTCATGGTGACGACGCAGGTCACCCCGACGCCCGACGGCCCGGTCCTGTTCGATGGCCCGAATGAGCGGTGCAGTGGCGATTGCCAGCAGTTCAAGGAACCCGCTTATCGCTATCTCGATGACCTGAACCGGGTGTCGCCGCAGCCGGAAGTGGCGGCTGTTCTGAACGCGAGCGTGAAATCCCTCTGGAGCCGCGCCCGCAACCCGGAAACGAACCACTTCGCCACCAACTGGGCCGGGCCACCTCCCGCGACCGGCAGCCTGGCGAGTCAAAACTCGGCGACGGCGGCCCTCAACCTGTGGGCCACTCCCCGGAAGCCGCTCCTCTCCTCTCCGTTCCCTCATGCGTATGAGGCGGAGGATGCCACTCTGGAGGGGTTAGGCGTGGAGGCGGCGTTCCCCGGCTTCTCCGGCTGGGGATATGTGGGGGCGTGGAACCGGGACGGCCAGAGCGTCACCTTCACCGTGAGGAACCCGCTCGCGGGGGCGCGGCGCCTTCGGTTCCGGTATGCAACGGGAACGGGGGTTGCCATACGCTCCCTGCGCGTGAACGGCATGTTCGCTGGAATGGTTACGTTTTCCGCCACGGGCACATGGAATGGCTACGCAACCCTCGACGCGCCGATGACCCTACCCGCCGGGAGGGTGTCCGTTACGCTTGCTTACGAAACGGGAATGGGCGGCGCGGGTTATCTGAACCTGGACCGTTTGGAAGCGCTGGACGCGGCGGGAAAACCTAGGGAGTCTCCGTCCTCCATCCCACCGTCAACGCGAAAGAGCGGGAGGGAGTCACCGCCGGTAAAGCGCCTACTCCGGCAGCCGCTCGGAGGTCGCACGGTTTAGGAACTCCTCCTCGGCGTTATTCAGATCGCGGGAGGTGACGCGCCTCACGTCACCGGAGGGGGCGGTCGCCGATTCGAGGGATGGGGAGGCGTCGCCGTGGCTCTTCAGGATGAGGTGATCGGGATTGACGAGGATGGAGTAGCGCAGGCTGAACCTTTTCTCCGCCTCTCCCATTTTGCGGCGCGCCTCGTCGGAGAGGTTGTCGAGCCACTTCCGCTTCATCTGCTCCTCGGTCTCTTCGTGCCGCTGGCGCACCGTCTCCGGCAGGGAGTCGCGGTCCACGTCCACCCAGATTTCGCGCTCGTCCTCGTAGACGCGGCGCACGGTTCCGGTGAGGCCGCGCATGTGGTTGTAGAAGATGCGCGCCTTGTTCTCTTCAGGGGTCGGTTCCCGGTCCACCACCTGGACGCGGTCTTCGGGTTTGAAGTCTATCGCCGGGATTTCCAGCGCTTTCTGAACGAGTCGAGCCATCTGATTCTCCAATCGAATGAGGCTAAAGGCGAAGGTTAAGGAGTGGCGGAGGCGGCGGGGCGGGCGCTCTGGGAAAGCGCGCCTTCGGAGGGGGAAGCGCTCGTCTCCTGAAGCGGCGGCGGAACCCCCAGAACGTCGGCGATGGCGACCATGATCCGGTTGGCGCACTCGGTCTGGAGTTCCCGCGTCTCCCGCCGGCCATACAGGTCCGAGAGGGGCACCGGGGGGCCGTATTTGAGGCCGAGCTGGCCCCGCTTCAGCCGTTTCGCGCCGGTGGGCAGCATCTCGTACGTGCCAAAGATGCCGACCGGGATGACGGTGGCGCGGCTCTTCAAGGCGATCATTCCGACCCCAGGAGCGGGAGGGTGGAGATTCCCGTCGCGGGTGCGCTCGCCTTCCGGGAAGATGCTCAGCGTCTCACCCTGGGTCAGAATCTCCAGCGCTTTCTTCAGCGCCGCCCGATCCGCCGCGCCGCGTCGCACGGGAAACGCCTGGATTTTCGGCAGAAACCAGCGCAGGAAACCGTGATGAAACAGCTCGTCCTTGGTGAAGAACCAGGTGCTGCGGGAGAAGCCGCAGCCGACAAACGGCGGATCCAGGAAACTGGCGTGATTAGGCGCGAAGATGACGGGACCGGACTTCGGAATGTTTTCCGCGCCCTCCACCGTGAAGCGCCCCACGCACGAGTAGAAGACGCGAAAGAAGTATCGCACCAGCGCGTAAAAGTGCCGGCTCTTCCGCACCTCGTCCACCGTGAGGCGGGGCTTGCCGAGGTGAGTGGGAGGGGTGGCGGTTTCAGGGGAAGGGGTCATGAGCGGGGAGCGACGGCGCGCGCCAGTTCCACAATTCGATCCGTCACCTGTTCCACGCTGAGGCCGTCGGTGAGGAGGGTCACGGCGTCGGCGGCGGGGACCATCGGAGCGTGGTTGCGGGCGGCGTCTCGCTGGTCGCGCTCTTCCAGCTGGGCGCGCACGAGATCGGGCGACACCGCTTCCCCCTTCGCATGATATTCGGCTACCCGCCGCCGAATCCTCTCTTCCGGGCTGGCCGTGAGGAACACCTTCACCGGGGCATCGGGGAAGACCACCGTCCCGATGTCTCGGCCTTCCATCACGCAGCCGCGCTCCCGGCCCAGGCGCCGCTGGAGTTCCGTGAGGGATCGCCTGACGCCGGGGCATGCGCTCACCCGCGAGGCGGCCTGCGACACCTCCAGCGTCCGAATCTCGTCTCCAGCGGGCTGCCCGTTGATGAGCAGCCGCCGCCCGCTGTCGCCCGTGTCGAAGTCGAGGCGAGTGGATTCGGCGAGGCGTTCCAGCCCCTCCGCGTCGTCGAGCGGGACGCCGTCGCGCAGGGCGAGCCAGGCGATGGCGCGGTACATCGCTCCGGTGTCCAGGTAGGGGACGCCCAGGCGTTGCGCCACGCCACGCGCCACGGTGCTTTTCCCCGCGCCCGCCGGGCCGTCAATCGCCACGATGAGCGGGGGAGTCTCAGGGGACTCAGGGGACTCAGGGGACTCAGGGGACTCAGGGGACTCAGGGGACTCAGGGGACTCAGGGGACTCAGAAGTTTTCCCGGTATCTAGCGCTTCCTCCGGGGTTTCTCTGCGGCCTCTGCGCTCTCTGCGGCCCTCTGCGTTGGTGGTTGACTCTGACCTTGGCGGTTGCCTCTGACTGGCGGCGATCTGGATGAGGCCTTTGCCGCTTCGCTCCACCATGTGGCGCAGCTGGCCGCACGCCGCTTCGATGTCCCGACCGCGCGGGGTTCGCAAGGTAACGGGGACTCCCGCCGCCTTCAGCGTCGCCTCGAAGCGATGCAGGGCGTTGCCGGAAGGCGTGGCGTACTCCGAAAGCGTGGGGCCGGGGTTGAATGGGATGAGGTTGACGTGCGACCCCTCGCCGCGCAGGAGCTCGGCCAGTTCCCGCGCGTGTTCGGGCCGGTCGTTGACCGCCGCGAGCATCACGTACTCGTAGGTGACGCGGCGGCCCGTCGTGGCGGCGTAGTCGCGGCACGCTTCCATCAGTTCATCCAGCGCCCAGGTTTCGGCGATGGGGACGATCCGCTCGCGGAGGGCCTGATTGGGGGCGTGCAGCGAGACCGAAAGCGTGAGTTGCAGCCGTTCCCCGGCGAGGCGGCGGATGGCGGGCACGATGCCTACCGTGGAGAGGGTGATGCCCCGCATGCCGACGCCGATCTCCCGGTTCATGATGCGGATGGCCTTCAGAACGCGCTCGTAGTTGAGCAGCGGCTCCCCCATGCCCATCAGTACGATGTGCGTCAGGCGGTCGCGGTCCCCGCCGTGGCGTTGCGCCGAGCTGTCTCCGGCGGTGAGGACCTGATCGAGCATCTCGGCGACAGTGAGGTTACGTCGGAAGCCCATCGCGCCGGTGGAGCAGAACGAGCATGCCGCCGGACAGCCCGCCTGGCTGGAGACGCACGCCGAATCCCAGTTGCGCCACGGGAGATAGACCATCTCCACCGTCTCGCCGTCGTGGAGGCGCAGGAGCCGCTTCACCGCGCCGTCGGACGCCTCGCGGGTGACGGTAATCTCGTTCCGGCCCACAGTGGTGAGGGCGGCCAGGCGCTCCCGCAGGGCTTTGGGGAGGCTGGTCATCTCGTCGAAGGAGCGGGCGGACTTCCGATACAGCCACTCGGCGATCTGCCTGCCCCGGAACGCGGGCTGCTCCAGCGAGACGACCCACGCCGTAATCTCCTCCGTCGTGAGTCCGAGGAGCGTGGCGGGCGCGCGCGAAGGCGCCGGGGCTGCGGGAGGTCGGTTTTGGGAAACGGTTGCGGGCATGAGACTCTCGCGGGGAGGCGACGGAGGATTCGGCGGGATCGGCCTTGCT
>JBBRGS010000255.1:0-4892 GCA_038240635.1 Armatimonadota bacterium
CGCGAGTTCGGGGAGGAATGATGGGGCGCGAGCTCACGATCTCCCCAGCCCCTCTCCTGTGGGAGAGGGGTGGCCGAAGGCCGGGGTGAGGTAGGGGGGGATCGCTCAAGGACAGAAGGCTTCGAGAGGGCGAGAGTCGGCGAAGGCCGACTTTGCGTGGTCGTTGCAGCGGTTTCAACCGCCCGGACCTCTGAGCCTCCGAGACAGGAAATCCCTGTGTCCGGGCCGCTCCCGCACCATCAGGATTGTGAGGAAGAGAGGCGTCCGCGTAGGCGGACGCTTAGCCGAAGGCTTCGAGCGAAGGACTTCAGTCTGTCGCTCGGCGGAACCGCTCCCTCTCTCCCGCTCGCAAAACTTTGAACCACACCCCCGGCGCCGCGAGGGGGTTGCGCCCCGCCGCCATTCGGGTATAATAGAGACGCAGCACCGCAACATCGCGCGTGAACAGCGCCTGAGGGGGCGATGGGCCTCGACAGGGAGTTGCGACGCCGACGTGGCAAGCCGTGGCGCCCCGGGCCACGTAAAAAGGGGCAACCTACAAACGCCAACACCAATTCTGGCGCCTACGCCCTCGCCGCCTAAGTTCGCTTAGGTTCGTGAAGGCCGCTTTCCCGACGCGCCGGTCGGCGGGAGAGTTGCGCCGCTTCGCCCTTTAAGGTCGAGGCGCCGCGTTCCGGCTCACCAAATGGAGGGACCGTGTTTCCGCTTCGGCGGGAATCCGGTCTCGCTCACCGACCGTTTGGAACATCTTAGGTGAGAAGGCTCCGGTGTAGCCTGTCCGCGGGCGCCTCCGATAGCGACACAAATCACGGTCTAAGCTTGTAGAAGCGGCGGTAGAAGGCTCTTTGGACCCGGGTTCGACTCCCGGCGCCTCCATTCACTCCACCCCCTCCATCCCATCCACAGCGAACCCCGGCCCCCACCGGGGTTTTCTCGTTCTCAACACCCAACGGCCCGCCGCCACTCCTCCACGAGACTACCGCCAGCCCTACAGTACGCGGTTTCGGAAAACCTCCGCTCTCTCCCCCTGGCCAAAATAGTCCCGGCGGTGAATAATCTGTCAGGCGGAGCGCCCGTACCAGTAACGCGCTCCTTCGCGTGAGCGGGTCTGGAAAGTAGGCGTGACGGGATGGCGGGACAGAAACGGCGGGATGTCTTAATGGTGGGCGGAGGTGCGCGCGAACACGCCCTCCTCTGGAAGCTCGCGCAAAGCCCCCGCGCGGGACGCCTGCTCTGCGCCCCCGGCAACGCCGGCATCGCCCAGGTCGCGCACTGTGTCCCTGTGAAGGCTACCGACCTTGACGGCATCGTCGCGCTCGCCCGTCAGGAAGCCGTGGACCTCGTGTTCTGCGGCCCGGAAGTCCCCCTCATCCTCGGCCTCACCGACCGCCTCCAGGCGGAAGGCATCCCGACTTTCGGCCCGTCGCAGGCGGCCATGCGGCTGGAAGGCAGCAAGTCGTGGGCGCGGGACATCATGGCGAAGGCGGGCCTCCCCATCCCCCGCTACGCCGTCTTCGACACCCTCGCCGACGCCCAGGCGTATGTCCGGGCGCATCCCGGCCCCGTGGTGGTGAAGGCCGACGGAGAAGCGGCCGGCAAGGGCGCTTTGGTTTGCGACGACGCCGATCAGGCCCTCGCCGCCCTTCGCACGGTGATGGGGGACCGCGCCTTCGGGGCCGCCGGAGACCGCGTTGTGCTGGAAGAGCGGCTCGTCGGCGAGGAATTCTCCGCGATGGCGTTCCTTCAGGGCGAAGTCATCCACAATATGCCGGTGTCTCAGGACCATAAGCGCGCGTATGACGGCGACAAGGGGCCTAACACGGGCGGCATGGGGGCTTACTCGCCGGTGCCCGCCGTGACGCCGGAGATAGAGCGGGAGGTAACCGATAAGATACTGCGGCCCCTCCTCGCGGCGCTGGCGGCGGAAGGCATCGCGTACCACGGCATCCTCTACCCCGGCCTGATGATCACCGATGACGGCGTGAAGATCATCGAGTTCAACGGGCGCTTCGGCGACCCTGAAGCCGAAGTTCTCATGGCCCGCGCCGACTTCGATCTGCTGGAGGTCATGGAGGCGGGGGCTCACGGCGCGCTGACCGACGAAACTCCGCTCTCATGGAAGGACGGCGCGGCGGCGTGCGTGGTGATAGCGTCGGGCGGCTACCCCGGCCCGTACGCGACCGGTCTGCCGATCTCCGGCCTGGAGGCGGCGAGCGTGGTTCCTCAAACGGCGGTCTTCCACGCGGGCACGGCGTTCGGCCCCAACGGCGAAGTGGTGACGACGGGAGGCCGCGTTCTGGCCGTCACGGCATGGGATGAGGACCCAAGCGCCGCGCTGCGCTCCGCGTATCAGGCAGTGGATCATATCACCTGGGAAGGCGCGTTCCACCGAAAGGACATCGGCCACCGGCTGCTCCAGGCGTGACCTCATCCCTCCTCTTTTCCCTTCACTCGCTCACCATCACAAACCCCCTCGCGCTCCGGCGCTATAATCCTCCGCCGGACCCTCCGCTGCGCGACGCCCCCCGCGCGTTTCCTCTTCACACAGACATCATCACGGACTCATCCGCAACCCAACGACAGGAGTATCGAATGTTGATCAGCTCTGAAATGCAATCGGCCCTCAACGCCCAGATCGGGCGGGAGATGGACGCCTCCCGGCAGTACCTGAGCATGGCCGCCTACCTCGACAGCCGCGCCCTCAAAATGCTCAGCAAGCGCTTCTTCGACCAGAGCGCCGAGGAGCGCGAACACGCCCTGAAGATCGCGCGTTACCTCCTCGATGTGGACGCCCAGGTGGAAATCCCCGCCGTGGACGCGCCGAAAGTCGGTTACCAGACCGTCGAGGAAGTGGTGAAGAACGCGCTGGACTGGGAAGTGGAGATCACCGGGTGCATCAACCAGCTGATGACCCTCGCCATCCAGCAGGCGGACTACGCGACGCAGGACTTCCTGCGCTGGTTTGTCACCGAGCAGGTGGAGGAAATCTCCAATATGACGACCATGCTTCAGGTGGTGCAGACGTCCGGCGAGCGCAACCTGCTGATGGTGGAAGCGTACCTGATTCATAACAAGTAGGACCCCGCCGCTCCCCTTCCCCTCGGAGGGGAACGGCTTTCCTTTCGCTTCTCGCATGGCGCAAGTGTTGGAGGCGGCCATGGCGCAAGTGTTGGAGGCGGACAAGCCCACGGGCTGAAAACGCAGGAGGCGAGGCGAGATGCTCACGTTCCGGTTCTCATTGAGTGGAGTGAGCGTTCTCGCCTTCGTGGCGGGAGGGCTGCTCCTGGGCGGCATGATGGAGACCGGCTGCGCCTCCGGCGCCCCGGAGTCGCCCGGCGACTTTGTCGTGAAGCCATATGTGCAACTCGGCTCCGCTGTCCCCGATTCCCATACGGATGTCCGCGCGCTCCTGTGGAAGATGGAGGCCCCCGACCCGACGGTGAATCTGGAAATTCGCCGGACGAGTCCCGATTCCTCCGCTACTAATCGCAGGAATTCGCCCGAAACCTGGACCGCCGCGCCGGTGAAGTGGAAGACCGTCCGGACGCCGCCGGTCCCGCCGTACGGCCTCGCCTCCGCCGAGATGAGGGGCCTCGCCCTGAACGCCACCTATGAGTATCGGGTGCGGCGGGGCGCGGAGACCCTCTTCTCCAGCGCGTTCAGCACACGGCGTTCCCCTGGGCGGCCGGCCACGGTGGTGTTCATGGGAGACTGCGGCGCGGGGTCAAAGGAGCAGAAGGCTCTGGCAGTGGAACTGTACCGCCGTCGCCCGGACCTGGTCCTGATCCCCGGCGATGTCACCTACGACACCGGGCGCGAGGAGCAGTATCGGACGAACTTCTATCCGATCTACAACGCCGACCGGCCCACCCCCGGCGTGGGCGCGCCCCTGCTGCGTGAGACCCTCTTCGTGACCTCGCTGGGCAATCACGATGTTGGAGGACAGGACTTTGAGAAGACGCAGGACGGCCTCGCGTGGTACTACAATTGGCGCCAGCCGCTGAACGGCCCCGACCTCGCCGACGACAGCTCGCAGGCGCCGCAGATCACTCACGGTTCGGAGGAGGCGGTTCGCGCCTTCCGGGACGCGGCGGGCGCCAACTATCCGCGCATGGGCAACTTCTCGTTTGAGGACAGCGACGTTCATTACACCTTCCTTGACAGCAATTCGTACACCGACTGGCGCGATCCCGTTCTTCAGCGCTGGCTCCGCGATGACCTGACCCAAACCCGGCGGCGCTGGCGGATTGTCGTGTTTCACCATCCCCCCTTCGACGCCTCTGTCACGCATATCCTCGACCAGCAGATGCGCGTCCTCGCGCCGCTGTTTGAAGAGACGGGGGTAAATCTGGTGGTAGCGGGGCACGAGCACAACTACCAGCGCCTCAGGCCGCTCCGCTTCACGCCGGAGCGCGACCCCGCGACGGGGCGGATGATCCGCGACGGCAACGCGGTCCCCGGCCACTTTCGGCTGGATACGGCGTATGACGGCGTGACCCACACCCGCCCAAACGCGCCGCTCTACCTGGTGTCCGGTGCGGGCGGTCAGAGTTTGTATAAGTTCATGCTGCCGCAGCTCTCGTATTACGTGAAGGATGTTCACGATGTTCACACGTTCACGCTGATGAACGTCACGCCGAACCGACTCACATTCGCCCAGATCGATGCGGAGGGACGGGAGCGGGACCGCTTTGTGATGGACGCGCGCGCTGCGCGCTAAAGCCTTTCGGCCCGCTTCATCGCGAACGCTCGATTAGGGAGTGTCCGACAATTATGCGCCTATCCAGAGGATAATACTGGCCAAAGTCACGAAAGCAAGATAGGTCTCGGCGTGTTTATCATAGCGAGTGGCGATCCGCCGCCATTGCTTCAAGCGACAGAAGCATCGCTCG
>JBBRGS010000256.1:0-4889 GCA_038240635.1 Armatimonadota bacterium
GAAGCGTCGGCGCTTCGCGTTCCCCCCGCCCGCCTGGCCCGTGAACGCGCCGGCCTCGAATCGCGCTACGCCGCAATCGCGCTCGGTATCACCGCCGACTACCTCCGTCGTTGTGAGCGGAACGGCTTCACTCTCAGCCTCGCGCGGCGCGCACAGGCGCTCTATGCATGCCGCATGAACGATCTCCTGCCGAAGATGCGCCGCTAATCGCCTTCTTGCAAGGCGTGGGCGCTGTTACGCGCCGGGAGACACTGGCTCGCCTCCCACACCCACCGGGATGGAACGCGAACGAACCCTCGGAGGAGGCCCTGCGGGGCCGCTCAGGCCTCCTCCCCCGCACACACCGGCGCTCCGGCGCTTCCCCCGGCGCGATAAAACGACTATCGCCACACCCGATGAGCGTCACCCGTAAACCGCAGCGCCCCCGCCTCCACAGGGGAGACAGGGGCGCAGACTGGGATGGGGTCCCACCTGTATTTTAGCAAAGGGACCCCCCACCGGCAAACCGTTCGCCACCTTTTGCCCAAGGAGGAACCCGCTTGTCTCCCTCATGCCCCTCTGACCTGAATGACCTGCGGCTGATCCTCTGCCGCTTCAACGACGCCCGAAGCGTCATGCCTCAATCGGCTGAAGGCGCCTGGCCGGACCTCACCGAGACCGGAGACGGGGAGGCTGACGATGAATAGCGCCCCCCTCACGCCTCTCCAACTCGCCTGTGACGCCCGCGAGCGCGGCTTCTTTCCCATCCCCGTCGAGGGCAAAATCCCGTCCGGCAGGGGATGGACAGCCCTGCGACTGGAACCCAACACCGCCCCCGCCGACGCCGACCGATTCAACGGCTCTACCACCGGCGTCGGTATCCTCCTGGGCGCGTCCAACGTGATCGACCTCGAAGCCGACGACCCCGTGGCGGAACACGTTCTCGAAGCGATTGCCCCGCCCACCGGCCTCATCTGGAAACACGGCACCTGCGCTCACCGCCTCTATCGCGCCCCCGAAGGCCAAAAGGCGAAGAAGTGGGCGCTCCCCCCAAACCTCTCCAACACGGACGCGCCCCAGGGCGACACGGCTCATCAGACGCTCGTCGAACTCCGGGCCGGGGACCATCAATCCGTCTACCCCGGCTCCCTCCATCCCGATGGGACTCGTTACGAGTGGGTGAAGGATGAAGAGCCCTCAGACGCCGATCTCGCTGACCTCCTTCGCGTCGCCGGGCTGGCCGCCATCGCCGCCGGGCTGGCTCGCCTGTGGAACTCCCTCGGCAGTCGTAACGAAGCCGCCCTCGCGCTGGCGGGTGTACTGCGGCGCCGGGAAGTCCCGCGCCCTGAAGCCGAAGCCCTTTTCGCCGCTCTGCTGGACGGGGCGCGGGATGACGAAGCCGACAACCGGAAGGACGCGCTCCGTCGCACGTATGAGAAGGAGGCGATAAGCGGAGTCTCCGGCGCCAAGGCTCTGGAAGACGCCCTCGATAAACCCCTTGCCTCCTGGATTCTCTCCTGCCTCCCCAAACCCCCGAAGGCCGAGGGTGACGGAACCCAACGGGGACCGACGCAGGCTCAACAGCTCGTGAACGCCTTTGAGGGGGATGAGCTGTTCAACACTCCTGAAGGAGAATGCTATATCACCCTCTCCCGCGACGGCGTTCGGCGGACGCTCTCGCTCCGTTCCCGCGAGTTTACCCGCCTGCTGCACGGCGTCGGAACCTCCGCTCCCGGCGGCCAGACCGCCGAAGACGCCAAACGACGCCTGGAGTCGCTCGCCATGCGCGGCCCCCGCAAACCTGTCCATGTCCGAGTGGGAGAACACGAAGGGCGCCTCTACATCGACCTCACCAACGCCCAATGGCAGGCCGTGGAACTCACGCCCACCGGATGGGGCCTCACGGACACCCCGCCCCTCGCCTTCGTCCGCTCTTCCGGCGCCCTGCCCCTGCCCACCCCGCTCCACAACGGGTTCCCCCCCGCCGACGCCGTGTCGCACCTGCGGCCGTTCGTGAACGCTCAGGATGAGTCGGTCTGGCGGCTCATGCTCGCCTGGCTCATCGGCGCGTTTCATCCCACCGGCCCTTACGCGCTGCTCGCGCTGCATGGGGAACAAGGGAGTGGCAAAACCTCCGTGGCGCGCGTCCTCCGCGCCCTGGTGGACCCGCACTCCGTCCCCATCCGCTCCGTCCCCCGGCAGGAGACCGATCTGTATGTCGGCGCCCGCCTCTCCTGGGTGCAGGCGTTCGACAATCTGACCGACCTGTCCGACCCGCTTCAGGACGCATTATGCCGATTAGCCACCGGCGGCGGGTTGTCCGTGCGGAAGAAGTACACCGACGATGATGAGCACTTCTTCACCGCCAAGCGACCCGTTCTGCTCACCGCCATCGGGGAGGTTGTGGATAAATCCGACCTGTTGGACCGTACGTTGCTCCTGTACCTGCGTACCATCCCCTCAGAGAATCGGCGGCGGGAGTCGGAGATGGAGCTGGCGTTCCATGCGACGCTTCCCACCGTGTTCGGCGGCCTGTGCGACGTGCTGTGCGCGTGTCTGGCGCGCTCGCCTCTCCTGCGGCTGTCTCATCTCCCCCGCATGGCCGACTTCGCCCATTGGGTAGCGGCGGGAGAAGGCGAACTCGGCTGGCCGACAGGGACATCCCTCAGCGATCTTCAGCTCAATCGTTCCGAATCCGCCGGGCTTTCCCTCGAATCGGCCCCGTTCGTTCCCGCCCTGCGGCGCCTCATGGGGGAACAGGAGGAGTGGACGGGCACCGCGTCCGAACTCCTTGCCGAACTCGACTCCCGCTCGGAGGAAAAACAGACCCGCGCCAAAAACTGGCCTAAGTCGGCGGTCTGGCTCACCCGTGACCTGCGGAAACTGGCGCCTGACCTGCGTCGCGTCGGCATCGACGCCCAACTCGGACGGACGGCGCAACGTCGAATCTGGAAACTGACGCGCCTCCCGACCCCGGACCCAACGAACAGAGAAGGCTTAGACGGCACAGGGGAAAATACTGTCATT
Organism: Armatimonadota bacterium; assembly: GCA_038240635.1. Classification (GTDB taxonomy): domain Bacteria; phylum Armatimonadota; class DTGP01; order DTGP01; family JAHWJO01; genus JBBRGS01. The sequence continues at coordinate 3,007 of JBBRGS010000256.1, forward strand.
ACTGTCATACCGTCACAAACGCCCCCGCTCAGGCGTGAAACGGCCCCTCCCGCCAGTGACAGTAACGGGAGGGATACTGTCACTCCCGAAGCGTTACTGTCATTCCTTCCTCCCTCCCGCCCCGCCAATGACAGTATTCACCCCGCCAATGACAGTAACGGATCGTCTTACCGTCACCCGTCGGCGCCCGGTTTCACGCCTGCGGAACCCCCTAATGACGGTAATGACGGTAATGACAGTATTTTACGGAACCTGTCAGGGTCCTACCCCCTCATCACCGACACCGCCGCCCTGAACGAGGCGCTGAACGTACTCACGGAGGCCCCGCCGTCGCTCCCCGTGGCGCTTGACCTGGAAACGACTGGTCTCAACCCCCGCGCCGACCGCGCCCGGCTCCTGTCGCTCACGGCGGAACTTCCCTCCCCCGGCGCCGCGCCCACACCCCGCACGTTCCTCTTCGACCTGTTCGCCCTGGCCGACGCCGACCGCGAACGCCTCTTCGCCGCCCTCGCGGATCGGCCCCTCATCGGCCACAACCTGAAGTTTGACCTGTCGTTCCTCGCAGCCCTCGGCTTCACACCCACCGGTCCCCTCACCGACACGATGATTCTCTCCCAGGTCCTTCACGCGGGCCAACAGGAAGTGGAGCACAACCTGGCCGCCGTGGCCGAACGGGTCCTGGGCGGATCGCTCGACAAGACGGAGCAAACCTCCGACTGGAGCGGCGCCCTCACCCCGGCCCAACTCGCCTACGCGGCGCGTGACACCGCTCTGCTCCCCCGACTGGCGAAGAAACTGTCCGCTCAATGCGCGCACGCCGAACTGACCGACGTGGCGGCGATTGAGCACGCGGCTCTGCCCGCGATGGTCTGGATGGAGACTTCCGGCGTCCCCTTCGACACCGCCGCCTGGGGCGACCTCACCGCGCAGGCCAAAGCCGAACAGGAGGCCGCCCGCGCCGAACTGGACGCCCTCGCCGCCGAACTGCCCAGTGGCCCCGCCGACCCCCCTTCGCTCCCCCTCGACAACGTTTCCCGGCGCTTCGACTGGAACCGCGCCGCCGACGTTCGGGCCGCCTTCGCCGCCGCCGGGTATGCCGTCACCACCCTCTCCGAAGCGGCGCTGACCGACGTGGCCCACCCTCTGGCCGCCGGGTACCTGCGCTACACCCGCGCGAAGAAGCGCGTGTCGGCGTTCGGGGAGTCGTGGCTGAAGCGGGTGGAAGCGGGCCGCCTCTATCCGTCCTGGGTGCAGGTTGGCCCCGAAACGGGCCGCATGGCCTGCCGGAGGCCGAACCCTCAGCAGATTCCCCGCGATCCCGGATACCGCGCCTGCATCGCCGCGCCAAAGGGGCGCGTTCTCATCAAGGCCGACTACTCTCAGATTGAACTGCGAATCGCGGCGGCTCTGTCGAACGAGACGCGGATGACGGAGGCGTACCAACGCGGCGAAGACCTCCACACGGCCACCGCTCGCGCCCTCACCGGCAGGACCGACGTGACGAAGGCGGAACGCCAACTCGCCAAGGCCGTCAACTTCGGCCTGCTCTACGGCATGGGCGCTGAAGGACTGGCGCGCTACGCCCGCGCGAACTACGGCGTGACGCTCACCGAAGCGGAGGCGAAGACGTATCGGGAACGGTTCTTTGAGGCGTATCCCGGTCTGAAGAAGTGGCACCGCGCCCAGGTGGAGGGGACGATCCAGACCCGAACCCGCGCGGGCCGTCGGCGCGTGGGAGTGGAGAAGTTCACCGAGAAGCTGAACACGCCGGTACAGGGCAGTGGAGCGGACGGCCTGAAGGCGGCTCTGGCCCGGCTCTGGGAGACGCGAAAGGCGGCGCCCGAAGGGACGCGGCTGATCCTCGCGGTTCATGACGAACTGGT
>JBBRGS010000257.1:0-4875 GCA_038240635.1 Armatimonadota bacterium
GGGTCGAGCCGCACGGCTTCGCGGAGGCGGTCTTCCGCCGGTTCCCACTGATTCAGCATCAGATGCGCCAGTCCGGCCTCGGCGTGGAACGTCGCCTGCCGGGGCGCCCAGTCAATCAGGCGGCGGTACACCTCGGCGGCCTCGCGCCACTCGTGCGCCTCCATCAGCCGGTGCGCCGACGACTCCAGCCCCAGCGCGAAGACGAACCGAAACGGCCAGACCAGCCACTCCTTCATCCCCGGCATCGCTCTCCCCCCCCACGAGAGGCCGCCGGTTCCCGACGGTCGCCTTCTCCTTCCACGGGCGCCCGCGCGCTCCTCCCTGCGGCGCCCCCGGTGACTTCATGTCACGGCCTTGCGCGGAACACCTTCGCGCGGTCCAGCAGGCGCGTCGCCAGATGTTCCAGCAGCTCGGCGGCGCGGTCGGCCTCTGAGGGCGCCACCTCTCCTTCCATCTGTTCGAGGGCGACAAGGACCTCCGCCGACCAGCGTTCCAGCGCCGGAAGCGAAGGCGCATTGTGCGCGTCAGGCGCGTCTATCCCATGATCCTCCGCTTTGGGCGCCTTTTGGGCCGCGCGGGACGCCTTCCCGGATTGTCGAAGTTCGCCCGCTTTGGCGCGCCGGGCAGCCTCCTCCAGGTCGGCTTTGGGCCGCTGGCGCAGCTCGCCCACGAGGGCCATCGTCTCGTCGCCGGTCAGTGCGTGCCTCCGAGCGACCGTGGCGGCTTCCTGTTGCGCGGTTTCGTCCGGCAGGCGGCGCAGGGCGCGCCCATGCTTCTCCGTCAGAACGCCTTCCGCGATGGACGCCTGGACCGGCTCCGGCAATCGCAGCAGCGAGAGGAAGTTCCGCACCGAGCGCCCGGAGATGCCGAGCCGTTTCCCGACTTCCTCATCCAGGGTGTGGGATGCGGCGTCGGGGAGTTGACCGGCGAGTTGGGCGCGCAGGTCGGCGAGTCCTCGGGCGCGGTCCACATCGTTCAGGTCTTCGCGCTGAAGGTTTTCCATCAGGGCGACGATGCGCTGCTCGCCTTCGGTAAGTCGTCGCACGAGGGCGGGGACGCGGGTCAGCCCGGCGAGTTTGGCGGCGCGCCAGCGGCGTTCGCCCGCCACGATCCGATACCCGTCATCATCGGGGCAGACGGTGAGCGGCTGAAGGATGCCCTGCTCGCGGATGGACGCGGCGAGTTCCTCCAAAGCGGCCTCATCGAACGTCTGGCGCGGCTGATGCGGGTTGGGATGCACCTGTTCCAGCGCGATTTCGCGGGCCTCCGCGAGACGATTCACGCCTTCCCGAAGGTCCAGCGCAACGGCGAGAGTTCCGGCGGCGGGACGCTCTGCGGCGGTGATTTCGGCGGAAGGAACGGTGTCCGTTGGCGCCGCAATGGACGGGACCGCGAGCTTGTCCAGCCCCGCGCGGAAGCGGTCGCGCCTCATGCGGGGCCTCCCGTGGGAGAATCGGGTTCTACCGGAATCCCCAGGCGCTGGAGCAGTTCCACGGCGAGGCGGCGGTAGGCGTGCGCCGCGTCGGAGGAGCGGGCGTAGGTCAGGATGTCGCTGTCGGCGACGGCGGCTTCGGCCAGTTTGACCGCCGTCTTGATCACCGTATCGAAGACGAGATCGCCGTGGGTCTCGCGCAGATGCGCCACGATCTCGCGGGCGAGAGCGGTGCGGGTGTCCACCATCGTGAGGAGGAGGCCGAGAACTTTCAGGTCCCGGTTGAGGCGGGTCTGCACGAGGCGGACGACCTCGAACAGTTGCTGCGTGCCACTGAGCGCCCACTTCCCGGCCTGAATGGGCACGAGGACGCCGTTGGATGCGGTGAGCGCGTTGAGGGTGAGGCGCCCCAGCGACGGCGGGCAGTCGAGGAGGACGAAATCAAAGCGGTCCCGCACGGGTTCCAGCGCTTCCGCCAGGAGGCGTTCCCCGGCCACCATCTGCGGGATTTGCAGTTCGGCGGCGGCCAGTTCGAGGCTGCTGGGCGCGAGGGTGAGGCCCTGTTCCCCGGCGACGACCAGCGTCTCCTCCAGCGGGCGGCCATGCAGCAGCGCGTCGTGGAGGGTGGGTTTGCCGGTGGGGTCCACGCCCAGACCCATCGTGCAGTTGAACTGCGGGTCCACGTCCACGAGCAGGACGCGGTAGCCCCGTTCGGCGAGGGCGGAGCCGAGGTTGATGGTGGTGGTCGTTTTCCCGACCCCTCCTTTTTGATTGGCGATGGCGATAATGTTCACGGAGGCGATACGTTCCTTATAGAGAGAGTGGCAATTCGGTGCGGAGGGGTGAACGGAGCATGGGGGCGGCAGGAACCGGGCGGGCGCGGGCGTAACCGAGAGGTGTGAGCGAGCGCGTTCATCCGACGGCGCTCCTTCCTCAGTATCCGACAGGGCCGGGCGATTCCGCAACGGGCGCGCCCTTCGTGCCCGGCCCCCTGTCGCACAATCCCATTGGAGAACTCGATGAAACTCGGCTGCAATACCGTTGTCCTCGGCATGACCGACCTGAAGACCGCGCTCCGGCACATCGCATGGGCGGGCTATGCGTATGTGGAACTCGCCGCCATCGCCGGGATGTGCGACCATCTCACCCTCAACGACGACCCCCACGCCGTGAAGGACCTCCTCGCCGAAGCCGGTCTCACCGTCACCGCCATGGAAGCCGCCACCAACGACCGCGAGCGCCTAATCGGCCTGTTCGATGTCGCCCGCAAGGTCGGCATCCCCATCGTCAACATCGGGTCGGGCGGCGCGGCGGGCGACGAAGACTCCACGAAGGAGGCGATTGAGCGGATGCGCGACTTCGCCCGGCTGGCGGGGGACGCGGGCGTCACGCTCGCCGTGAAGCCGCACGTCGGATCGGCCATCTTCGACGCCAAAACGGGCGTCCGCCTGATGGAGGAAGTCACCGAACCCGCCCTTGGCCTCAACTTTGACCCCAGCCACCTGTTCCGCGCCAACGACACGCCTGAACTCGTGGCGCCGCTATGGGGCAACCGCATCGTCACGTCCCACTTCCGCGATTGCCCCTGGCGCGAAGGCAGCCCCGGCTCGCCGGACCAGCAGATTCCGGGGCGCGGCGTGGTGGACATCCCGGCGACCCTGCGCGCGCTTCAGGGCATTGGGTACGCCGGGCCGCTCAACCTTGAAGTGATCGGAGCGGGCGGCTGGGAACTGTCGCGCGGCATGGGCATCGTCGCGGAAGCGCACGGCTACCTGTTCCGCTGCCTCCAGGAGATCGGCGCCGCATGACACTCATCATTTACACCCATCGAACTGAAGGAGACCCTATTTGAAATCCTCTTCAAGGCATTACGCCAGCCGCCTTTGGGTGGGGGGAGTCGCCGCCCTCGCCCTGCTCGCCATCGCAACCCTCCCGGCCTCCGCCACCGCGCCGCTCAAGGCCAAAATCAGCCCCAAACCTCCGCGCGGGGCGGTCGTCCTCTTCAACGGCAGGGACACCTCGCATTGGACCGGCGACGGGGGCCGCTCCTTCCCGTGGAAGGTCGTGGACGGCGCCATCGAGATCGTCCCCGGCTCCGGCAGCCTCATCTCCATCCCAAAGTTCGAGGACTTCCAGCTCCACCTGGAGTTTATTATCCCCCTCATGCCGAACGAGCACGGGCAGGCGCGCGGCAACAGCGGCGTCTACCTCCAGGGCCGCACCGAATTGCAGGTCCTCGACTCCTGGAACAATGAGACGTACGCCAACGGGTCCTGCGGCGCCATCTACCTCCAGTACGTGCCGCGCGTCAACGCCAGCAAGCCACCGGAGCAGTGGCAATCGTATGATGTCTTCTACACCGCCGGGCGATTTAACGCCGACGGCTCGGTGAAGAATCGCCCCATGGCCACGATCTACCAGAACGGGATTCTCATCCACGATAACGTGGAGATTCACGGCACGCCCGACTCCGGCGCCGCCAACGAGACCCTCTCAGGTCCGCTGTTGCTTCAGGACCACCACTGCAAGGTGAAGTACCGCAACATCTGGATGAAGCCGGGCGCGCCCAAACTGCCCAAAGTGAAGTAGTCGCCGACCTGCGCCGCCCCCCGGACCCTCACCCGCCGGGGGGCGTTCGCATCGCCCTACCCTCCCGTTACGCGGAAGAACTCCTCAAAGAAAGCGTCCGGATTCACCGTCACGGCGATGCGGTGCCGCTTCTCGACCGCGCCGGGGTTCCACAGCGTCATGCCGGGCCGCTCGCCGCGCGTCTCGACCGTCACTTCGCCATCCTCATACTCGCACACGTCGGGCTGGAACAGCGTCACGGCGGCCAGCGGGTCGTGGAAGGTGATGTGGCTCGCGTGTTTGAACCAGACCTCCGCCATCTCCGCCACCACGGCGAGCGCGCCTCCGGCGGCGGCGAAACGGCGGCGACACTCGTCGGCGGAGAGTATGCACCGCGTCGTTACGTCCAGACCGATGGAGATGAAGAGCGGCGGTCTCGCCATGTAAGTAACGGCGGTGGCGTACGGGTCGGAGAGGGCGTTCCACTCCGCCGCGCCGGGGCCGTGGCCGTGCGCGCCGGTGAAGACGCCGCACATGAGGACGACCTGCCGCAGGAGAGTCGCCGCTTCCGGGTCGGTGGCGAACAGGAGCGCGAGGTTGGTCATGGGGCCGACGGCCAGCAGGCTGACCTCGCCGGGGCGGGCGCGGATCGTCTGACGCATGAACTCGATGGCGGTGTTCGGGGGATACTCCGCGCGGTGGGGACGATTCTTCACCGCCTCATACTGGGGGACGAGCGGCTGGCCGGGGCCGGTGTACAGGACCTCCCCCGCGCCGATGTGGATGGGGATGTCCTCGCGCCCGCCCGCCCGCGCGATGATCTCGGCGAGGGCGGCCCGCTGCGTCACGTTCCCGGTGACGGTGGTGATGCCGAG
>JBBRGS010000258.1:0-4843 GCA_038240635.1 Armatimonadota bacterium
GCGGGTTTCGTGTGTCTGTTGCAGCGGTTTCAACCGCCCGTCTCCTGCGGACTCCCTCACGGCGAACAGGAGCGCTCCGGTAACCGAGGCGTCCGCGACGGCGGGGTTCCCTGACCATGTGCAAAACTTTGAACCGCACCCGAAAGCCGATCACCGTTTGACACCCGAAAACGGCGTACACTACCATGACCGTGGCGAGTAACGGCGCCCTCTTCGCTGAAACGACCCGCCGCGCGCCCTCATCCCAAAGACCCGTTTGTGCCATTCCCCGATACCTTCGACCGAGATCGGCTTCCTGACGCCTGGGCGCCGTGTCCCCGTCGGCGGCATGAGACGCTCCCCTCTCATCGGACGGGTGCGCAACCCCGGAGCGTCTCGCTGGCGTTCCTGCTGGAGACAGCCCCCCTCATGGCCCCCGATAATCGTCCTGTTGTCCTGCTGAAAAGCAAACACACCCTTAACCGCTTTTACGTCCTCGCGCCTCCGAATATGGGATGGAAAAACGCTGAGGAGATCGAGGACTTCCCCCCGGAAGTCCTCCTGGGAATCGCTTATCCGTGCCTCGAGGACGGCCTGAACGATTTTGCCGTCATCCGTTCCACCTTCGACACCATTGACTGCTTTCCCGACGATAAAGACCTCCGCGACGACCTCATCATCATGGTCGTCGAAGCGCGGGAAACCCTCCTGCGCCGTCTCCGCGAGCTGCGGGACCGCCTGAAATCGCGCCAGGCGCACTTCCTCGGCACCGACCTGCGGGAGTTCAAGGATTACGCGATCACCCTCGCCACCAAGGGGAACATCCGCCGCACCCTCGACAGCATGATGAAACTCGACGTGTATGAGAGTGTCGCCACCTACGAAGCGAACCTCTCCGGCGAGGATCCCAACACGATGTACCATTATGAGTTTCGCCCCGAAAACCGCCTGGAAGCCACCCGCAACCTTCACGCGCACGAGTTCGTGGTGCGCCTCTTCGACGACATGATCGTCTCGGCGGAAGTGGATGAGAGCTACGACAACAAGTACACCTTCGACAAGAACGTCTTCCAGAAGTTCATCGGCCTGATGTTCATCAATTACGCCACCACCGACCCGATCTTCTACGGCACCGACAAGGCCGATTACGGCGTCTCGGCGGGCCGTGATATGGGCAACACCCCGCTCTATCGCGCCGTCGGCGAAGCCCTGCGCGAGATCGAGCGCCAACTCGCCGAGGACCCGAATCGCCCCGAAGAGGATGTCATCCTCGCCACGCGCCACTCCGACCCTCACTTTGGCCACTCTGAAGCGACTGCTGCCTCAGGCGACGGCGCTTCGGGCGAAGGTGTGACGGACGACGGCGCTTCCGTCTGGGACACCGAGCCGTCGCTGGGCGCCAGCCTCGGCATCTACCCCGAACCCGCCGCCGCCTTCGAGGCGCCCCCGTTTGACCTCTCCGAACCGTCCGTCGAAGCGAGTCAGGAAGCCAAATCCGCGCCCGAACCGCCCCAGCCGCTGCCGACCCCGCCTCAACCCACCGCTCCCCCCGAAAGGCCCACCCCGATGGCCTCTCCCGCTCCTCCCGCCGATGGCCGCCGGGTGGAACTCCCTGGTTCCACCGTCGTGGAACAGCGGCTGATGTTCCCCCTCAAGTCCATCACGCTCGCCCTGCAGCAGCTACAAGGCTCCAGCGACCCGATGGCCGCCACCTGCGCCCAGATGATCGGCCTGAGTGTGGACGCCCTCCAGGCCGCCCTGCGCGAGTGGGGCCTCATCGAAAACAATCAGTAGGCGCGCCACCATGGCTCCATCGTCCCGGAATGACCCGCCCCAGGCCGCATCAGGGGAATCCCTTATCGTCACTGTGACGCTCTTCGCCGCCCTGCGCGAGGCCGCCGGAGAGTCCCCAATTCACCTCTCCCCGCCTCCGGGCGCCCGCGTCGGCTCTCTTTGGCCCATGCTGGTGGAGCGGTTCCCCGACCTGGCGCCACACGGCGCCTTTGTCGCCTTTGCGGTCAATCACGCGTATGTAAAGCCCGATCATCCCCTGCGCGATGGGGATGAGGTGGCCCTGTTGCCGCCCGTGAGCGGAGGCGCCGCATGACCCCGCTCCTCCTGAGACGTTGCTGCCGATGGTAAGCCTGACCGACGACCCGCTCGACCTCTCAGCCCTCCTCACATGGGTGCGCACGGACGCGGACGGCGCCATCGTCTCCTTCCTCGGCGTGGTGCGGGACTTCTCGGAAGGCCGCCGCGTCACCAGCATGGAGTACCACGGCTACCGCGAGCTCGCTCTCCGCGAGCTGGCGGCACTGGAGGAGGAGACGCTGAACCGCTTCCCCGTGACCCGCGTCGCGCTGGTTCATCGGCTGGGCGACCTGGGCCTGGGTGAAGCGAGCGTAGCCGTGGTGGTGGCGGCCCCGCACCGCGCGGAAGCGTTCGACGCCTGCCGCTACGCCATAGACACCCTGAAGCGAACGCTCCCCATCTGGAAGAAGGAACAGTTCGCGGACGAGACGACAGCATGGGTCTCCGGCGTCCCTGGCCGGTCGGTACAAGAGGTGGATGTAAAGGCGGAAGAGACTTCTCCCGTCCCTGAAGAACCCGCATGACTCCGTAGCCGATCCGTGTGTCTCGGCGTAACCTGGACTTTGGGTTTGGGACGGGGAACCGCCTATCCTGTTACGCGTGGCATCCCGCTCGCCTCATCCGCCGCAGCGCCCTGTTGGAGGATTCACGCTTTGATCCGATCAAACCCGGAAGATTCCGATGCGCCCCGCGCCGTCACGCTTCACTGGAGCCGCTGGGCCGTCGCGGCGGCGGTCGTGGCGGGGGCGGGGTACCTCCTCATCCGGCTCCAGAAAATCCTGCTGCTGTACTATCTGGCGCTGCTCCTGGGCCTGGCGATCAATTCGTTCATCCGGTGGCTGGAGCGGCGCCACATCTCCCGCACGATTGCCGTCGCCGGGCTGGCGATCCTCGCTTTGGCGTCGGTGGTCGCGGTGGGCTTTTGGGTGGCTCCGCCCGTTGTCGCTCAGGCGCAAAGCCTGATGGACAACATGCCCAGCTACCTCAGCCGCGCGCAAACCTGGGCCAACGGCATCCTGCGCCGGTACCCGGAACTTCAGAGTCACCTGACGGGCGGCGTGGCGGCGTATCCCTCCTTCGTGCCGAAACCGGGCAATCTGCTCCAGCAGGTGGGGGGATGGGCGCTCAGTTTTGGCGGGCTGCTGTTCAACGCTTTCCTGCTCTTCTTTCTGGTGGTATACGGCCTCCTCAAGCCGCAGTCCATGGCGCGGGCGGTCTTTGATCTCACACCCGCCGCCTCCCACGAGAAAGTGGAGCGCACGCTGAGAGGCATCCAGGAAAAGGTGGTGGCGTGGGCGGGGGGCACCTTCATCCTAATGGCGATTGTCGGAGGACTGGTCTGGATCGGGCTGCTCATCCTCCACGTTCCCCAGGCGCTGCTGTTTGGCATCATCGCCGCGCTGGGCGAAGGCATCCCAAACCTCGGCCCGGTCCTCAGCGCCATCCCTCCCGTTGCGGTCATGCTCTTCTCTGACCCGACCAAGGCGCTCTGGGTAGTGGCGTTGTTCGTCCTCGTGCAGCAGGTGGAGAACAACCTGATCGTTCCACTGGTGATGGGCAATCGGCTGAACGTTCATCCCTGGGCGCTGATCTTCATGATCCTCGTGATGGGCGAGCTATTTGGCGTTGTTGGCGTCTTTCTCGCCACGCCGACCGCCGCGATCCTCGGCGTCATTTATGAGGAGCTGATCCCCAAGCCGGGCCGCGAGGACACCGTGCCGACCACGCACCGGATTGCGCGGGTGATCGGAGGCGCCGGAGGGGACAAAGGCGAGCGATTCTAAAGTCGCCATTGTTATGCGCAAAATCTTCCTCTTCGGGGAGCGTGTCGCAACGTCTCTGTGTTCCGTTCGTCTAACGCATCAGACACTGACAGTCTTCTCGAAAGGAGTTGAAATGACACCGATCACCCTGATGCGCGCCGGAGGGCTGGGACTGGCCCTCGCATGCGCGATGCCTGGAACCGCCGCGCTGGCCGCCACCCGCCCCGCCCCGCCCCCCCGCGCCGGAGGGATGCCTGGAGCGCCCGGAATCCGACGGGGCGCCGATTCACTGATGAACCAGCTGGGCCTCACCGCCGCGCAGAAGCAGAAGATGGCCGCCCTCCGCGCCGACGAACGCAAGCAGACGGATGCGCTTAGGCTAAGCAAACTGGCGCCGGAAGCCCAGCGCACCCGCATGATGGCCCTGCGCGAGTCGTTCAGGCAGCGACAGGCCGCCCTCCTCAGCCCGGCGCAGCTGAAGAAACTGACCTCGCTGCGGGACAAGCGGCAGGATGAACGACGCTCCCAAAGCCAGACCCGCATGATGGAGCGGATGCGGACGCAACTGAAGCTGACACCGCCGCAGGAGACGAAAATCCGCGCCATTCTCAAACAGGAATCTGTCCGCGCCGACAAACTGAGCGACGCCATGAACAAGCCTGGCGCCGACCCCATGAAGTTCCGCGATCAACGCCGCGCCATGCGCACCGAGACGATGGATAAGATTCGCGCGGTCCTCACCCTGACGCAGCGCGCTCAGCTCCGTGACGCGATGGGTGGCCCTGGCGGCTTTGGGGGAAGGCGTGGCCCTGGTGGCGGTGGGCAGCGTGGCCCAGGCGGCGGTGGGCGGCGTGGTCCCGGCGGTGGGCGGCGTGGTCCCGGCGGAGGACCTGGTGGCGCTGGTGGCCCCGGCGGAGGACCTGGTGGGGCTGGTGGCCCCGGAGGCGGCCCGCTTTAAGCCTGCGCCTGGCGCCAAACCGCACTCGGAAGAGAGGGCTGGGAAGGCGCTT
>JBBRGS010000259.1:0-4829 GCA_038240635.1 Armatimonadota bacterium
AACGCTCTGGCGCCCGACCTGATCGCCCTCACTGGAGATTTCGCCACATGCCCCGGCGCGCTCTGTTCCGAGGCGGCGTTCACCCCGGCCCGCGCGATGCTCCAGGCGTTTCTGGCGGCGCTGCACGCCCCGGACGGGGCCGTCGCGGTTCTCGGCAACCACGATTACGACTGCGGCGCCGAGCGGATGAGCGCCCTTCTCGCCCGAAATAAGGTCCACGTCCTCATCAACGCCGTTCACCTCATTGAGCGCGAGGGAGATCACCTGGCGGTGGCCGGGGTGGACGACGCGCTGGAGGGCCATCCCCGCCTGAAGGTCGCGCTGGACGCGTTGCCGGACGGGGTTGCCGCGCTGCTCCTCGCCCACGAACCGGCTTTTGCCCGGCAGAGCGCCCTCACAAGGCGGTTCTTCCTCCAGTTGTCGGGGCACACCCACGGGGGACAGGTTCGCCTGCCGCTTCTGCCGCCGCCGCTGCCCCCGATGTCCCGGCCGTATCCTTCCGGGCGCTATGAAGTCAATGGGATGACGCTCTACACGTCGCGCGGGATCGGGATGGTTCACCTGCCGCTTCGGTTCCTCTGCCCGCCGGACCTCGCCGTCTTCGAGTTGTGCGCCGCCCCGCGAGACGGATAACCCCGCCCCATCGGGAGACGAGGCGGGGGATTCATGGCAGGGTCGGAGACGGTATCGCGAGATCCACCGATCAGCCGATCAGCCGCTCCACCGTTTCCACGATGTGGCGGGCGCTGATGCCGTGCCGATCCAGCAGTTCCTCGGCGGTCCCGGAATGCGGCAGGCTGGAGACGGCGAGTTTGTGGACGCGCACGCCCTCCGCCGAGAGTTCTCCCGCCACCGCGTCTCCAATGCCGCCTTCCATCCAGTGGTCTTCCACGGTGATGAGGGTGTCGCGGGTGCGGCGGGCGGCGGCGAGCAGGCCGTCGCGGTCGAGCGGCTTCACGGAGTAGCAGTCCACCACGGCGATAGCGATGCCGCGCTCAGCGAGAGCATCCGCCGCCTTCAGCGCCTCGAAGAGAGTGACGCCCGCGCCCACAACGGTCGCCTTATCGTTGTCGGACTGCCTCACCACCTTGGAGCCACCGATGGGAAACTCCTCGCTGGCGTCGTAGATGACGGGCGTTTTGGGCCGGGAGGTGCGGATGTAGCCGATGCCGCAATGCTCCAGCAGGGCGGCGGTCAATTTCTCGCCACTGACGGCGTCGCATGGATAGAGGACGACGCTGTCCAGTATGGCGCGCATCATTGCCAGGTCTTCGAGGCCCATTTGAGAGGCGCCGTCCTCGCCGATACTGACACCCGCGTGGGAGCCGCAGATTTTAACATTCGCCTGCGAGAGGCCCGACATCCGAATCTGGTCGAAAGCGCGGGTGAGGAAGCAGGCGAAGGTGGAGGCGACGGGGATTTTACCGCGCGTGGACAGCCCTTCGGCCACGCCGATCATATTCTGCTCGGCGATGTAGCACTCCACGAAGCGGTCGGGGAACGACTTGTGGAACTTGTCGGTGTAGGTGGAGTTTTGGGTGTCGCCGTCAATCACCACCACGTCGGGCATGGTGTGGCCGAGGCGCTCCAGCGCCACACCGAACGATTCGCGGGTGGCGGCGGAGTCGCCCTTCTTATACGGCAGCTCGCCGAGGGACGGCTTCTGTTCGGGGAGGGGCTGAGCGCTCGCGTGGTCGTGCAGCGCATGTTCACGGGCAGCGGGGGTGGGCAGCGCGGAGGCGGCGTTCGGCTCCAGCTCGGCGATGGCTTTATCGGCTTCGGCCTTGCTGAGGGCCTTGCCGTGCCAGCCTTCCTTCCCCTCAAGGAACGAGACGCCGGACCCTTTTTCGGTGCGGGCGAGGAGGACCGTCGGGCGACCCTGGGTGTTCATCGCGTTGTGGAAGGCGTCCAGGAGGGCGGCCGTGTCGTGACCGTCCACCACAATCGCGTTCCAGCCGAAGGCGTCCCATTTGCGGCGGTACAGGTCCATCTCGTGCTCAAAGGCGGTGGGGGCGCTCTGGCCGAGGGCGTTCACGTCCACGATGGCGATGAGATGATCCAGTTTCTCCACGGCGGCGAGGGCGGCGGCTTCCCAGACGGAGCCTTCCATGATCTCGCCGTCGCCCATGAGGACGTAGCTGCGGGCGTCGAGGCCGTCCATCCGCGCGGCGAGCGCCTGCCCCACGCCGACGGAGAGGCCCTGACCGAGGGAGCCGGTCGCCACGTCCACAAAGGCGAGTTCGCGGGTCGGGTGGCCTTCGAGGTTGCTGCTGAGCTGCCGCAGGGTGCAGAGGTGGTCCACCGTGAGGTAGCCGGCTTCGGCCCAGGCGGCGTAGAGGACCGGGGCGGCGTGGCCCTTGGAGAGGATGAAGCGGTCGCAATCGCGCTTGTGGGGGTCGTTGGGGTCGTACTTCATCACGCCGCCGAAGAAGAGGACCGACATGATGTCGGCGGCGGACATGCTGGAGGTCGGATGCCCGCTTCCGGCGGCGGTCGTGGAGGTGATGGAGAGGATGCGGAGTTGATTCCCAATAGCCTTGAGGCGCTGGGGATCGGAGACCTGGGTATGGGCGGGGGCGTCGGAAGCGCTCATGCGGTTCTCCTGGCGAAGGGGGAGGGGCGCGGTGAAGGGGTTGCGCGCGTCGGGCGGACGGGCGGCCCTGGATGCGCCTGTATGAAAGTATGCAGGGCGCCGGGAAAGGGCGGCAAATCAAGCGGAGGGGCGGTTCAGGCGAAGGCGGGAGCGGCCAGCCGGAGGGGCGCGTCGTCGGAGGAGGGCGCCGGGCAGCGCTACGCCGTTCCGCCTGTAGCCTGGCCCGGATCGGCCTGCGAACCGCGAGGCGACCGGCGGCGCGGCGGGATTGGATTGGGCGCGTGTTTGCGCTTCTTCTTCGGGCGACCGAGGTAAAACTCGCTGCGGTACCGGAGCCATTGGCGCAGGACCTGCGGGATGCGGTCCTTCTCCTCCGGCGACAGGGTGTCGTACAGATGCATGGCGCGGGTCCGCTCGCGGCGGGCGGCGGCGTTCGCGTGCGCGTTCCAGTGAGTTCGCGCGAGCCGGATGAGACGGCAGCACTCCTTCACGGTATCATTCAACGGCAACCTCTCTTTCTCCCACAATCAATTGGGGCGCCTCACAGTTGTCCCGGAAGGGACGGGGGCGCTCGCCCGCCGCTCTGATGTCGTTGGCGGGGCCGCGTCATTAACGCCATAATGGAACCCGGCGGGCTGCTTTCGGAACAGGGCGCCACTCCGCTCAATCACGCCCCGGACGGCGAGAGTCCCACAAAGAAATCGGCGCGGGGAACGGCACGGTATATCACGGTATATCAGGGAGTGGCGGGGAAGGCGAAGGGGGAAGCGTGTGGATGCGGAACTAAGACGGACGCCGCTGTGGGACGCTCATCGGCGGCTGGGCGCGAGAATGGTTCCGTTTGGCGGCTGGGAGATGCCGGTGCAGTATCCCTCCGGCATCCTCGCGGAAGCGCGCGCGGTGCGAAACGCGGCGGGCCTCTTCGACGTGAGCCACATGGGCCGCATCGAGCTGCACGGCGACGGCGCCCTCCGCGCCATGGAAGGGCTGACGCCCAATCGCGTGGAGCGCCTCACCCCCGGCTTCGGCCAGTACTCCCTCTTCCTGAACGAACGCGGCGGCGTGGTGGACGACCTGATTGTATATTGTCAGGAACCGAACCTGTACGCCCTCATTGTGAACGCTTCCAATACGCCGAAGGTCCTCGCATGGCTGAAGGAACGGCTGCCCTCCACCGTGTCCATGATGGACCGCACCCCGGCCACCGCCCTGCTCGCGCTTCAGGGTCCGCTCGCCCTCTCGCTGATGGAGGAGGCGGGCGTGAAGGACGCGGCGCTCATCGGGCGCTTCCAGCGGCGCGCGGCCCTCATGCTGGGCCAGCCCGCCTGGGTCATGCGAACCGGCTACACCGGCGAGGACGGCTTTGAAATCCAGTGTTCCGCCTCCGAAGCGAACTCGATCTGGAATGGCCTGCTGCGCCTCGGCGGCCCGGAGCGCATCACGCCGTGCGGCCTGGGCGCCCGCGACGTGCTGCGGATTGAGGCGGCTTATCCCCTCTACGGCCATGAGATTGATGAGGAGTGCAATCCCTGGGAAGCGGGCCTCGGCTGGGTCCTGAAGAAGGACGACGGCTTTGTGGGCGCGGAGAGCCTGGCCCGGCTGCGCGCGGAGCGGTCCCGCCGCCTCGTGGGGCTGACGATGGAGAGCCGCAGCGTGGCCCGGCAGGGGGACCTCGTGCTGCAAAATGGGGAGCCGTGCGGCGTCGTCTCCAGTGGCACCTTCTCCCCCACGCTCAACGCCTCCATCGCCCTCGCCTTCGTGGAGATCGCCGCACTGGACCGCCCGGATGCCGCGTGGGAGGCGCAGGGGACGCGCCGCACTCTGGCTGCCCGCCTAACACCGCTGCCGTTTGTGCCTCTGCCGGTGGCGCGGAAGAAAAAGGCGGCCTGAGCGGGGGAAATCTCACCGAGCGGCTGCCTCACCGAGGGGACACATCGAACCGCCTCCGGGTCGAGCCGTGGGAATGGATGACGGAAGCGCCACCGAGGCGTGCCGAGGGGTTCAGCCCCACGGCGGGGTCACAGAGACGTTACCGTATAACCCGGAGACTCTCACTCGGTCGCTCGGCATGACGCGGGGTGCGGTTCAAAGTATTGCCCATGGTCAGGGAACCCCGCCGTCGCGGACGCCTCGGTTACCGGAGCGCTCCTGTTCGCCGTGAGGGAGTCCGCAGGAGACGGGCGGTTGAAACCGCTGCAACAGACACACGAAACCCGCCTGCGCGGGTTAGGGGATC
>JBBRGS010000260.1:0-4809 GCA_038240635.1 Armatimonadota bacterium
AGAGGGGTGGCCGAAGGCCGGGGTGAGGTAGAAGGGCTGTATCCGCAGAGACCATGATCTCACAAGCCCCTCTCCTGTGGGAGAGGGGTGGCCGAAGGCCGGGGTGAGGTAGAAGGGCTGTATCCGCAGAGACCATGATCTCACAAGCCCCTCTCCTGTGGGAGAGGGGTGGCCGAAGGCCGGGGTGAGGTAGGGGTTGCGCGTCAGCCCTTCTGATGCGTCCAGAATTCGGCGCCGAGGAAGTCCCATGGGAGACGCCCCTCCTCGGTTTCCTCTCCACCGCCGAAGTGGTGGTCGGTGAAGTAGAAGACGGAGGCGGGGGCGGTCCAGAGATTGGCGCACCCGTGGGCGACTCCCGGCGGCACGATCAGCGCCTGATTCTGCCCGTCCCCCAGGATAAGGCGCATCACGACGCCGCGCGTGGGAGAGTCGCGGCGCACGTCGCACAGCCCCACGAGAAGCCGGTGCGATGGCGGCGAGAACCAGATGTCGGTCTGATGAGGGTGAAGGTGAAACGCTTTGATGGCGCCCGGCAGGATTTCCGAGAAGCTGACCTGCCGCACGTGGAACTCCGGCGCGTCGAGCAACGCGGCGTCCTCCGCGAGGCGTCCCATCTCGAAGAAGGAGCCGCCATCGTCCACGAAGCGCCGGAACGGCAGCCACCGGACGCCTTCGATCAGGGGCGCGGGAGAGTAGTCCTGAACGGTGTACGCGGCGAGGGCTTCGGGAGTGAGATCGGAGGGCATAGGCGGGCCGCTTCAGGGGCGGGGGGGCCCGGAGAACTGGGAGCGGAGCGCGCCGCTTCCACCGGGCCGGATCATGGGACGAAGGGAGGTTTGGGTTAGCCGAGCGCGAACCTTCACACTAAGAGTGCGTAAGAGCGTGCGCCGCACTCAATAGCATGAACGTTTTTGCGGGGGCATGAACGATTCTCTGGCGCCAGGGCGCGAGGAGAGGTGTCCATAACGTACAGGTCGGGCGACGGGTTCGGCCTGGAGAGGTCAGGAGGAACAGTTATGAACTCAATGAATCGCCGCGATTTTCTCGGCAAGGCCGCCGTCACAGTAGGAGCGGCCACGCTGGCCACGCAGGTCCTCCCGGAAGCGAACGCCGCCGCCCGCCTGCCCAAAAAGGCGACCGACCGCGTGAAACTGGGCAAAACCGGCCTCCGCCCGACAGTGCTCGGCATCGGCACCGGGACCATCGGCTGGGGCCATCAGTCGAACCAGACGCGGCTGGGGCAGGAGGAGTTCACCCGCCTCGTGCGCCACGCTTATGATAGCGGCATCCGCTTCTTCGACTGCGCCGACCAGTATGGCAGTCATCCGTACCTGAAGCAGGCTCTCAAAGGCATTCCCCGCGACCAGATCGTCATTCAGTCCAAGGTGATCAACCGGGACGCGCGGCAGGCAAAGGACGACATCGAGCGGTTCCGGCAGGAGCTCGGCACGGACTATATCGATTCGCTCTTGATTCACGTCGTCACCGAGCCGAACTGGCCGGAGCGGTACGCGGGCGTGCGCGACGTGTTCGAGGAGGCGAAGAGCCGCAAGGTGGTGAAGTATCACGGCTGTTCGTGCCACACGCTGGGCGCCCTGAAGGCGGCGGCGGCGCACCCCTGGGTGGAGGTGGACTTCGCGCGGATCAATCCCAAAGGGCTGAAGATGGACGCCTCGCCGGACGAAGTGGTCCCCGTGCTGAAGGGGATGCGGGCGCAGGGCAAGGGCGTTATCGGGATGAAGATTTACGGCGAGGGCGACATTAAGGACCCGGCGGAGCGGCAGGCGTCGCTGAAGTTCGCGATGGCGTCCGGCGGCATTGACGCGATGATTATCGGCTTCCAGTCTACCGACCAGATTGACGACACGCTGAAGGGCCTCAACCTGGCGCTGAAGGAACTCCGCGCCGCCGCCTGACGTTTGAGGACGGCGCCCTAAGCGAGGGGAGCGCTCACCCGTCGCCACCGCCGCGTGTCTCTCCTCGACGCGGGGTGAGGCGCGAGAGGTCCACCAGGCCCTGCCGGGCGGCGAACATGGCCGCCTCGGTGCGGTCATTCGCCTGAAGTTTTTCGAGGATGTGGCTCAGGTGGTTCTTCACCGTCTTTTCGGCGATGAAGAGCGCTTCCGCGATCTCTCGATTTCGCATCCCTTCCGCCACCAGTTTCAGGACTTCGCGCTCCCGGTCGGTGAGCGCGCTGAACACCTTCATGTCTTCGGCGCGTTGCTGCGAGATGCGCGTGAACTCGGCCATAACCCGCGCCGCGATGGGGGGACTCATCAACCCTTCGCCGCGCGCCGCCGCCCGGATGGCCGCCACGGTCTCCTCCGGCGGGCTGTCCTTGAGGACGTAGCCGAGCGCGCCCGCCTTGATGGCGTCGAAGACGCGGGCGTCGTCGCGGAAGACGGTGAGGATCACGATGGCGAGGTCAGGCCGCTCCGCCTTCAGCGCGGCGGTGAGGGCGATGCCGTCCATGCCAGGCATCCCGATGTCGGTGAGCAATACATCCGGCTGCTGGTGGCGGCACACCTTCAGGGCGGTTTCGCCGTCGGGGGCCGCGCCGACCACCTCAATGTCCTCCTCCAGCGCGAGCAGGCGGGCGAGCATGGTCCGCACCACGGTTTCGTCTTCCGCGATGACCAGGCGGATGCCGCTCATGGGCCAGTTCCTTTTGAGGAGCGTGTCCGTTTCAAGAGGGCGGTTGGGACTGGGCGACAACCTCCAGCGCCCGATCCCGCAGCGTGGTGAGGCTGTGGCGGACTTCCATGGCGGCTTGTGGGGGCGGCAGGGCGGCGAGACGGTCGCGTTGGGGGCTGAACGGCTCCGCGATCATCGGGCCGTTGTAGCCGAGTTCCACCAGCAGCGCCACCACGCTCACTGCGTCAATCACGCCGGTTTCGAGAGGCATGGCGCGCTCCATATCCATCTGTTCATCGCGGGAGCGGTCGGCGCGGGCGTCATTCACATGGAGATTGACGATGGGAACCTGCGGCAGGAGAGACCGCAGCGTCTCCAGGTCGCCGCCGGACGTGTGCCAATGGAAAGTGTCCAGCACAAGGCCGGTCCCTTCGCCCACGGCATGGATCAGTTCGACCGCCTGCTCCACGCGGTAGAAGAACGGGTGGGTGAAGCCGTCGCGGAGGGTTTTGGGGCCGAGGAACTCGATGCCGAAGCGAATGCCATGCTCGGCGAGCAGGCCCGCGACCGGCTTGAGGCGCTCCTTGTGGAACCGCCAATTTTCCTCATAAGGCCGGAGATCGCTGCCCGACCAGATGTGGTCGTAGGTGCGGGTGCAGCCGGCGCTCGCCATGTGGGGAGCGAGGACCTTCAGCCGCTCCAGGCCGCGCCGATACTCCTCCTCGTCCCCAAAGAAATCCACGGGCCGGGAGAAGAGTCCCCACTGGAGACCGGCGCTCTCGATAAGGTGGCGCGCGCGGTCGGCGTCCGCCTCCGTTTCGACGGCGCCGGGGGGAAGGTCCACGCCCTCAAATCCGGCCTGGGCGGCGAGATGAACGAGGGCTTCGAGGGAGGGAACGGCGATGCCTACCGCGCCGGGGTTCAGGCTGAGGAACACGGTCGGCTCCTTTCGGGAAGGGGAAGAGGGGGGCGCGGACAAAGCCAAGGGGAGGTTCGGCGCCCACTCTCTCTTCGGAGCAGCGGCGCGCTCTCCCTCCTAAAACGCAGGGGCGCTCTCCCCTCCATCGTATCCTTTGTTGCGCGATAGGACCTCCGACTTCCACCGACGAAGGAGTATAACGTTCCGCGTCCTCCGCCGATGGGTCTGGATCTCCCTCCTCGCCTCGAAAGGCTGCCATGTCGAACCCGTTCACCTATCCCGCCGCTCCACGCGCCGCCGTGACCGACGACTATCATGGAACCCAGGTTCCTGACCCGTTTCGCCCGCTGGAGGACCTCGATTCGGAGGAGACGCGGGCGTGGGTGGAGGCGGAGAATCGGCTCACGTTCGATTATCTGGAGCGCATCCCCGCCCGCGAGGCCCTTCGGCGTCGTCTCACCCATCTGTGGAATTATGAACGGTACGGCATCCCGTTCCGCGAAGGTGACCGATACTTCTTCAGCAAAAACGACGGCCTCCAGAATCAGAGCGTCTTCTACACCGCCCCCGCCCCGGACGCCGAGCCGACCGTCCTCCTCGACCCAAACACCCTCTCCGAGGACGGCACCGTCGCCCTCTCCGGTCTTGCCGTGAGTCGGGACGGAAGTCGGCTCGCGTACGGAGTCTCCGTCTCCGGCTCCGACTGGCAGGAGTGGCGCGTGCGCGATGTGGAGACCGGCGCCGACCTGGACGACCGGGTGGAGTGGGTGAAGTTCAGCGGCGCCTCATGGACCCCCGACGGCCTCGGCTTCTTCTACAGCCGCTACGACGAGCCGGAGGAGCAGGCCGCCCTCTCCGGTGTGAACTATTACCAGAAACTGTACTACCACCGCATCGGCGAGCCGCAGTCGGAAGACGCGCTCATTTACGAGCGACCCGACCAGAAGGAGTGGGGCTTCAGCGGTCACGTCACTGAGGACGGCGAGTACCTCATCGTGAGCGTCTCGCAGGGCACCGACGTGCGGAACCGGGTGTACTACCAAAGCCTGAAGAAGCCGGACGCGCCCCTCATCCCGCTCATGGACGCCTTCGACGCCACCTACGACTTCATCGCCAACGACGGCCCCGTCTTCTGGTTTCAGACGAACCTGAACGCCCCGCGCGGTCGTGTCATCGCGGTGGACCTTCGCCAGCCGGATCGCACCCGGTGGCGCGAAATCCTCCCGCAGGGGCCGGGGACTCTGCAAAGCGTACAA
>JBBRGS010000261.1:0-4781 GCA_038240635.1 Armatimonadota bacterium
GGTGATCTGGACGGCGATGGAAAAGTCGCCACGGCGGACGCGATCCTCGCACTGCGTTCCATCGCCGGCATCCAACCGTTGACGATGGACCAGGCGCGTCTGGCCGACGTGAACGGCGACGGCGCCCTCACCGCCGGGGACGTGGCCCTGATTCTTCAGCGCTCCGTCGGCCTGGTGGGCGACTTCGGCTCCGCGCCCCTTGAGGAGGCGGCGCCGGTCTCCCCGGTCTCCGTGACGATCCAGGAGAATGAAACCCTCTTCTCGTGGCCGAAAACCGGTCGGCCCTGGTCCCATCTGCGCTTCATTCAGAATGGGGTCACGGTGTCGCTGGATCGGCCCACGGAAGCCCTGGAGGGTCGTGAAGGCGTCCGGCTGCGGCGCTATCTCTCCCACATCGTCGCGCCGGGGAAACTGGGGAACGACTACGCGCCATTCGCCAGCCTCTTACCCAATCTGCCGACCAGTATCTCGGTTTCCACAAGCACGATTGCGTCAGACCCAGGTTTTACCGTAGGCGACCTCATGCTGAAGCCGGTTATCCATGAGTTTGATCCGGGGGTCTACGGCCCCGCTGATTCCGAAATTCACCTCTCAGTCCCCTTTGTCAACCGGGTTTCCCTCGGTCAAACCGTTACGGTGGCGGGACAAACCCTGATGCAAACGGTTCAGGGCAGCCCTTCCCAGGGTCTCCGCGCGGACGCCTTCATCGTGCCTCCTGTCGGACTTCCCTTCGAGCGCCAACTCTCCACTTCCGGCGCCGTGGAGCCTTCCGGTGTCTTCGGGCCGCGTCTCCCCTCCGGCGCCGATTTCAGCCTCTCCTTCACTCCCGACCGCGAGGGGACCTGGCTGGTGGAGATCAATACCTATCCCGGATACGCCGCCGTGAATCAGCCGGTGTATGTCGGCGACGGAACGCCTCTGATTCCTAATCCGCTCGATTTCCAGACCCTCACCACTTCCGGCCCTCTCACCAATGCGGCGGCGCTGATGGCGGGATGGCTCACGCTGATCAACCGGGATCGCGCTCAATACGGCCTCGCTCCTGTCACTCAGGAGTCCGCGCTCTCCGCCTCCGGGCAGGTTCACACGGATGAGATGGCCCTGTACCGCTACGTTGGCCATACGGGAATGGACGGCAGCGATCCGCAGACCCGCGCCACTCGCGCCGGAGTCAGTTCGCTCATGCTCATCGGGGAAAACCTGGGCGCCGGCGTCACCGTGGAAGAGTTGCAGGCGGCCCTGATGGCGAGCGCGGCGCACCGGCTCAACCTGCTCAATCCCAACTGGAAGCGGGTCGGCCTGGCCGTCTCCAAAGGGGCGGACGGCCTGCTGTATGGCGCGCAGGAATTCGGCGTGGAGGCCGGGGATTACAACATCCAGCCCGACTATTTTGAAGGCGTCCAGCTCGCCGCGCCCGCACCGACCGGCTTCGTTCCCGGCCAGGCGATCCATGTCCGTGGGCGCGTTACCCGCGCCGCCCGCGCCGTGTGGGTCTTCTTCCGCCATGCCGACACCGGGCGCTACGCCACCTTCCCCAAAGCGCCGGTCGCGGTGGACACCAACGGCGCCTTCGATATCGCCGTGGAGTTCGCCGCCGGAGACGTGGGGCGCTGGGTGATGGGTATCTCGCTGGATGGGGCTGTCAGCAATGGCGCCACCGTCGTGGTGCGTCACTGAGGAACAGACAGGCCGGGTTCTCCCTGGACTGATCCTGACCAGTGAGGCGACTTCGCTACGCCCACTGATGAACGCACGCGGAGAACGGGTAAACTGGGGACGAGGGGACGAGACGGGATGAACCGCTTCCACTCCCTCGCAGGAGACCTGGCCCATGCACCCCCTTCCCCCGCTCACTGGACGTGTCCCGCCGAATCGGCCCCTGCCCCAAAAGACGCTGCTCGCCATAGGATCGCCTTCCGACGCTTTGTCCGACGAGACTCTGGCGCGCGCGATGAGCGAAGCCCTCGCCCCGCTGGGCCGCCGCAACCGCGTCCTCGTCATCCCCCCGGACGGCAGCCGGGCGCACAGTCAGGCCGGTCTCCTCACCCGCGCCGTGTGGGACCATTACGGCAATGCGCTCACGGATGTGTTGCCCGCCCTCGGAACGCATCACCCCATGACCGCCGACCGGATCGCTCAACTCTATGCCGGTATCCCCGCCGACCGGTTCCGCGTTCACCGCTGGCGTGATGACACCATGACGGTGGGGACGATTCCCGCCGACGAAGTGGAAGTCCTCACTGATGGGGCTTACCGGACCGACTGGAAGGCGCAACTCAACCGCCTCATCGCCGATGGCAGTCATGACCTGATCGTCTCTGTTGGGCAGGTCGTCCCGCACGAGGTGACGGGGTTCGCCAATCACGCCAAGAACCTGTTTGTGGGATGCGGCGGCGCGGATGGCATCAACGAAAGCCATTACCTCAGCGCCGTGTACGGCATGGAGCGCGTGATGGGACGCGCCGACACGCCCCCCCGGCGCCTGCTCAACCTCGCCATGGAGCGGTTCGTCGCCGACCTGCCGATCCTCTTCGCGCTGACGGTTCGCTCCCCCGCCAGGCCAGGCGAAGCCGGTGACGAATACGGCCTGGTCACGCGCGGCCTCTTCGTCGGCGCCGGGCGGGACTGCTTTGAGCGGGCGGCGGACCTATCGCGGGCTGTCAACGTCACTTCCCTGGACGCGCCCCTCTCCACCGTGGTCGTCCACCTTGATCCCCACGAGTATGTCAGCACGTGGATCGGCAACAAGGCGGTCTATCGGTCGCGCATGGCCCTTGCGGACGGGGGGCATCTGATCATCCTCGCGCCGGGAGTCCGCTGCTTTGGGGAGGACGCGGAGATTGACCGGCTCATCCGCCGCTACGGCTATCGCCCCTCCGCCGAGGTGCAGGCGCTCGTCCGGGAGCATGCCGACCTGCGGGCGAATCTCTCCGCCGCCGCGCATCTCATCCACGGCTCCAGCGAAGGGCGATTCCGTATCACATGGGCGCCCGGCCACCTTTCCCGCGAGGAGATCGAAAGCGTCGGCTACGAGTATGGGGACCTGGACGCGCTGACCCGGCGGTATGACCCCGCGTCGCTCCAGCCGGGGAGGAACACCGTCTCCGGGGAAGCGGTGTACTACATTCCGAACCCGTCAGTGGGCCTCTGGGCCACACAGGAACGCCTGCAACCCCACCATCGAGAGGTCTGACCCAGGTGTTCCCGCCGGATAGATTGTTCCTCGTCGTCGTCCTCCCGCCGAGCCGTTGCGACCCATTCCTCGCGGGTGATATACTTCCGTGACGGCGCAGCCCTTCTCCACGCGCCTCCCTTCGCTATGAAAGGCCGGCGCCTCCGTGACCCTCACCGCCACCGCTCCTACCCGCATGGACCTTGCGGGCGGCACCCTCGACATCTGGCCGCTCTACCTCTTTATGGAGAGTGGCGTCACCGTGAACGCCGCGATCTCCATCCGAAGCCATGTGACGTTGGAATCGCGGGACGACGACGCGATCCATCTCCACGCCGCCGACTCCGGGGATCGGCTTGTCGCCCCGAACGTGGACGATCTCCCCCTGGGCGGGAAACTGGACCTCCTCGTGCGGGCGGTGCGCTTCTACCGGCCAAAGACCGGCCTGAACGTCACCACTTCCAGCGAGGCGCCGCGCGGTTCGGGCATTGGCGCCTCCTCTTCCCTGCTCATCACGCTCAGCCACGCGCTCAATCGGCTGAATGAAACGGGGTACTCGCCGGATCGGATCATTAACATCTCGGCCAATCTGGAGGCGCAGTGCATTGACATCCCCACCGGCAAGCAGGATTATCACCCGCCGACGTATGGCGGCGTCAACGCCGTCTGGTTTGAAGCCGGGGGCGACCGCACCGAGCGGCTGGGCGACGAGACGCTGGCGGCGGAACTGAGCCGTCGCGTTATCGTCACCTACACCGGCATCTCGCACTTCTCCGGCACGAACAATTGGGCGATGATGAAGCGCTTCATTGACAAGCGCGGCGCGACTCCGCAAAACCTGATCCAGATCCGCGACACCGCCCTCCGCATGCGCGACTGCCTTCTCGCCGCCGACTGGAGCCGATTCGCGGCCCTGGTGAATGAGGAGTGGGAGAACCGGCGGGGGCTGGCGAAAGGCGTCTCCAACGCGCGGGTGGAGAAACTGATGGCGGCGGCGAGCGGAGCGGGCGCCCAGGCGAACAAACTGTGCGGCGCGGGCGGCGGCGGCTGCATGATCAGCGTGGTGGAGCCGGAGGCGCGCGAGGCGGTGAAATCGGCGCTGAGGAAGGCGGGCGCGAAGCCTCTGGAGTATGCGATTCCGGGCGAAGGCGTGTCGGTGGTCGCCTCTGAGGGGTGAGAGTCTCCAGGGTTTACGGGTCACCCGGTGATCACACAACCCTGCGCGGGAAGCGGGTGTGGTTCAAAGTTTTGCACATGGTTAGGGAACCCCGCCGTCGCGGACGCCTCGGTTACCGGAGCGCCCCTGTTCGCCGTGAGGGAGTCCGCAGGAGACGGGCGGTTGAAACCGCTGCACCAGGCACACGAAACCCGCCTGCGCGGGTTAAGGGTCGCTCAAGGACAGAAGGCTTCGGCAGGGGGGGAGTCGGCGAAGGCCGACTTTGCGTGGTTGTTGGAGCGGTTTCAACCGCCCGGACCTCTGAGCCTCCGAGACAGGAACTCCCTGTGTCCGGGCCGCTCCCGCAACATCAGGAGGGTGAGGAAGAGAGGCGTCCGCGTAGGCGGACGCTTAGCCGAAGGCTCTGAGCGAAGGACTTCAGTCTGTCGCTCG
>JBBRGS010000262.1:0-4774 GCA_038240635.1 Armatimonadota bacterium
GGGCGCCAACGCGAACACCAACGCCAACAACGCGCGCGGCTTCGTGCCCGCCGGGATTGACCTCGTGGCCGGGGTGCGCCTCGACCAGCCCGCCACCATGCCCGCCGCGCTGAACGACGTGCGCGCCGTCGCTTACGACCCACTCACCCGCCAGATCACGCTCATCGGAAGCCACAGGAGCGCCCTCCCGGCGTTTCATCTGGAAGACCTCGCCGTGGCTCTCAAAGCCGATGGTGACGGCTTCCCGGCGGTCAGCATCGAAGGCCCCATGCGTGACGAGCAGATGACCGTCCATTACTACGGCGGCATCGAGGGAACGCGCTTCGGCAAAACCCTCTTCGAGGCCGACCGCCTGCTGAAGTCCCTCGCGCTGGGCCGGGACAACCTCACGAAGGAGTACCTGCGCCCGCGCGTCGCCAGCTACGAAAGCGAAGTGAAGAAGCTGCGGCGGATGGGGGGAGCGCAACGGCCCCAGGCGTGGCACCGGTACTGGTTCCGCCCCGCGCTCGTCTCGATGACGGCCAGCGAGGACGGACGCGCCGTCCGCTTCGATGAGGTCAAAATCGAAGTGAAGACGGAGTATGTCCCCGCCGTGGCCGAAGGCGATAGCGAACCGGCGGCGGAGGAGTTCGCGCAACAGTTCACCGACCATTACGACGAGTACGCCGCGCAGTACCCCGTCTTCGCCGAGCTGAAGGAACTGGCCAAGGTGACGGCTCTCGCGCAGTGGCTGAAGCAGAACAACGTCGCCCTGGACGCCCTCCACCTCGATAAGGCGGTCATTCCCGCCGTCGCCACCCCGGAGACAACCCCCATCGGGTACGCGCAGGCCCTCACGCTGCTGCCGGAGGGTCTCTTCAAGCACCAGATGGAAGGCGGCGTCTCCCTGCGCCTGTGGCAGTCCGCTCCCGTCGCCAACGACACGGGCGCCCCGGCGGGCAACTGGATCGTGAACCGCGCCGGAGCCGCCCCGGACCTCCTCCGCTCCGTGATGCGAAAGCCGGGGCCGGAAGCCGCCCGTTGGCTCAACGGCTTTGCGGCGGCTCTCCCTTCGGATACGCCTGTGGAGGCGTCCGCGCCCGCGCCGTAATCCTCGCTTCACTCATCATCCGCCAAATGCGCCAAAATGAGAGGGACCGTTCACCGGACAACTGAGCCGGGCGGTCCCTCTCATCGTTTCTCTCCCATTTCGTCCTGACTTCTCCCTTCCGGCGCCGCCCCTCCGACTTCCCCATGCCTTCCCGCTACCCTGAGTTTGACCCGTCCACCCTGACCGACTACCCCGTGGAGACGCGGCCCAGTAAAGTCTCGCTGCCCCAGCTCGCCGAGCCGTGCGATCCGTCCCTCTCCGTCGCCGATTTTCTCGACACCCTGCCGGACGCGCTCGCCGCCAGGGACCTTCGGGAGGTGGCGCGCCGGGTCGCCGACGCCCGCCGCCGGGACAAAGCCGTCATCTGGGCGATGGGCGCGCACGTCCTCAAGGTCGGCCTCAGCCCGATTCTGGTGGACCTGATGGAGCGGGGCGTCCTCACCGCCCTGGCCGTCAACGGCGCGATGGCGGTCCACGACACTGAAATCGCGTGGTGGGGACGAACCAGCGAGGACGTGGACGCCGCCCTCGCCGAGGGGACGTTCGGGATGGCGCGCGAGACGCACACCCTCGTGAACGGAGCCGCCCGCATCGCCCGCGACGAGGCGCTCGGTTTTGGGGAGGCGCTGGGTCGCGCGCTTCAGGAGGCGCCTCACGCTGACCGCAGCCTCTTCGCGCAGGCGTATCGCCTCGGCGTCCCGATGACGGTTCACGTCGCCCTGGGGACCGACATCGTCCATATGCACGCTTCGGCGGACGGCGCGGCCATCGGCGAGGCGACCCTGCGGGACTTCCGCATCCTGACCGCCGCCATGCGCGGCCTGAGCGGCGGGGGCGTCCTGTTCAACGTGGGATCGGCGGTCCTGCTGCCGGAGGTGTTGCTCAAGGCGATGGCGACGCTCTCCAACAGGGGCGAATTGCGCGGCTTCACCGGGGTGAACATGGATTTCACGCAGTTGTATCGCCCGCTCACGCAGGTGGTGCGGCGCGTGAAGGCGCTGGAGGGCGAGGGGTTCGCGCTGACCGGGCACCACGAGATCATGGTTCCCCTGCTGGCGTCGGCGATCCGGGCAGAGATGGAGCCGCCTCCGCCGGTCGTGTCGCCCCAGGCCGCGCACAAACTGATGCGGCGTCACGCGCTGTCGCGGGAGCTGGCGGCCCGGAAAGCGCGGGGCGAGCGGATCGTCTTCACCAACGGCGTCTTCGATCTGCTCCACATGGGGCATGTGCGGTATTTGCAGCAGGCGCGCGGCCTCGGGGACTGCCTTGTGGTCGGGGTGAACACTGACGCCGGAGTGCGACGGCTGAAAGGCCCCAAACGCCCCCTGGTCCCCGAACTGGAGCGTGCTCGGATGCTCGCCGCGCTGGCCGCCGTGGATTACGTGACGCTGTTTGAGGAGGAGACGCCGGAGGAACTGCTCCGCGTCCTCCAGCCGGACCTGCACGTGAAGGGGGGCGATTACCGGCCCGAAGACCTCCCCGAAGCGGCCATAGTGAAGGCGTATGGCGGCGACGTGCGAACGCTGCCGTTTCTGCCGGGCCACAGCGCCACCGGGCTGATCGAGGAGATCGTGAAGCGGTATGGGGAGGAGACGACCCCAACCGGGGATGCGGAGACGCCGCCGCCGGACGCCGGGACGACCTCGCGGGATGAGGCGCAGTAGGAAGAGGGGGCTGTAGGGAGAGGGGGCTGTAGGCGAGGACTCGCGCCGGTGAAGGGTCAGGCGTTAGGAAGGATAACGACCTTCATCGCTTCCCGGCGCTCCACCCGCTCGATGCCTTCCACCAGGCGCTCCAGTGGCAGTGTGTCCGTCACCAGTTCCTGCGCGGGGATGCGCCCGGAGGCGATCAGGCGCAGCGCGATGTCGTTTTGCCGGGGGTTGGAATCCGCCGAGCCGTGGAGGAACAGTTCGCGGTAATGGACGACGTTGGCGTCAATCGTGATGTGGGAGTTGTCCTTGGGCAGCCCTCCGAAGAAGTTGATGCGCCCGCGTTTGGCCGCCATCTTCAGGGAGTCCACCTGCGCCTGAGCGCTCGGCGAGGCGATGAGGATGACATCGGCGCCGCGCCCGTTGGTTTCGGCCATCACGCGCTCGGTGAGGTCTTCGGCGGCGGGGTCCACGGTGGCGTCGGCGCCGAACTTCGCGGCCATCTCGCGGCGGAATGCCGACCGCTCGGCGAGGAGGACGCGGGTGGCGCCCCTCACCCTCGCCAGCCCGGCATGCAACACGCCGATGGGGCCGCCCCCGATGATAAGCACGGTGTCCCCCAGGCCGACGCGGGAGAGTTCCTGCCCGTTGATGCAGCAGGCGAGCGGCTCGCAGAGGCAGGCGGCGGTGGAAGGGGTCTCCGGCGGAACCTTGTAAATCCCCTCGAACTCGACGAGTTTGGCGGGCAGCGGCATATATTCCGCGAAGCCGCCGGGGTGTTCGTAGCCGAGGGCGGTCCACGCTTCGCACCGATTTTGGACGCCCCGCGAGCAGTAGTAGCACTCGCCGCAGGAGACGACGGCGCACATCGCAACGCGGTCCCCCACGTTGAGAGACGAGACCGTGCCGAGCTTCTCCACCACCACGCCGCAAATCTCATGGCCGATGATCTGCGGCGGGATGACGTTGTATTTCCCGTGGCGGTACGTCCGCACATCGGTGCCGCAGATGGCGCAGGCTTCCACGCGGAGGAGGACGGGGTACTCCGGGGAGAGAGTGGGCGTCGGCGCGTCGGCGATGCGAATTTTCCCGACGCCTTCGTAAATGGCGGCTTTCATGCGGAGTTCCTTCAGGCTTCTCTGCGACGAGGCGAAGGGAAACCAGGCGCGGGTTAGCTCGCCTCAGTGGAGGGGTGTTTAGCGACGGTCGCCGCGTCCTGGGCGAAGGCGTCCTTCAGGGCGGGATAGAGGCTGCGGTAGACGGGATAGAAATTGTTGTAGACGGCGACGTGGGCGGGGTCCGGGGCGGTCGCCTGCTCCACGCGGATCGTGGCGCGGCACGCATCGGGGACACTCGGCCAGACTCCGGCGCCGACCCCGGCCAGCAGCGCGACGCCGAACGCCGGGCCTTCATCCACATTGATGAGGACGTGCTCTTTCCCCGTCACGTCGGCCTGAATCTGGCGCCAGAGGGGACTGCGCGCCCCGCCGCCCGCCGCGCGGACCTGATCCATCGGGATGCCCATCTCCGCCATGATCTCGAACTGGTCGCGCAGGCCGTACGCCACGCCTTCCATCACGGCGCGGACCATGTGCGGCTGGCCGTGACGGAGGCTGAGGCCGAAGAAGACGCCTCGCGCCGACGGATCGGGGTACGGGGTGCGCTCGCCGGTGAGGTAGGGGAGGAAGAGGAGACCTTCGCTGCCGACGGGAGCCTGGGCGGCGAGGTCGTTGATGCGGTCGTAGCCGGTGAAGTCCAGCGTGTTGCGGAGCCATTGCAGCGACCCGCCCGCCGCCAGCATGACACCCATTACGTGCCACTGGCCAGGGACCGCGTGGCAGAAGGTGTGCAGCCGCAGGTCGGGGTCGTGCGCCGCCGTTTCCGAGTGAGCGAACACCACTCCCGACGTGCCGACGGTGGAGGAGACAATGCCCGGCTCCACGATGCCCGCGCCCACCGCGCCCGCCGCCTGATCGCCGCCGCCGCCCACCACGGGAGTCCCCGCCTTCAGCCCGGTAGCCGCCGCGCCTTCCGC
>JBBRGS010000263.1:0-4768 GCA_038240635.1 Armatimonadota bacterium
TGAACAATCTGGAGAAGAACTCCCGCGACAAGTATCGCAGCGACGGCGAACCAGGGCGCGTCACCTACCCGAAAAGCGTGGCGGATCGGCTCAACCCCGCGCGGGTGAAGGCGCTAAAGGCGAGCGCATACTGAGGTCCGCCGATCCCCCGAAATGGACGCAGGTCAAGCGTCCCAGGAGAAGCGACGCTTTGCCGGTCCACCTGCGACATTCCACCGTTTCATGCGTATAAAGCGCCTCCGGGGCGAGCCGTGGGCTAAAGCCCTTGGCTATTGGCCTACAGCCCAGCGTCCGCCTGCGCGGTTAAGGGGAACGCTGGGCGCGGAGGAAGGGGTCGCTCATGGGCGTAACCCTTCGGCATGGCAGAAGTCGGCGAAGGCCGACTTCTGCCCGGTTGTTGCAGCGGTTTCAACCGGCCGGACCTCTGGGCGCTCCCCTGAGTCCCTTCAGCCTCCTCAGTCACTTAAGTTTCCTGGAATTTCTCTGCGGCCTTCTGCGTGGGTGGTTGACCCTGGGTTCACCTTCGAGTGAACCTGGAGTTCATGAGGCGGCGGGTTCTTCAGCAAACGGGTCGAACACCACCTGGTCGGAAGAGGGAACCGGGGACAGGGCTAAGCCGGACGCGCCATTGGAAGTGGCCTTCGGGGAAGTTCGGGCGGGGGGCTTCGCGCTCGGTTTGGCCGACGCGGATTTTGCGGGGGCTTTGGCGCCAGTCGCTTTCGCCGTCGTTGCCTTCGTGGCGCTCGCTTTGGCGGCGGGCTTCTTCACGGCGGGTTTCTTCGTGGCGCTCGCTTTGGCGGCGGGTTTCTTCGCAGCGGCGGCTTTGGCGGCGGTTTTGGGCGCGGCGACTTTCTTCGCTCCCGATTTTGCGCCGTTCGCGCCAGGGATTTCCGGCCCGTCGGCTTCAGGGTCGGTGAGCGGATTGGCGAATGCAGTTTGCACCGTGGGGCATTCCTTGTTCACGCACTCCTTGCCGGTCACGCGGCCCCGCCACACCTTTTCACCCATCGGGTAGCCGCACGTCTCGCACTTCTCCACGGCGCTGGGGCGATTCCACGTCACAAAGTCGCAGTTGGGATACTTGTTGCAGCCGTAGAAGACGCGGCCTTTCTTCGACCGCTTCTCGATGATCTCGCCAGGGCAGTCGGGCTTCGGGCAGAGGATGTCGAGCTTTTGCGACGGCGCCGGCATGATGTGGCGGCAATCCGGGAACCCGGAGCAGCCGAGGAACGGCCCGAACCGGCCCGAACGCTCCACCATCAGCTTGCCGCAATCGGGGCACGGGATGTCGGTGAGGACCGGCTCCACCTTCACGCGCTCCATCTTCTCGGAAGCGATGTTAAGTTGAGATTCGAAGGGGCCGTAGAAGTCCTGAAGGAGGCCAACCCAGTCCACATCGCCCTCTTCCACCTCATCGAGACGGCTTTCCACTCCGGCGGTGAACTCCACATTCATGATGTCAGGGAAGAATTTGACGAGCTGGTCCGTCACCACGAAGCCGAGTTCGGACGGGTGGAACCGCTTCTCCTCCAGCGTGGCGTAGCCCCGGTCCTGAATGGTGCCGATAATGCTGGCGTAGGTGCTGGGGCGGCCGATCCCCTGCTCTTCCAGCGTCTTCACGAGGGTGGCTTCCGAGAAGCGGGGAGGCGGCTCGGTGAAGTGCTGCTTCGGGAGCAGTTCCAGCAGCCGGAGCAATTCCTGTTCGGAGAGGTCGGGCAGCGGGTTCTTCATCTCGTCGTCTTCGAGCTGCGTCTCGTCCTTCCCCTCGGTGTAGACGCGGGTGAAGCCGGGGAAGCGGAGGATGGAGCCGGAGGCGCGGAAGAGGAAGTCGCGGGCGGTGATGTCTATCGTGGTGACATCGAAGACGGCGGGGGCCATCTGGCTGGCGACGAATCGCTGCCACACAAGGGTGTACAGCCGCGCCTGATCGTTGGAGAGATACGGCTTCATCTCCTCCGGCGTGCGGAACGGCGACGAGGGGCGAATGGCTTCGTGGGCCTCCTGGGCGCCTTTGCCGGTTTTGAACGTGCGCGGCTTGTCCAGCAGATACTCCTTGCCGAACTGCTTCCCGATGTACTCGGTGACGGCCTCCAGCGCTTCGTTCGCCACGCGGGTGGAGTCGGTGCGCATGTAGGTGATAAGGCCGACGTGCCCCTCGTCGCCCAGGTCCAGCCCTTCGTAGAGCTGCTGCGCCACGGTCATGGTGCGCTTGGCGCTGAAGCCAAGCTTGCGGGCGGCCTCCTGTTGAAGGGTGCTGGTGATGAACGGCGGCGCGGGGTTCTTCTGGCGCTGGCGCTTTTTGATGGAGGTGACGCGGTATTCCGCCCCTTCCAGCGCCTGCAACATTTCGGTGGTCGACTCCTCGTTCGCCAACTCCACCTTTTCGCGGTTGCGCTCGATCAGCCGCGCTTCAAACGCTTTCTCCGAATCGAGTTGGGTGAGGCGCGCGGTAATCGTCCAGTACTCCACCGGGTTGAACGCCTGGATTTCGCGCTCTCGGTCGCAAATCAGGCGCACGGCGACCGACTGCACGCGGCCCGCGCTGAGGCGGCCCTTCACCTTCTTCCACAGCAGCGGCGACAATTTGTATCCCACGAGGCGGTCCAGGATGCGACGCGCCTGCTGGGCGTTGACCCGCTTCAGGTCAAGGGCGCGGGGATGCTCCAGCGCCGACTGCACGGCCTGCTTCGTGATCTCGTTGAACTCGATGCGTTGAGGATTTTCGAGGTTCAGTTCCTCGGAGAGGTGCCAGGCGATAGCTTCCCCCTCGCGGTCGGGGTCGGAGGCGAGGTAGACCCGGTCGGCGCGAAGGGCGGCGGCCTTCAGGTCCTTCACGGTCTCCTTGCGGTCCCGGAGGGTAATATATTTGGGCTGGAAGGCGTGTTCAACGTCCACGCCGAGCTGACTCTTCGGGAGGTCGCGGACGTGGCCCATCGAGGCGCGCACGTCGTAATGGTCACCCAGGAATGCCTTCAGGGTTTTGGTTTTCGCGGGGGATTCCACGATGATGAGTGATTTTGCCATGCCTTCCTCTTTCCCCCGGCCTTGAGAGACAACCGAGAGCGCGGTCAGTGCAACCGAGCGGATATGAGCGGGGTTTGGCCCAAAATGAGCGGGATTGAGGAGGCGCTTCGGGCGGCGCAAGGGAGTGAACGCGCGTGTGTAGAGGATCGCCGCGAACGCAACGGATTATAGCCGAGGCCCTGATGCCGGTCAAGGCGACGCGACCGCCGGGTGTGGTTCAAAGTTTTGCCGAAGCGTTGGAGCGCCCTCACCGAGGGACAGTGTGAGGCGCCTCAGAGGTTCGGGCGACTGAAGTCGCTGCAACAAACATACGCAACCCGCCTTCGCGGATTAGGGGACATTGCCCAGGCCGGGGTCGCCCCTGCGGGGTCGCTTCTGAACGAAGGGCTTTGGCACAGGTTGCAAAGAGACGATCTCATTCGCCGGGGCGGGAGCGGCAAAGGCCGACTTTGTGTGTAGGTTGCTGCGACTTCAGTCGCCCGACTCACGCCGCCCGCTAAACTTTGCCCCCCCCGACCGCCCAACGGACGAGGGCCTGGTCTCTTCCTGACGACCTTCGGTGGTGGGTCCGCCTCATCCGCCTGCATGAGGGACGACCGCCCGCCGCAAAGGTTCCCGATCCTGATGCCTGACGCCACCACCTCACCTCCATCGTTACTTTCGGCTTTGGACCCCTGGGAGCAAAGGCCCAAATTGCCTACAGTATGACGGGGCTGGCCTCTCTTCATCCCCCTCTGACGTATGAAGGAGCGAACGATGGAACCGCTGGTCGGTGTGTTGATGGGATCAAAATCGGACTGGGAACTGATGTCTCACGCGGTGAAGACGCTGGAAAGCCTGCACATTCCCCACGAAGTTCGCGTCATCTCGGCGCACCGGGCGCCCGACGCCCTCTTCGAGTACGCCTCCACCGCCGAGGCGCGCGGCCTGAAAGCGATCATCGCGGGGGCGGGTGGCGCGGCGCATCTGCCCGTCGTGACGGCGGCCAAAACCGCGCTGCCGGTCCTCGGCGTGCCCATGCCCTCGCAGTCGCTCAACGGGCTGGATTCTCTTCTCTCCATGGTCCAGATGCCCGCTGGAATCCCCGTGGCGACCTTCGCGGTGGGGCGCGCCGGAGCGGTGAACGCCGCGCTCTTCGCCGCCGCGCTCCTTGCCCTCAGCGACGACGCGATCCGGGGGGCGCTGCATCGCTTCCGGGAACAGCAGACCCAGGCCGTCCTCGCGCAGCCCGATCCCCGCGAAGGGTAACATCCAGGGCAGGAGGGAGCGTCAGCGGTTCGGGGGGAAGTACATCTCCTCAGCGAACACGTCGGTGAAGTTTTTCTCACTCGACAGCTCGACATACTCCACCCGCTCGGCGATCCGTTCCGCTCGTCGCCGCGCCGCGCCGGAGAGCAGCGCCATCTGCGCCCCGACGCCCGCCGCGTTCCCGATGGAGCGATAGCGCGTGTGTGGCCCGCGCGGCAGCAGCCCCAGCCGTATCCCGCTCTCGGTGCGGATGGAGTTCCCGAACGCCCCCGCCATGAGCGTCTCCTGGATGTCTGCGGAGGCGATGCCAAGGCGTTCGCACAACAGGCGAACTCCGGCGGCGATGGCGCCTTTGGCAACCTGCAACTCGCGGATGTCGCGCTGCGTGAGGTAAAGCGCCGTTCCCGCCGCCGACTCCGCCGCCGCCGCGAGCCGGAAGCGCAGTTGGCGCCCTTCGCCCTCCACGCGGTCGCGCAGGTCCGCCGGGGCGTGGGGC
>JBBRGS010000264.1:0-4665 GCA_038240635.1 Armatimonadota bacterium
CAGGACGCGGGACTGCGTGCGCGTGAGGCCGAGCGGCGCCAAGCGCTCGTCGAGGAGGTGTCCGCACAGCTTGCCGAGGATGAGGAATCGGATGAGATACGGCGGAGGACCGTGCGGAGGGGGACCAGAGGGCAACGGAAATACTCCCAAAGCGGAGGCCGAGGACATGGAAACAGATGCTTAGGCGGCTAAATAGTATCACGCGCAGCCTAAAGTAGCAATCCGCCATGACCCCGCCTGGGCGATCCGGTTGACGCCCGCTTCCGGCCCCGCCTAACATGAAGCGGCGCCTCAAGCCTACACGTCCCTTCCCCACCCGGCGACCTCTCGCCGCCTCGCCTCGGAGCCTCATGAAAGCCGAACGACTCATCCGGGACATCCCCGACTTCCCCCAGCCGGGCATCCTCTTCCGCGACATCACGCCTGTTCTTCTTGACCCGGAAGCCCTGGATGAATGCATCCACGCCTTCACCGCCGCCGCCCGCGACGCTCGCGCCGAGCTCATCATCGGCATCGAAAGCCGGGGCTTCCTCTTCGGCATCCCCGTGGCGCACGCGCTCGGCGTCGGCTTCGCTCCGGTGCGCAAGATGGGCAAACTCCCCGCTCCCACTGTCCGAATCGATTACGCGCTGGAATACGGAACCAACACGATGGAGCTGCATCGCGACGCCGTGAAGCCTGGCCAGCGCTGCTTCATTGTGGACGACCTGCTCGCCACGGGCGGCACGGCGGAAGCGGCCTCGCGGCTGGTGGAGGAGTTGGACGGAGAAGTGGTCGGCCTCGCCTTCCTTATCGAACTCGCGTTTCTGGAAGGCCGCAGGCGGATTGCGGAGCGCCCCTGCGTCAGTTTCATCACCTACTGAGCACAGGTGTCGCACGCCTCGCTCCCTGCATGATCGGGAGCCAAACCGCTTCTCCCGCTGTCAGAGTGATGGAGGTCTCAAGTTCTCATGCCTGAGCGTAACGATTCATCCCTGGACGAGCGCAAGCAGTTTCTGCTGCGGGCCATCATTCACGATTATGTCGCCACCGCTGAGCCGGTCGCCTCGCAGGTGCTCGTCAAGCGGTATCACCTTCAGGTGAAGTCGGCCACCGTGCGGAACGAAATGGCCGAGATGTCGGAGATGGGCCTGCTGCGGCAGCCTCACACGTCCGCCGGGCGCATCCCGTCCGATAAAGGGTATCGCGTTTATGTGGACCGCCTGATGCCCGCTATCGCGCTCAACGCCGACGCCGAACAGCGCATCACCTCCCTGCGGCAGGCTCTCCACGACGAGATTGACGAAGTTTTACGGCAAACATGTCGGCTCCTCACGAGCCTGACCCGGTACACCGCCGTCGCCACCCCGCCGGAAACGACCAGTTTCAGCCTCCGGGAAGCGCACCTCTCCCCGCTGGACGGACGCCGCTGCCTCTTCGTCGTCGTGCCCTCCAGCGGCGAGGTGAAACACCGCATCCTGGAACTTAGCGAACCCCTCTCCGCCGCCGAACTGACCCGCATCAGCAATCGCATCACCGACCAACTTCAGGGAGCCACCTCCGACACCGTGAGCGCCCTGCTGGAGATGCAGGGGGATGCCCGTCCCGAAGGCCCTTTCCGCCAGCTCCTCGAACTGTTGCGCGACATGCTGCAGCCGACATCCACTCAGGAGGTTATGGTGGAGGGGACGCGGCGCATGCTTCAGCAGCCGGAGTTTCGAGACGTGGCCCGCCTGGAGGGCCTGCTGGAAGCCCTGGAGGAGCGGCGCTCGGTGCTGGAACTGCTGCGCGGCGCCGTGGCCGATCAGCAGGTGCAGGTGATTATCGGCGAAGAGACCCGCGATGAGGGCCTGCGGGAGTGCAGCCTCGTCGCCGCGCGCTACTCCGCCGGACCGGGAGCCTTCGGAGCGATTGGTGTCATCGGTCCCACGCGCATGGAGTACGGCGCGGCGGTCTCCACCGTCCAGATCATCGCGCGTCACCTGAGCGACCTGTTTGAGAAAGGCGCCGCCTGGTGACGACGCATACCGACCATGTAAACTGAAACCATCCTCTCTTCGTCATCCATTCATGAGATAGCCCATTCACCCACCCCCAGAAGGAGAATCCCGTATGCCCGCGCGTAATCCTGGAGGCAAAATCTTTAAGAGTAAAACGGAAGACATTTACGAACCCGTTGAAGCCCTGCCGGACAACCCCGTCGAGGGAACCCCGGATGGCGCCGCATCGGCGACGGTGGGAGGCGATCCCGCTCCGGACGCCAGGGACGCTGAACTGGCCTCATTGAAGGAGGCGCTACAGGCCGCTCAGGAGCTGAAACTGCGCGCCCTCGCCGATATGGAAAACATCCGCCGCCGCAGCCGACTCGATCAGGAAGACGCCGCGCGATACGGCGCCCAAAGCCTCATCACCGATTTATTGCCCGCCCTCGACAACATGGAGCGGGCGCTCACGGCGCAAAGCCCCACGGTGGACTCCCTGAAGGAAGGCGTGACCCTCACGCTGCGGCAGCTCCACGATGCGTTGGCTCGCCACGGCGTGGAAGTCGTCCCCGCCGTCGGCCAGCCGTTCGACGCGCAGCATCACGAGGCGATTGGGCGCACCGACCCGACCCCGGAGTTTCCCGCCGGAGCGGTCAGCGCCGAGTTACAAAAGGGGTACACGCTGCGAGGACGCCTGCTCCGTCCCGCTATGGTGCAGGTCTCCCAGGACGCCTGAAACCGTTCCAAAGGATACGGACGGTTGAAACCGCTGCAACAACCGCGCAAAGTCGGCCTTCGCCGACTCCTGCCATGCCGAGGCGTTCGGCCTTGAGCGACCCCTTCATCCGCACAGCGATCCCCTAACCCGCGCAGGCGGGTTTCGTGTGTCTGTTGCAGCGGTTTCAATCGCCCGGTTCCTCAATGAAAAGCCCTCGACGGAAAACTTTGGCGTCACTCCCCACGCCAGTCAGCCCGGTGTCAGAGCGAGGACGGCGGCGATGTCGCGGCGGAAAGCGGGGACCTTCAGCATGAGGCCGTCCTTTCCACCTATGGCCGTTTCGGTCACCAGGGCTACGCCTTTACGGGTGTCCCACCACGTTACCTGAGCCTTCGGCGCCGTGATCTCGCTCAGCCGCAGCGTGAGGCCCTTCCACTCCTGAGGCTTGACTCCCGCCGCATCTTCCACCCAGTTGCTCCGCTCGTCCTGAATCCAGACGACCACCTGCCGGGGAGAGCGCTGCGCGTAGACCCGCGCCATGGGGTAACGCGAACTCCGATAGTCCGATACCCGATACTCCGACACCTGCATCCAGTCGCCCGCCGCGTTCTCCACCATCACCACGTGCTTCCCCGGCGGGAGCTCCACCGTGACATCCTGGTCGTATGTCGAGCGCCAGGTGTTGTATTCTGTCATCGCTTCGGTGGACTTCCACGGGCCTTTGCCTTCGCCGGTCGGGAACTCCTTCTCCAGCGCCTTCGCTCCGTCCACGCTGATTTTCAAAGTTCCACCGGTCATCACCTGCCCCACTTTGACGCTGAACTTCGCGCGGCGCTTCAGATCAAGGTGGAAGCGCGGCGTCGTACGAAGGTCCGCCTTCCCCATGCTGTAGAGAAATTGCGTGACCATACCGCCGGTCACCTGGCCGTCGGGTCGCAGGGTGTACTCCGCTGCGCCGGGCGGTTTTCCCCAGCCGTACTGAGCGGGAACGACCAGGTCGCTGAACGTTTCCGGGCCGCTCTCCTGATGCAGCGCGAAGCGGGTGAGCGGCGTCCAGTCGCTTTCGGCCCACGGGATGCGCGCGGCAAAATCAGCCAGCGGCGTGAACTCGTGATACAGGTTGAGCGGATGGACGTAGTTGTCCCACCACCAGAGGGCCGCGCCGCCCATCCCGCGCGTCATGGCGGACGCCCAGAGGCCGTTGTGGAAGTTGATCGCGTGACCTTTGGGATCGGAATCGCGGTCGGACTTCTTCCAGTCAATCCCGAACTCCGCCATGAGGTGCGGCTTTTTGTAGGTGGTCGTCATCTCCATGTTTTGCGCCGCGATGATGGGGGCGCTGTCCCGCAAGCCGCCGTCGCCGTAATGGTGGTTCATCGTGAAGTCCACGGTGGGGAGGCGCCAGACCGCGTCCGTGCCGTAGGTGTTGCTCACGAGGTGCCGGTACGGGTCAATCGTCTTCAGGTAGCGGCTCATCTCGTCCACCCAGGGGGCGGGGGCTGTGAATTCGTTCCAGAATTCCCACGCGAAGAGTTGAGGGCTGTGAGCGTACCGCGCGACGAGGTAGCGGAGGCGCTGGCGGTACAGTTTGCGCGCCGCCGGAAGGGTGAAGAACTCCGCCGGGGAGTGGCAGGGGCCGCCATTCGCGATGTTGTAGGGGTTGTTCTTCCAGTTGCCTTCGCCGAAGTAGCCCGCGTCCTCCTTCAGGTCGCCATACGTGCCGAGGCAGAGCATGACGGCGATCCCGTTCTTCCGCGCGATGTCGAGCATGAGGTCCACGCGCTCGGCGTTGTCCAGGGCGTAGCGGCCCACTCCGGCGTACTCCCCGCGCGACCATCTCCCCGGCGCGGAAGGCGTCCATTCCAGCCCCATGTTGTTGGCGACCATCCAGACGCGCGCCCAGTTCGCCTTCGCCTTCCCCAGGGCGGTGTACCAGTCTTCATACTCGTACGTCCCGCGATCTCCCGCCCAGCCGACATTCTCCCC
>JBBRGS010000265.1:0-4652 GCA_038240635.1 Armatimonadota bacterium
GGGCTTAGGGGACTGAGGGCGAGGTGGGAGAGCGCTCAGAGGTCCGGGCGGTTGAAACCGCTGCAACAACCGCGCAAAGTCGGCCTTCGCCGACTCCCGCCATGCCGAAGCCTTCCGTCCCTGAGCGCCCCCCCCCCTACCGCACCCCGGCCTTCGGCCACCCCTCTCCCACCGGAGAGGGGCTGGGGAGATCGTGAGCTCGCGCCCCATCATTCCTCCCCGAACTCGCGCATCGATCCCCTAACCCGCGCAGGCGGGTTTCGTGTGGGTGTTGCAGCGGTTTCAACCGCCGGCTTCCTCCAGGAAACGGCCTGGGGCCACGGAGACGATTACATCGGAGAGGCGGCGTTGAACCAGTGAGGCGTCCGCGCAGGCGGACCCTTAGCCGAAGGCTCCGAGCGAACGACCTTAGTCTGTCGCTCGGTGGGGTTCACACTCATGGGACTCGCCGCTCGGCAGGGGCGCTCACTCTGTCGCTGATCGGGAACGCTCCGGCCTCACCGGGGGCGCCTGTTCATTCGGTCGCTCGGCATGAGGGGTCCAATCCTCCCTCGGCTTCACGCCGCTCCCGGCAGGCGCGTCCGATCCACGGGCTTACGTCCCCCGGTCCCTCATTCCCCTGAGGCGCGGGAATCCCTTCAGCCCCCTCAGTCCCCTGGGGTTACTCGGTGCCCTCTGCGGCCCTCTGCGGCCCTCTGCGTTGCTGGTTGACCCTGGAGTTAACCCTGAACGCGGACAAGCGCCTCCGGTCAGCGCATGGCGGGGTTCGGCGCGGTCGCCAGTTGCAGCGATTTGGGGCGCGCCTGTTTCGCGGCGTCGAGGAGGGCCACCACCTGCTCGTACCGCAGGCGCTTGTCCGCGTTCAGGATGACCTGCGTCTCCGGGTTAGCGGCGATGCGCTCCTTCACCTGCGCCGTCACCTCGTCCAGCGTGATTCGGCGGCGATTGAGATAAATCTCCCCGCGCGCGGTCATCGTCAGCAGCGCCCGCGCCGCGTTCTCCTTCTCGCTGGACGCGGCGGACGGCAGGGCCACCTTCATGCTGTTGAATGGCGTCATCGCCAGCGACGCCATCATGAAGAAGATCAGCAGGAAGACCATCGTGTCAATCATCGGCACGATCTCGATCCGCGCCCGCCGAATCTCCCGCCGAGGCAGCCTCATGGCCCTCCCTCCGCGTCACGAGGCTCCTCATGCGCCGCGTGAAGATCGTCGTCCGCTGCGCGAGCATCGTCGTCCCCCCTAACGGTCGAAGCGTCCGTGAGACGGGTCGCATCGCCGGTCTCGTCATCCGTCATTGAGGGGAGTGGCGAGCCGCGTTCGCGCCCGGCGCCTCCTCGAATCGTCGCAGCGCCGGTCTCCCCATCGGTGGCGGGGGAGGGGTTCGGCGGCGTTCCGGTGGAGGCGGCGTGAGGCGCGGTGCGGCCCGGTGAGCGCGTCGAATCCGGACGGGGGATCGGGCGCTCGGAAGCGGCGGCGAGCAGGTTGACGAGTTGCGTGGCGCGCAACTCCAGCATGGAGAGCAGCCCTCGCACCCGTTCCGAGAGGGCGTTGTAGCCGACGAGCGTGACGATGGCGATGGCGAGGCCGGTGGCCGTGGCGATGAGGGCTTCGGCGACGCCCGACGTGATGGCCGTCGGATGCGCGGCCCCCGTGGCGCCGAGGATGCGAAACGCGCCGATCATCCCCAGCACCGTGCCGAGCAGGCCGAGCAGCGGCGAGATGGTGATGATGGTGTCGAGCCAGCCGAGGCGGCGATACAGTTCCGGCGTCTCGGCGAGGGCGAGTTCCTCCAGCCGACGCTCCAGCGCCGCCGTGTCAAACGGGTTGAAAGGCGCAACCAGAAGGCGCCCGTCCAGGGAGAGGGCCGGAGGGATCGGGGCGCCTGGGTGAGAGCCGGAGCCGTCTTCGTGAGGGGACGCGCCGCTTTCGAGAGGTTGCTGTCGGCTTTCCAGTGAAGCCATGGCGCTCTCCAGCACCCGCGCGATCACGCCGGGAGTTGTGCGGCACTCCTCCAAAGCGGCGGCGAGGTCGCCTGCTTCCACATGGCGGCGCAACCGGGCCATGAGGGGGGCGGTGTCGGGGTCCGCGCGGCGCAGGGCGACCGCTCGCTCCAGCATCACCGCCACGGAGATGAGAGAACAACCGAGCAGCGGGATCATCACCACGCCGCCCCGCCGCAACAAGTCCAGCGCGTTCACTAAACTCTCCATACTCCTCCGTTTACTGATTGCATTCTGTGTTTTTAGTAATAGGTTGAACTCCGTTTAGTTGCCATCCGACGCCTGCGTTTCTCTCCGTGAGAGGGGCCGGACGGTCGTCCCCTGGAGAGCGGTTCGCATCAGCGGCCTGGTTCCCGGAGGCGCCGTTTAGTAACGCATCAGGGCTTTGCGGGAGGCGCGGGTTGAGCGGCTTCAGGGCAGGGGCGCGTTCAGCAGCACGCGGGCGCCGTGAGCCGGTATCTCCACCGCGCGGGTTGGCGTGGAGGTGAGGCGGCCCGGTTCGCGTCCATCCTCGCCCACCGCTCCGCCGCCTTCCATGATCATCCGGTGATACTCGCGGCCCAGGTCGGGGATCGAGACCGCCGTCGCCGCAGGGTTCACGAGGACGATCCCGCGCGTGTACTCCCGGCGATACACGCCCCAGTCCGCTGCCCAGTACGCCGACACGTCCGGCTTCACGTCCTCCCTGGGCGGCCCCATCGGCGCGCGGTACTCCGGGTACCACTCCAGGGTACTTTTGTGGATACCGTTCAGGTAGGTCCGGCTCCCTTTAATGAGGAGGTAGGAACCGAGGAGGAAGCCGCGATGCTCGATCTGAGCGGGATCGGTCTCCGTCTGGCAGAGGAGGATTTTCTTCCGCGCGGCGAGGGAGAGGAGCCGGGTCATCTGGAGTTTCCAGTCGGCATCCGAATAGTAGCGGCCCGGCCCGGACGCGCAGAAGCCTTCGTTCATGCCGCCGTCGCCCACGCCGTAGTTCGTATACCGATCCCACGTCGTGATCAGCCCGCCGAGGTTGGGGAGGAAGTAGAACCGCTCAGGCTGCGCGTGGAAGCCGTTCGCGCAGAAGGCGCCGTATCGGTTGAGGTGAGGCAGCCAATGGGTCCAATTGGCTTCGGCGCCGCTAAACCAACTAAATGGAGGGCGCGTCTGCCCCATCAGGATGTCCTGCGTGTAGCTGTCGGCAAAGCAGCCGTCGTCCTCGTTCGTCCGCATCCGCTCCAGCGCCGTCCGCAGCCAGTACGCGGGGAAGCCGGTGACGGGCGTGGCTTTGCCGTTCGCGCCGTCGCGGAAACGGATGTCCATCACGTACCAGTTCCAGTCGGGCTGAAGCAGTCGCCGCCCCGCGTCGTCGTGGAGGAACCAGTCGTCATGCGTCGTCACCCGGCTGAAGTCGTTGGTCCAGGCATCGCCCACCACGAAGGCGGCGGGACCCGTCCCCACGGCGAGCTGGTAATGGAGCATGAGGAAGCCGGGATTGAGCTGGCGGACCTTCCGCACCCACGAACGGGTCGCTTTCTGGCTCCCGGCGTAATGCGAGGCGACGAATCGCCACTGCGCCGGGCTGAGTTGCGACGGCAGTTGATCGGCGAAGACGCGGACGCGGTCCCACGTAGAAGGGAAGGAGCGCGCCGCAGCGCCGAGAGCAGGGGATTTTTCGGCGCGGAGGGTCGGAGGCTTCGTCCCACTGAGGGCCGTGCGAGTCGCCGCTCTGTTGGAGCGTCCCTCTCCTGCGTTCCCCTTGCGGCGAGATGCTGCGCCAAGAGTCGTGCGAGTCGCCGCGCCGTAAGCGATTCGCGTTGCGGGCGATGAGGGCGATGCGGAAGGCTTCTTCGCCGGAGTCGGCGCCTTCCTTAGGCGAGGCGGCTTCACGGCGGACAGCTGAACCGGACGGCCCCTCGGCGCCAGGATGGAAGCGCGGACCGGCGGTCGGACCCGCGGGAACGCCTCGCCGGAAGAACCGGATGGCGCCAGGCGCGGCGCCGGAGCGAGGGTCGCCCCGATTGGTGACGCGAGCGTTGGAGCGAGGACCGAAGCCGTCAGCAGGAGCGGGAGGAAGGTGGAAGAGAAGGGCATCAGGGACCCCGTTTCGAGGGCGTTTAGTG
Source organism: Armatimonadota bacterium (assembly GCA_038240635.1). Classification (GTDB taxonomy): domain Bacteria; phylum Armatimonadota; class DTGP01; order DTGP01; family JAHWJO01; genus JBBRGS01. The sequence continues at coordinate 4,105 of JBBRGS010000265.1, forward strand.
AATTTTACGATCCGAGGAGACATGATCAGTCAGCGTATTTACTAAATGATCGCATAACCAGAAACGGCAGTCACCGCGTTTTACTAAACGTTGTCCGCAACTTCCGGTAAACGTCGGGTGAACTCGGCGAGGTGCTCGGTCCCCAGTCGGAAGTCCTCCACGCGGATGTGTTCGTTCGGCGCGTGCAGCTGGCCGCCGGGATACCCGACGCCGTTCGCCACCACCGGCATCCCCAGTTCCTTCACGAAGGCGTGCAGCGGCCCACTCGCCCCCATGAACGGCCAGACGTGCGCCTCCTTCCCATACACCGATTCGGCGGTTTGGGTCGCCAGTTGCGCCACCGGATGATTCGGGTCCGACCGCGCGGGAGGCTCGGCGCCGTACGGGACGATCTCCACGTCGTCAAAGCCGTTCGCGTCGAGGTGGCGGCGCAGGGCCTCCAGCACGTCGTCGGGATGCTGGTCCGGCACGAGGCGGAAGTCCATCTTGGCGACGGCGTACGCGGGCAGCACGGTCTTGGAGCCGTCGCCTTCGTACCCGGCGGAGAG
>JBBRGS010000266.1:0-4628 GCA_038240635.1 Armatimonadota bacterium
GTGCGGGATTACGGCGGCGCCCTCCGCGACCTGGTCCGCATCCGCCGCCTTCATCCCCCGTAAGGCGCCGGTATGAGGCGTCGGCGCCCGAACAAGGCGGGTGGACGTTCGACAGGGTATACTGGATACGGAAACGCACGCAAGCCGGTCGCCTCACCTGTCACGCCGATGGGACACCCGCATGACCCCTCCCCCGAAACCCGCGCCGCACCTGAAGACGCCGCCCAGCCCGCCCGACCCCGCGCCGGACTCCTCATCTCCCGCCGCCGATCCGTACGCGCTGCGCTTCTTCCGCAGCCGAGGCGCGTCCGACCAGCATCGGCGCCTGCGGTGGATGAGGGCGGTCACCACTCAGCGCCGCGCCGTTCGCCGCCCCTGATCCCCGGACGGACGCCTCTACCCGCCGGGGTTGAAGGTGTCCGGCGGCAGCCCCTGGTTCACCTGGATGGCGCTGTAGGTGAGTTGCAGCGCTCCGTCGCCCCCTTCTGTGGAGACCGTCTTCGAGACGAGGCAGCCGTTCACGCGTATGAGCGTGGAATGAGTCACCTTCGGCGCGCCGCCCTTCGGGTGTTCCGTGCGGATGTCCACCTGAGCCGGATACCATAAGCCCGCCCCGCCGGACGTCAGCCGCGAGAAGGTGATGGTGAACAACTTTTTCACCGGCGCGTACCCCCCGCGCAGCCTCGCCTCCGAGCCGTAACTCTCCTGCTTCAGCGGCGCTCTCTTCACCGGGTCCATCCAGACCATCATATGGGACAGTCGCAGGATGGACTGCGGCGGCACGTACCCCCGGCGCGGGATCAGCCGCATGAAGACCGCCGGTTTTCCGTTCAGCGTCGTCTTACCCGACTGCGTAACTTCATAATTCCGAGGGCGAAAGATACCCGCCAGCAGATCGATGCCCAGGTCCATGCGAATCGGCTGCCGTCCCGTGATGGTGGCGAGGTTCAGGTCCGTCACGCGCTCGCTGATTGGGTCATAGACGCGGACGGCGGACCCCATTCGGGAAAATTTGTAACCTCGGAAGAGGCCGTTGCTGCTCGAAACCACGTCCATCCGCACGCTGTCGGGGAACCGCACGGCGACTTTCAGTCGAAATGACATCGGCTTCGAACTCTTCGCATCGGAGAGATTGGCGTCCACGACCGCCTGGAAGTTGCGGAGGTCGCCGCCGATCAGCCCCAGCTGCCGCAGGAACGGCGCCGGGTTCACCGTGACCGCCGACGCCACCTTTTTCGGAGCCGGAGCGGGAGCCGGAGCCTTGACCGCGAGGGCGGACCCGGTGATGGCTCCACACAGCAGGAGGCCGCTGCCCGCCGCGCGCAGCCATCGGCGCCCCACGAGGGCCGGATCAGGAGACGAGGAAGGAACGGGATCACGATGATGCCAGGACATAGCGCTCTCCAACAGATAATCAGGCGCGACCGCACGACTGAGACGCAGCGGGCACGCGGAAAGGGACCTCCCCCATGACGCCGCAGGACCCGCCGCGCGTTCCCCTTCTCTCTCCCCGCGACGCAGCCGCCATGACGCCTATCCCTCAGCCCCCCGACGCCGCCTCCCCGGAGGAGATTCTGCGGCAGGGCGCCGCCGCGCTGAACATTCCACTCACGGAAGACGCCGTGAAGGCCAGCCTTCGCTACCTGGACCGGCTGATGGACGCCAACACGCGGATGAACCTCACCGCCGTCCGCGACCCCTGCGAGGCTGTGGTGAAGCACTTCCTCGACGCGTTCACCCTTCTGCCGCTGTTACCCGACACGCCTGGCCTCTCCCTCGCCGACGTGGGGACCGGCGCGGGCTTCCCCGGCCTTGCCCTGAAACTCGTCAGGTTAGACCTACGCCTCCTGCTGCTGGATTCGGTCGCCAAACGCCTCGCCTTCCTCGAAGACGTGCGAGATGACCTCGGTTTGACCGACGTAACGACGCTGCACGCCCGCGCCGAGGACGCCGGTCATGACCCGCTCCGCCGGGAACGGCATGACGTGGTGACGGCGCGCGCCGTGGCCGAGTTGCGAACCCTGGCGGAACTGTGCCTGCCGCTGGTCAAGCCGGGCGGGCTGTTTCTGGCGATGAAGGGGCCGCGCGGCGCGGAGGAGCGAGAGGCGGCGGGGAACGCGCTGCGGCGGCTGGGCGGCGAGGTGGAAGCGGTTCACGCGCTGCGCCTGCCGTATCTGGAGGAAGCCCGCGAGATCGTCGTCATCCGTAAGGTTCGCCCGACGCCTTCGCGCTACCCGCGCCGCCCCGCCGATCTCCGCCGCGACCCCTTGTAGAGGCCCTGCCTGAACCCCCGGATATGCCCGTCCTCGCGGGTCTGCGGCGCCGTATAGCCGTATAATGGTGTGAGCGTCCGCCCACCCTGTCACCGCGCCAGGTCCCCTCACGGAGCCATGACCATGCCCGACGACGAGTCCCCTCTCCTGCAAAGCAAGCGAGCCGCGGTCGAACGCGCGCGGGCGAGTGGCGCGACCGGCGGCCATGACCCCTCGCCTTCCGCCGAGCGGCTGCCGCCGGGGCAGGTCCTCACCACGAAATTCCCCATCCTCGATCTCGGCTTCAAACCCCCGATTTCAACTGAGGAGTTCCGCCTCACCGTCACCGGCGAAGTGGAAAACCCCGTCACCCTCAACTGGGCCGCCCTCATGGCCCTGCCCCGCGTGACGCGCGCCCTCGACTTCCACTGCGTCACCCGGTGGAGCCGCTTTGACCTTGAATGGACGGGACTCCTCTTCGCCGACCTGTGCGACCTCGTGAAGCCGACACCCGCCGCCCGGTACATCCTTCAGCGCTCCCGCGACGGGTACAGCTCAAACCTGCCCCTGGAGGAGGCGCTCCGGCCCAATGTCCTCATCGCCTATGAGCTCGACGGCCAGCCGATCCCCCTCGAACACGGCGGCCCCGCGCGCCTCATCGCGCCTCACCTGTATGCGTGGAAAGGCGCCAAATTCCTCAGCGCCCTCCTCCTCTCTCCCGTGGACCAGCCGGGCTACTGGGAGACGCGCGGCTACCACAATCATGGCGACCCCTGGGCGGAGGAGCGGTTTGAGTAGCGCGACACCCTCCCTCGCATCGCCGCCATCCGACGCCCCCGCAGACCTTCCGGCGCGGCTTCCGGTTCGGAGTCGGTCCATCGGCGGGCGCCTGGCCTTCTGGGGCGTGGCGCTGGGAGCGCTGGTCTTTGCGGCGATGGTGGTGGGCGTGGCAGTCGGCTCCACGCCGATCCCCCTGGGGATGAGCGCCCGCGCGCTGCTGGGGAGCCTGCCGGGGCTGCATGGCGTGTCGCTCGGCGTGCCGGAGGAGACGCGGATCATCCTCCGCGAGATTCGCCTGCCCCGCGTCCTGCTGGCGGCGCTGGTGGGGGGCGGCCTGTCGGTGAGTGGCGCGGCGCTTCAGGGGCTGCTCGGCAACCCTCTCGCCGACCCGTACATCATCGGCGTGTCGAGCGGAGCGGCGGTCGGCGCGGCCCTCGCTATGATTCTGGGGTATGGCGCCGCGTGGGGCGGACTCGCGGTTCCGGCGGCGGGGTTTGTCACGGCGCTCCTCGCCATGGCGATTGTGCTGGGGCTGTCCCGGCGCGGCGGACGCCTCCCCGTGCAGGGGTTCCTGCTGGCGGGCATCGTCGTCGGCTCCTTCTTCTGGTCGCTCGTCACGCTGCTGCTCACCCTCTCCGGCAAGGATATGCAGACCGTCCTCTTCTGGCTGATGGGCAGCTTCAGCGGCGCGGACTGGACGCGCATTGGAGTCTCAGCGGTCCTCATCGGCTGCGGCGCCCTGGGTCTGACCGCGTTCGCGCAGGACCTCAACCTGATCTCCACCGGCGAGGAACCCGCGCTGCACCTGGGCGTCAATGTGGAGCGGACCAAACTGATCATCGTGGCGCTGGCCGCCCTTGCCACCGCCGCCAGCGTCGCCGTCTCCGGGGTGATCGGCTTCGTCGGGCTGATGGTCCCCCACATGACCCGCCGCCTCACCGGGCCGGACCATCGCGTCCTGCTTCCGGCGAGTGCGCTGTTCGGGGCGGCGTTTCTCATTTTGGCGGACACGGCGGCGCGCACGGCGTTTGGCGCGACGGAGGCGCCGGTCGGCCTCCTCACGGCGCTGCTGGGCGCCCCGTTCTTCTTTTTGATATTGCGGAAGCAGACCCGCGCCTGATTCGGGCGCACGCAGGAAGGCGAAGAGGCTCGCGGATACGCCTTGAGGAGGAACGGCGGATGTCGGCGGAACGAGTGGGACAATTGGAACGAGTGGAACCAATGGCGCCGCCCCGCTTCACGCCGGAAGCGTATCTGGCGGAGGAGGAGTTCGCCGCCTTCAAAAGCGAATACGTGGACGGCGAAGTGGTCGCCATGTCCGGCGGCAGCCCGGATCACGCGGCGATCCCCATGAACATCGGGGCGGAGCTGATCCGTCAACTGCGCGGGAAGCCGTGCCGCGTCTTCACGAGCGACCTGAAGGTGGCGACTCTGGAGGCTGACGGCTTCTTCTATCCCGACCTCAGCGTCGTGTGCGGCCCGCTCCGCTTCCACGGCAACCGCCGCGACGTGATCACCAATCCCACCCTCCTCGTGGAAGTCCTCTCCCCCTCCACCGAGGCGTTCGACCGGGGCCGCAAGTTCGCCTTCTACCGG
>JBBRGS010000267.1:0-4554 GCA_038240635.1 Armatimonadota bacterium
CTTTGAGGGCCACCGCCTTCCACTGGCTGATCTGAACCGGATGGCCCCCGTGTTCGGCGGCCAACCGGGAGATCGTCTTCTCTTCCTTCAGGACCTCCGTCACCAGGTCGGCTTTGAAGGCGGAACTATACTGTTTTCGCATGGCTTCAGTCTAACTTATTCCCCCCCTCCCTCCTGTCCAGATTCCGGGGTCCACTATAGGGGACTGGCCCAATCCCGACGGCTATACAAAAGAGGGCGTCACCTACTGCTGCCAGGGCTGCGCCGACGGGACCGGTTGCACATGTAGCAACGACGCCTGAAGCGGCGGCTTCCTGCTCATGCGCGCCGGGAATTTCCGCCTGCGCTGTTCCCGCGTGGAGTGGGGTATAATCCATGACATCTTCCATCCTCTTTGGCCGACGCCGAAGGGGATTCTCCATGCCTGAACCCTTCATGCCGCCTTATGTCCCGTCCCTTTGACCTGTTGCTCCACTCCGCTACCCTGATGGACGGCTCTGGCGCCCCGGCCACGTCGGGCGATGTCGGCATCACCGATGGCCGTATCGTCGCCGTGGGCGACCTCGCCTCCCGCGACGCCCGCGAGCGCCTGGATCTGAACGGGCTGGCTCTCGCGCCAGGTTTCATTGACCTTCACACCCATTCGGATGTCTCTGTACTCCACAGCCCGCGCATGGAGAGCAGCGTGCGGCAGGGGGTCACGCTGGAAGTGGCGGGCAACTGCGGCCTCTTCATGGGCCTCACGCTCCCCGGCTCCATGTTTGAACTCGAACGCCGACTCTCCCACAACGCGGGTGGCATGGGCTGGACCTCTCCCGCCGAATTCCTCTCCCTCGTGGAGCGCGAAGGTCTCGCGGCGAACATGGCGTTCCTCGCCGGGCACGGCACCCTCCGCAAGCGCGCCATGGGGCAGGACGCCCGCGAGCCGACCCCTGACGAGCTCAACCTCATGCGCCATCTCATGCGCGAGGCGATGGAGCAGGGGACATGGGGCCTCAGCACGGGTCTGGAGTACACCCCCAGCCGCTACGCCCACACCGAGGAGCTGATCGAACTCTCCAAAGTGGTGGCGGAACATGGCGGCTTTTACGCCACCCATATGCGCGATGAAGCCGATCATCTCCTCGATTCGGTGGAAGAGACGATCCGCATCGGGCGGGAAGCGGGAGTCGCGCTGCAAATCTCCCACCACAAGGCCGAGGGCAAGCCGAACTGGGGCCGGGTGAAGGAGAGCCTCGCCATGATGGACGCCGCCCGCGCCGACGGCCTCGATCTCATGTGGGATCAGTACCCTTACACCGCCTTCATGACCGGTCTCTCCGTGCGCGTCCTGCCGCATTGGGCGCAGGAGGGATCGCCCCAGGAGGTCGCCGAGCGCCTGAAGCGCCCCGAAGTGGAGGAGCGCATCGTGGACGAACTGAAGCGCCTCGCGGTGGACTGGGACCTCCTCCAGATCGCCATCGTCCACTCCGACCGCTCGATGCAGGGGAAGACGGTCGCCGCCCTCGCGCGGGAACGCGACTGCGCCCCGGAGGTGTTCGTCGTGCGACTCCTCGCCGCCGAGAAAGCGATGGTCGCCTGCATTGCCTTCCAGATGTCCGAGGAGGATGTCAGGACGGTGATGAGTCATCCCGTTACCTCCATCGGCTCCGACGCCGCCACCACCGCCCCCGATGGCCGACGCGGGCAGGACAAGGTACACCCGCGCACCTACGGGACTTTCCCCCGCGTCCTCGGTCACTACGCCCGCGACGAGGGATTGTTTCAGGTGGAGGAAGCGGTGCGCCGCATGACCACACTGCCCGCCTCGCGCCTGAAGCTGACCGATCGGGGCCGCATCGCCGAAGGGTTTCACGCCGATCTCGTGGCGTTTGACCCCGCCCTCGTCGCCGACACCGCCACCTATCCCGACCCCCATTCGTTCCCGCGCGGCATCGAGCGCGTCTGGGTGAACGGCGTCGCCGTCGTCGCTAATGGAGCGCACACCGGCGCTCTGCCGGGCCGGGTCCTGCGCCATACAGCGGCGAAGAGTTAACGCCGGGACGCTTCACTCGAACAGGGCGGTGACATCCTCGCGGGTGAGCGACTTGAAGAAACTCGTTTCGTTCGTGATGAGCTGCTGCACCAGTTCCCGCTTGCGGTCCTGGAGTTGGAGGATTTTCTCCTCCACGGTCCCCTGCACGATTAGCTTGTAGACGAAGACCGGCTTGTCCTGGCCGATGCGGTGCGTGCGGTCGGTGGCCTGCATCTCCACGGCGGGGTTCCACCAGGGGTCCACGTGGATCACGTAGTCGGCGGCGGTGAGATTGAGGCCGACGCCTCCGGCCTTCAGGCTAATGAGGAAGAAAGGGAGGGCGGGATCGGCCTGGAAAGTATCCACCTGCTCCTGGCGGTTCCGCGTCTGCCCGTCGAGGTAGGCGTATCGGATGCCGCGCTGATCGAGTTGTTCGCGGATGAGGGTCAGCATCTGCACGAACTGGGAGAAGACGAGAGCCTTGTGGCCTTCGGCGTGAAGGGTCTCCAGCGTCTCCATCAGGGCTTCCATCTTCACTGATTCGCCATGGTAATTCGCTTCCACGAGGGCCGGATGGTTGCACACCTGCCGCAGCCGCAGCAGCCCTTCAAGGATTTTCATCCGCGCGTCGTTCAGCCCCTCCTTGTCAATCATGCCGAGCAGCACGGCGCGGTAATAGTCCCGGATTCGGTCGTATACCTTCTGTTGCGCCGGCTCCATCTCCACATACAGAATGCGCTCGGAGCGGGGCGGGAGGTCCGGCGCCACCTGGTCCTTGGTGCGGCGCAGGATGAACGGGAAGACGAGGCGCCGGAGGAAGAGCGCGGCGTCGTCGCTTTCGCGCTTCTCAATGGCGTTGCCGAACTCGTTGCGGAAGAAGTCCAGGTTGCCGAGGAGGCCGGGGTTCAGGAAGGCGAACTGGCTCCAGAGTTCCATCGTCGAGTTTTCCACGGGCGTGCCGGTGAGGACGAGCCGATGATCGGGCTTCAGCAGGCGCGCCGCCTTCGAGGTGAGGGCGACCGGGTTCTTGATCGCCTGCGACTCGTCCAGGATCACGTAATGGAACGGGTAGTTCCTCAGCAGCTCGATGTCGCGGAGCATCACGCCGTAGGTCGTCAGCACGAGGTCGGCTTCATCGAACCGCTCGGCCTCCTTCTCCCGCGCGCCGTCGGCGTGGACCAGCACTCGCAGCCCTGGCGTGAAGCGAGCCGCCTCCCGCTCCCAGTTGAACAGCAGCGACCGGGGCATGACGATGAGGCTGGCCTTCTGCGCGTGTCCGCTCTCCTTGTGCGACAGCAGCAGCGCGAGGGCCTGGAGCGTCTTGCCGATGCCCATGTCATCGGCGAGGCAGCCGCCGAAACCGTATTCATGGAGAAAGTGGAGCCAGTCGTAACCCGATTTCTGGTAAGGCCGCAGTTCCCCCACGAGACCGGAAGGCAGCGGCGTCGGGACGATGGAGGAGAAGTCGGCGAGACGGCGCTTGCGGCGCTGGAACTCCTCATCGGCCTGAACGCGGTCGGCCTCGCCGAGGAGCTGGTCCAGCAGCGTGACGTGGTGTTCCTGGAGGCGCACGCCGTCGTCGGTCTCCTCGCCCAGCGCGAAGAGGTAGCGGTACTGCTCCAGCCACTCTTTGGGGATTTCGCCGATGGTGCCGTCGGCGAGTTTGATGTACTTCTCCCGGCGGCGCACGGCCTTCCGCACGTCGGTGAGCGGCGCCTGAATCTCGCCGAAGTTGACGACCCCCGTCACATCGAACCAGTCGATGCCGCTGGAGATGCTGAACGAGACGGTGGGGCGGTTGCGGTTGACCCGCGCGCTCGTCAGCGCCTCCTCGCCATACACCTCAAAGCCCAGTTCGGCGAGTTTTGGGATGTGCTTAAAGAGGAAATCCACCGGGTCCACGCGGGCGCGCAGCAGGAATTCGCCGCCCTCGGCGCCCCGCTTCAGCCCATGTTTGGACAGCTCGCGCCACCAGTCTTCTTCCTGCACAGCCCTGCGCTGAATGCGGACCAGCCGCGCCGACTTCGGGACTCGCAGCACCGTCACGTCGGGATGCGCGCGGTCATAGGTGACTTCATGGTCGGAGTAGGCGAAACGGAGTTCGGCCTTAAAGTCTTCCTCCACCTCGGTGAGGTAGAGGCGCGGCGTCGGCTCGACATCCACCTCCTCCCACGAGACGACATCGCCTTTGAGGGGGATGCGCTCGGCGAGCGGGAGGAGATTCTTCTCGAAGAAGCGCTCCTCTTCCGCCGGAGGAATCTCCAGATCGGGGTGACGGATGAAGTGCTGGAAGGCGCCGCCGGGGTCGTCCACTTCCACCAGATGGGAGTCGTGGAGGACCCAAAGCGGCTCCTTGCAGATGATTTCAAGTCCCTCCGAGAGAGGCAGCGATTTCTCGCCGAGGAGCGCGTGCGCCCGCAGTCGCAACTGTCCATTCTCTCGTTCCAGCGAGATTTCAGGCAGGGCGGGCTGACGGGAGACGTGCAGCAGTCGCTGGAGGGGATCGGCCTCCGTGCCCCGGAAGAGGATGTTGTCGGCCA
>JBBRGS010000268.1:0-4551 GCA_038240635.1 Armatimonadota bacterium
CTCCTCCGCCAGTTCCAGCGGGCCGTGCCGGAAGCTCCCTCCCGGCAGCCCGACCGCCGTGACGTGCGCGCCTTCCCCGATGACTAAAGCGCCCTCGTACGCCGCCGCCAGCGACGGCCCGCGCCCGATGAAGTGAACCGACCGAGCGTTGTCCACGGCGTCGGCGGCGCGGCGGATCGGATCGTCCCATTGTGGCGACAAGGCGGCTTCCATCGCGTCGGCGGTCGCTTCCAGGCGCTCCAGTGTCACGGACAGGCGCTCACCCGTGAGGACGGCGGCGAGGATCAGCAGCGTCCCCAGCGTGTTGGAGTAGGTCTTCGCCGAGATGGCGGCCTCCTCCCCGGCGCACAGGGGCAGCGTGACGCGGGCGGCGCGCGACAGGCCGCTGTCGGGGTCGTTGGTGATGGCGATGAGGCGGCTCGTTGGGGCCAGCCGCTCGGCCAGCGCGCGAGTCTCGGCGCTCTCGCCGGACTGGCTAATGGCGACCACGACGCCCTGGGGCTTCCAGCCTTCACCGGCGCCGTAGTTCAGGGCTTCTCCCGCTTCAATCGGTTCGGCTCGCCACTCGGTGGCGCGCAGGAGCGGCGTGACGCTGTACGCGGCGTACAGGCTCGATCCCATGCCGGTGAAGGTGACGCTCCGGGCGCCGGACTCCTCGCGGAGGTCGCGCATCGCCTCCCGAAGGGCGTTCAGCGTCGCGCTTCCTTCCTCCGAGCGGTAGTGGCGAACGAGGTCGCGGAGGGCGTCGGGCTGCTGCGCGATTTCATCAGTGAACATACTCTCTCCAGTCGTCGGGGCCGCGTTGTCGCACAGCGAGGAGCGTTCCCGTCTAACCGGAGACGCCTGCTCACTCTGTCGCTTTTCTCAAAGGCTCTTCGGGGTTCTCTGCGGCCCTCTGCGTTTTCTGCGCCCTCTGCGTTAGTGGATGACCCTGGGGTTGACCGGGTTGCCGCCTTCCTCCCTCCTCAGTACAATTGATTGGTTTCCCCCTCGCCCCGACTCGCTATGGCGCGCCCCTCTCCCTTATTCAGTTTGTCCCGGAGTCTTGCCTCTTGAAAGCTTCCCAACTCTTCTTCCCCACCCTCCGCGAAGTCCCCGCCGACGCCGAGTTCACCAGTCACAAACTCCTCCTGCGCGCGGGCTTCATCCGCCGTTTGGGACCTGGCATCTATTCGTTCCTGCCGCTCGGCTGGAAGGTCCTGCGAAAGGTGGAGCAGGTCCTCCGCGAGGAATTCGACCGCATCGGCGCCCAGGAGGTCCTGCTGCCCGCGCTTCAGCCGATTGACATCTGGCGGGAGACCGGGCGCTGGCAGGGGCGGCAGGGCGAGGTGATGTACACCGTCACGGACCACTCCGGGCGCGAGTGGACGCTTGGCCCGACACACGAGGAGGTCATCACCGACATCGTGCGCGGCGATATTCGCTCGTATCGCCAGCTGCCGCTGTACGTCTATCAGATTCAGAACAAGTTTCGCGACGAGTTGCGCCCTCGCGGCGGCCTGCTCCGGTGCCGCGAGTTCACCATGCTCGATGGGTACAGCTTCCACACCGACTGGGAGGACCTGGATCGCGCCTTCGCCGACACCGTAACCGCCTGCGACGCCGCCTACGGCCGCTGCGGCCTCGATTACAAGCGTGTGGAGGCGTTCGGCGGGGCCATCGGCGGCAAGGATACCGTGGAATACATGGTCTTCACCCCGAACGGAGAAGACACCGTCCTCGCCTGCGACTCCTGCGGCTACCTCGCCAATGTGGAACTCGCCGCTATCGGAGAACGCGGGGCTTCCGTCACCCCTCCGCCCGCCGCCGACGCGCCCGCCCACGAAGCCGTCGCCACACCTGGCGCGAAGACGGTGGATCAGGTCTGCTCCTTCCTCAAGTGCAGCCCCAAACGGCTGGTGAAGACCCTCCTCTACGCCGCCGATGGCGAACCCGTGGCCGCCCTCGTGCGCGGAGACCGGGAGCTGAACGAAGGCAAGCTCCAGGCGGCGCTCGGCTGCTCCACCCTCGTCATGGCCGACGACGCGCAGGTCCAGCTCCTCACGGGCGCCCCGGTCGGGTTCGCCGGGCCGGTCGGCCTCGACTGCCGCATCGTCGCCGACCGCGAAGTGGCGCGCATGGCCGACTACATCACCGGCGCCAACCAGGCCGACACCCATTACCGGCACGTCCATCCGGGCCGCGACTTCACTCTCGCAATGGTCGCCGACCTCCGCAACGCCACCAAAGGCGACCCGTGCCCCCGCTGTGAGGGAACGTTCACGGTGGAGCGCGGCATCGAGATCGGTCACATCTTCAAGCTGGGGACGCGCTACACCGAGGCGATGGGCGCCACCTACCAGGACGAGAACGGTGAAGACCATCCGATGGTGATGGGCTGCTACGGCCCTGGCGTCAGCCGCACCCTCGCCGCCGTCGCCGAAACGCTCTCGGATAAGGACGGGCTGGTCTGGCCCGCCGAGATCGCTCCCTTCGAGGCGATCATCCTCCTCGTGAACCCTTCCGATGCGGCGCAGTTCGAGGCCGCCAGCCGCCTCTACGCCGAACTCCAGGCGCGGGGCGTGGAGACTCTGCTGGACGAACGCGATGAGCGGAGCGGCGTGAAATTCAAGGACGCAGACCTGATCGGCGTTCCGGTTCAGGTGGTGGTGGGGCGCACCCTCGCCGAGGGGAAGGTGGAACTCCGCACCCGCCGGGACAAGGCCGCTGAAACTGTTCCCGTGGCCGACGCCGCCGACGCCGTGGCGAACATGGTCGCCCGCCTCAAAGCCGAGCGCCGCTAACGCCGGGGAGGTGAGGGAATGGGCCTCTACTCGCAGGAAGTCCCCTCCATGCTGCTGCGCCTGCTGGTGGCGATGGTCCTGTCGTCGGTGTTCGGCTGGGAGCGGGAGGCGCGCCATCGGGCGGCGGGGCTGCGGACTCACATCCTCGTCTGCATGGGCGCGACGCTGATCACCATCGTCTCGGAGAGTTACGCGCGTCCGGGGAGCGAGTTCGTCCGCATCGCCGATCCCGCCCGCCTCACCGCGCAGATCGTGAGCGGGATCGGCTTCCTCGGCGCGGGGACGATTCTGGTGCGGGGAAGCCTCGTGCGCGGCCTCACCACCGCCGCAAGCCTCTGGGTGTCGGCGGCGATCGGCATCGCGGTGGGCCGGGGCGGCGAGTTTTTCGTGGTCGCCTTCGTCGCCAGCCTCATGGTCCTCTTCGTCCTCACGGTGATGGACCGGCTCGAGGACATCCTGCTGGAACGGCGCTGGTGGCGCGAGGTGACGGTGCGCTACCCCGTCACCGAGGGGTCTGACGCGCAGATAGTGGCGGCGCTGGAAGCAAGCGGCGCGCGGGTTCGTCGCATCGAGCGCCAGGGCGCCTCCTCCGATGGATCGCGCATCACTGTCATGGAGGTGAAACTGCCGAATGACGTGACGAAGAGTGACCTGAATGACCGCCTTCTCTCCCTGGACTGGCTGCAATCCCTGGAGTGGGACCGCTAATCGCGCGAACGTCCCAGTCGGTCAGCCTGAATCGTTTCCATGTCGCGCAGGGATAATGTCCAGCGCGCGGAAGAGGGATGCGAGAAGCGCATCCTCCGCTCCTTGTGCCATTCTTCCTGAAAGCGAGCGACCTCATGGCCGAATTCGGCTCCATCCCCAAAATCGGCGAAAAAATCCCGGAGTTTGAAGCAATCACGACCCAGGGTATGCTGAAATCCAGCGACCTCGAAGGCAAGTGGACGGTCCTTTTCAGCCACCCGGCGGACTTCACACCAGTCTGCACCACCGAACTGACCGCGTTCGCCCAGCTTCAGGACGAATTTGACGCGCTCAACACGCAACTGGTCGGCCTCAGCGTGGACAGCGTGCATTCGCACCTCGCATGGCTGCTCAACCTGGAACAGCTCATGGGCGTGAAGGTGAAGTATCCCGTCATCGCCGACCTCGATATGAAGGTCGCCACCCTCTTCGGCATGATCCATCCCAACGCCAGCGCCACGGCGGCGGTGCGCGCCGTCTTCATCCTCGATCCGCAACTCGTCGTGCGAACGTTGTTCTACTACCCGATGAACGTCGGGCGCAACATGAACGAAATCCTCCGCACCATCAAGGCCCTCCAGACGGCGGACGAGCACATGGTGGCCTGCCCCGCCAACTGGAACCCCGGCGACTCCGTGATCATCCCGCCGCCCAAAACCATGAAGGAAGTGGAGCAGGCGAAGGGAATGACCGGTGTGGAGCGGCTCGATTTTTATCTTGTAAAAAAGAAACTGTAGCCGGTCTTCAATACCGGCGACTCCAATGAGGCGACCCATGCGCGTGATGGAACTGACCACGTTCGGCGGGCCGGGCGGCTTTGTGGCGAGTGAACGCGACACGCCGACTCCCGGCCCGAAGGAAGCCCTCGTTCGCGTGCGCGCCACATCCCTCAACCCCGCGGATGTGGGCGTGCGAAGCGGCGTCTTTGGCCCGATGGTGGCGGTTCCCGTCGTCCTCGGCTTCGATTGCAGCGGCGTCGTGGAAGCGGTCGGCTCCGGCGTGACCGGAGTTTCCCCCGGCG
>JBBRGS010000269.1:0-4551 GCA_038240635.1 Armatimonadota bacterium
GCGGACGCTCCTCCAGAAGCCGCTCCACGTCCAGATCGAGCAACTTCACCACCGGGAACCGAAACCTGACCTCGCAACCCAGTTCCTTCTTCAGATACTTCGTCGGTCGCCAGCGTCGGCTGGTGTCGCCCAGCACGGCCAGACTCGTGAGCGGTCCCCGATGCTGGTCCTCAATATGATAATGATACCGGTACATCCGCTCCGGGAACGTGGGGTCCCGCTGCGACTGGACCTCGATGTGGATGAAGACCCGGCGTTCCTCGCCGGAGAGCGCCCGGACCGAGACGAGGCGGTCGGCGCGCAAGGGGCCGGTTTTCGCGCGGGAACTGATGCGCTTCAGTTCGGTGTCGAGGAAGCGGGGCGGCTGTGAGAAGTCGAGTTGGGCGCCGATGTCGGGGAAGAAGAGGGCGAAGAAGTCGGGCAGGCCCCGCTCCAGCGCGTCCTTCCACGGATGATCGTAACTGTCCGGCGCTTTCGCCAAAGCGTTCCTCGTCCTTCAGCATCGGTACATCAGCCGCGCGTTTCGCAAACGGTCGCAACTGCGGATAAGAGAGCCATTCCGCCGCCCCGGCCAGGGAGATTGGAGCGGTGCCGCGCGGCTCTCCGGTTCGCTGCGTCAACTCGCCTGTTATCCCGTCCCGCTCAATACGCCGGTTGAATCCCGATCTCATCTACCACCAGCCCGACGCCTTCCACCGCGCGGGCGACCTCCAGAGCCGCGTCCCGCTCCTGAACCGTCCCCTGCCGACCCGTGAGCGCGATCATGCCGCTTTCGCGCGGCTCCACGGTGAGAAGGTAGGCGTTCACGCGGGGGTCGGCGTCCAGGGCGTCCATCACACGCATAGGCAGCGGCTGGAGACCCGTGGACGGCGCGCCCGCCGAAGTGGTCACGCCGCCGTACGCTCCCGCCGCCGCCGGGGAGTCTTCCGCATTCACTTCCACTACGCGGTCCCAGGTGAGTTCATTCACCACGGTGTGTGCGCCGTTCAGTTTCGCCAGGTCCTCGGCGAGTTTCGCCTGTACATCGCTGGGAGTCCGGCCCTTGAGGTGGACTTCTCCCTGCCCCACGGTGTCCACATCGATGCCGGACGAGTCGATGCGCTCATCGAAGATCAGCGCGGCTTTGATTTTCGTGGTGAGGGCGACATTATCCAGGACGCTCATAGCGGATACCTCCGAAGCGGCGAGAGAGGCGATCAGGGCGTGGTGGCCACGGGACCAGGCGCTCCGCCTCCCAGCGGAGTGATGCGGAACGAATCGACCTCCACAACGCCCCGGTTCAGCACGCCGATTCCGACCGCCCCATTGGTGTACCCAAACGGCTTCTCCGGCGAAACCGCCTGATACATCAGTTTCCCATCGAAGTACGCCGAGAGATTCGGCCCCACGGCGTCAACTCGGAAAGTGTGCCAGTTCTGATCCATTGGCACCGGCTTCACCGGGCCGCCCAGCAGCATCGAGTGAGCGCGCCGCACCAGTTGGACGCCCCCGATGCCGGGGATGTAGTTGAAACAGTACCCGCCACCGCCGTCCGGATTGCGGTCATCGTTGCGGTACTGCCCGGCGCCGTTGGTGCGGAACCAGAGGCCGAAGCCGCCCCACATTTTGGGGTCGCTGACGAGCCGCGCCCGCATCTCCGCGCGAAAGTTGGTGTAGATGGTGTACAGCGTCCCCTTTAGGTTCTTCACCGGGGCGGCGTACACGTAGATGTTCCCGCGATTATCAGTGGGAGAGCCAAGGGTGAGTTTGCCGCCGGAGACCTTGAACTCCGTCTTCGTGACCCACCGCTTCATCTTAGGGGTATCGAAGTTGTCCAGGAAAGCGGGGCCGTTGGGCGGGGGCGGGATCGGCGCGGCGGCGCGAACGACAGAGGCGAGACTCGCAAGGGTGGCGAGGAGCGCTAAGGGAGACCAAAAACGACGCGACACGGGGCAAACTCCTTGAGCGGAGAGGCGCGGGCACAGGAAAACTTTAGCAAAGGGCCAGGAACTCCCCCGCTATTCGGAATCTTCGTCCTGGCCGCGCGCGGTTCCTGCCTCCGGTGGCGCTTTGCTAAAACAGGAGGAGGTAAGGGTATCGGGGAGATCGGTCCTCCCCGACAGCTCCGCCAGCAGGGGGCGCAGGTGGCTCCAGATCAGGTCGCGCGTGCGGCGGTAATCGTCCGCCTTGCCCATGATGGGGTCGGGGACGCGCCAGCGAAGACGCCTCGCGCCGGGGAAGAGATCGAGGCCCGGAGCGATTACGTCACACAGGCTGATGACGATATCCACCGGCTCGCGGACGGCTTCCATCGGCTGCGGAGCATGATCGGGGAGGCCCACGCCGATGTCGCGCAGCGCCCCTTCGGCCCCGGCGGCCAGGCGCGCGCCCGGTCGCAGGCCCGCGCTGACGGCCTGCACGCTCGTCCCGCCGAAGTGGCGAGTGAGGGCCTCCGCCATCGGGCTTCGGCACGTGTTACCCTGGCACACAAAGAGAATCCGCATCACCTCACTTTTCGGGTTTTGGCGGACGTTCCTTCACGGCGTTAAGTCTGCTCTCTCCTAATCCTGGAAGGGCGGAAGGCGTTACTCGTCGTCGGTGACAAACCGTTCGTCCTCCCGAAGATGCTTCTCCAGCGCTTTCGTCACGTATTGCTCGAAGCGGGCGACCAGCGCGCCGTTGCTCACCACCATCGTCGCCCCGGCGTCCCGCGCCGACGTTAGGGCCGCCCGCGCCATGTGACTTCCAAAGGCGAGGACCGGCAGGTCGGCCAGCGCGGGGTCGGCGCGGAGGGTTCGGAGGAGTTCGAGGCGGGCGGCGTTCCCCGCGCCGAGTTCCAGCAGCAGGAGGGTCGGGCGGTTCGCGCGCGCTTCGGCGAGGGCGGCTTCCGGGCGCGTCAGCACGGTGGAGCGCCACCCCATCTGTTCCAGCGCCGCCCGCGCCCGCGCGCCGAACATCATATCCGCCACCACGAGCGCCAGAGGCGAGGCCGTCTCGGCGGTTTCAGGCTCCTGAATCATGGTTCATCTCCCACTGTCGCGGCGTAGGCCGGACGCGCTCAACTTTGCCAGAGGGGGTCTTCCACGCCCGCCCGCGCGTTAATGGCGCGCGCCATCACAAACAGGAGGTCCGAGAGGCGATTGATGAAGGGCAGCGCGTCGGGGGGAAGTTGCAGCGCGTCCTGATGGGCCACCAGCAGGCGCTCCACTCGGCGGCAGACGCTTCGGGCGAAATGGAGCGCTGCGGCTCCGGGCGCGCCTCCGGGCAGGATGAAGCGGCGGAGCGGCTCCAGCTCGGCGTCCAGCGTATCAATGGCCGCTTCCAGCGCGATCACGGCGTCCCCGGTGATGCGCGGCTGAGGCGTCCCCGGCATGGCGAGGTCGGCGCCGAAGTCGAAGAGTCGGGACTGAATCTCCCGCACCAGCGCGCCCGCCGAGGGGTCCAGCCCCTGCGCGTGGGCGAGGCCGAGGGCGGCGTTCAATTCGTCCACCGCGCCGAGGGCTTCCACCCGCGCCGAGTCTTTCGCCACGCGCTCCCCGCCGAAGAGAGACGTTTCGCCGTCGTCGCCCCGTTTGGTGTAAATTTTCACTCGTCGCTCCTTTGCCCTCGCCGCCTCTCATCGCGTGGGCCGCATATTCCCCGCCAGCCGCGTCACCGTTTCGCAGCCTCTCTGTTTTGGACGCCGCCCCCCTCCGATTCCTGCTTCAGGGATTTGGTTGGGGTGGGGCGCCGGTCCCGTGCGCGAAAGCGGGACCGGAAGGAGCGTCGAACGTCTGAAGGTCGTC
The DNA here is from genome assembly GCA_038240635.1 of Armatimonadota bacterium. Taxonomy (GTDB): domain Bacteria; phylum Armatimonadota; class DTGP01; order DTGP01; family JAHWJO01; genus JBBRGS01. Next base: position 3,765 of record JBBRGS010000269.1, read on the forward strand.
GCGGGTGTACGGCAGCCGGGCGGGCCGTCCGCGCGAGGCGAGGATTTGGTGGACATACACGTCCTCCACGCGAAAGCTCGCCGCGCTGATTTGGAGATAAAAGCGCCACATCCGTACGAAGTCGGCGCCATACATCGTTTCCACCGTGTCGGCGTGACGCTCGAACGCTTCCAGCCAATGGTCCAGCGTGAGGGCGTAGTGCGGCCCCAGATTCTCCACGTCCCACACCACGAACCCCTGCCGGGTGAGGCTGTGGACCACCTCGCGGAAGCTGGGAATGTAGCCGCCGGGGAAGATGCGCCGGAGCAGCCAGGGGTTGGTGGGGGCTTCCTCTTGGTATGTAATGCAGTGATGCAGGAGCAGCCCGCCCGGCTTCAGCAAGCGGCGAAGGTCCTGGTGGAAACCCGGCAACTGGCGCCGCCCGACGTGTTCCGCCATGCCGACGCTGACGATTTTATCGAAGGCGCGGCCCTCGTCCGCCAGCGCGTGGTAATGCTTCAGCTCCACCTTGGCCCGGCCCCGCGCGGGAGGCGGAGATTCGGGGAAGGCGGCGGCCTGCTCGTGGCTGAGCGTGATGCCCAGCGCGTCGGCGCCATGCCGTTCGGCGGCCTCGCGGACGAGAGCGCCCCAGCCGCAGCCGACATCAAGGAGGGTTTCCCCCGGCTGAAGGCGCAGCTTATCGAGAGTGTGGCGGATTTTGGCTCGTTGCGCCGCTTCAAGCGAGTCGTCGGCGTTGCGAAAATACGCGCACGAGTAGCTCATGGTCGGGTCGAGCCAGAGCCGGTAG
>JBBRGS010000270.1:0-4550 GCA_038240635.1 Armatimonadota bacterium
CGAGGTTCACGTCGGTGTCCACGCCCTCATTGGTGATGGCGCCCCCATGCACGCCCACGTAGTTGATGTGGCTGAACACGTAGCCAGGCTTGTTGACCGTAAGCCGGTAATTGTAGGCCTGGATGCCGTAGATGGTGTAGATGCCGTTCGCGTTGGTGACGCCGGACCCCGCGATGTTTTGAGGGTTCAGGGGCAGCTCCACGCCGGTGGCGTCATACTGCGGCACGTACGCCTGCACCAGCGCCCCCGCAAGAGGTCGCCCGAACTGGATGTCGGTGACTTTACCGGTGAGTCCCCCTTCTCGCAGCCAGCAGAGCGAGTTGTGCATGATTTGCGCCGGGCGGTTGGAGCAGAGCACGGCCTTGCCTTCAAACACCGACTCGTAATGCCGGTCGATGCCTTCCAGCCCGAAGGAGAGGTAGATGGTGCGGAAGCCTTTGGTGGTGTCGCGGTAGAGGTACATCGCGTCTCGCTTGATCGTCGGATCGGTGCGCGGGAAAGGCGACGGGTTAGCGAAGGTGTACTGCTGTTTGGACACGTCCGGCGTCACCCCGAATATCCCGATGGCATTGACGGTTCCGCCATTGGGATTGTTCGGATCGGTAACAGGGAGTTGATTCCCCGTGATGCCATCAATCAGCGCCTGGTTCCATGCTCCGTCCAGCCGTTGATCCGTCTTGGAGTACGGCGGCTCCCCCACCCTGCCGAAGCGACCGGAGAGCTCCAGCGGGGCCGGATAGAAGTCCCGAACCGGGTTGTCTTCCCGCCAATGACCATGATCGAGCCACGGTTCGGTGGTGATGGGGTCCTCCGCGTTCGTGCTGGAAGTGGCGTTGAGGACGTGCCGGTTCATGCTGGGGTCGGCCAGGCCCATGAGGTTTTCTTTGTCGCCGTCGTCCAGGTATCGCACATGGAAGTAGCTGGTGAGAAGGGCGTTGGTGGTGTTGGCGTCGTTGGTCAGCGCCCAGGCGATATCCTGCCCGCTCATCATCAGCCGCCCGCCTTTGTTCAGGTAGTTGATGAGGAGCTGCTGCACCGCGAGGCTGCGGATGGTGTCGGCTTCGGCGGCGGTGATGTCGCCCGCGTAGGGAGCGGCCCAGACGATGGCGCGATCCGCGTAGTTCAGGGTTTTGGGAGACCCCTGCGCCGAGTAGGTGCTGACCTGATGCGGCAGGTAGTAGCTGATCGCCTCCTGAAGCGATTGCCCCGCGTAGAAGTTGGGGTCGCCGCCCACCGGAATGACGGGGAACGAATCGCGGCACTGGGTGCGCCAGATGTCGTAGTCGTCACCATAGGGCGAGTCGGGACCGAGAACGGCCCAGCTATCCCGAGAGCCGGGTGAACTGGCCCCACCCAACCCGCCCCACGTCAGGATCGGCTTCGGCTGATCCTCGAACGTCTGCGTGGGGAAGAGGCGGAACGTGTAGTAACTCTCCACGGGGAAGACAGTGTAGGTGCGTCGGAAGGCCACATTCGTCCGGTTGTGGATGAAGACCTGGCCCGCGGTGTGGTCGGAGACGAACATGACCGTGGTGCGGGGGTTGAACCGCTTCGTGGAGAAGCCCCAGGTGTTATCAAAGTAGTCGAAGGCGAATCCGCTTCCCAGCGTGCGGTCGCCGCGGACGGCGATGTCCACCAGGTAATCGCGGGCGACGCCGGGGGTGATCCAGATGTTGGCGAAGATGCCGTCGCCCTTGATCCGGTCGCCGTGTCCGCCTTCCGGGCCATCATCGAACAACGGCACCGAATCGACGGTCAGCGCGTTGGATTCGACCCAGACCGGCAGCGGGATGCCGTTTTCCTGCGCCGTGATGTAGCCACTCAGCGCGGGAGGGCCGCCGGTGTTGCCGGCGTTGGCCCCGGCGGAACCCGACCCCCATACCTTTTGATCGGGGTCACGCAGAAGAGCGGCCACTTCCACCGGTCGGAGGCCTGGGATAGACTGAGCCGCTTCCGGCGTAAGGGTGATTTTGGCCTCGATCCGCACGGGAGACCCCGGCTGCGCCAGGCGTGGCGTCACGGAGGGGAAGCCCTGAAGGTCGAAGACGACATCAGATCTCGCCGAGGAGAGATTCTCATAAATGTCGTGGGCGAAGAACCCGGTGGTCGGCATCGGCGCCTGAGGCGTGGTGGTGTCGAGATCCATCTGGTAAATGATGTCCGAGTTGAACTCCGCCGGGGGCGGAGTTGTAGGATTAACGCTCGGATACTCCTCATTTTGATATTCGACAGCCGGGACGCTCCAGGTCTCCTTGCGAGCGATATTCCGTCCGCGCGGATAATCGTAGATCGTGCCGTTGGGGCTGTTGATGAGGACCGGAGCGCCGGCCCCTTCCACATCGGAGCCATTGGAGATGGAGTAGATGCTGGTCGTCGTCCCGATGCCGTCGGGGATGCGGTCGCCGGTGGTTTCGTCGCGGTTGGTGGTGAAAGCGAGGCCCATGCCCGCCGTCCAGGCCGGGAGGTACTCTTTGGAGGTCAGGATGTTGTTGCTGGCGCCCAGCACACTGAACTCGGTGATGCGCCGAGGTCGCCCCAGAACGAGGCGTCCCCGAGTGGATTGAACCGGCGCCACCCAGACGTGCGTGTCCTGATATTCGATATAGGCGCGTCGGGGGTCCACACTGGTTGGCACGTCGTCCATGGCGCGCCCTTTGGCAGGCGCCCCCGCCTTTTCGCCATCCTTCAGGCCGTGGAGGAGGACTTTCCCCCGCGTGAAGGCGATCCAGCGCCCATCAGGAGACCAGGCGGGATCGAGCATATCGGGAAGATTGGGATCGGTCACGTTGCCGGTGAACCCGACCTGGCTGACTCCCACGCCGGGCTGAACCGGGGTGTCTTCGGTGAAATCGGTCCAGTCTTTCTTCAGGACATCGGCGTTCATCTGGCCGTAGTAGAGATTCCACGCGCCGGAAGCGTTCTGACCGGCCACGAGGAATCCGTTTCCATCTGGCGCCCAGGCGGGCTTCATCACATTGACGGCGTCGGCGACAGGGATTTTGAGGCGAGGCGCATGAGTTTCCGGCACGGCAGGATCCCACTTGGAGATGTCAAGCATCTCCAGCGACCAGGGCAATGGGGAAGGCGCCAGGAACTGATCCGGTGTCGGTCCCGCTCCGGGGTCCGTTTGCATCGGATTTGGATTGCCTCCCGTGCCGCCTCCGGGGTCGACGGGTACGGGTATGGGTACGGCTTCCGGGGTGGCGACGTACAGGAGGAAGTGGTTCACTGGCTCCAGAGTGGGATACGTCTGGTTGCCGGTGCGCCGCGTTACCTGCTGCTGGCCGGGCAGAGGGTTGCCGTTGGCGTCGAGTTCCTGGGTCAGGCGGCGGATAAAAATGGAGTACTGCGGCACGTCCGGCAGCAGGACCTGAACGGGCGGTGGCGGGGGGTCCGTCTGGAGCGGCCCGGAGCGGCGCGCTACCGAAGCTCCGGTCGTTCCGCCGGTCGTACCGCCGGTCGTGCCTCCGGTGGTGTCGGGGATGGCGGGTAAAATCTTATTGCCGGCGCCCCTGGTGGTGGCCCAGACGAACGCCCCGCCGGTCCATGTGAACAACGGATGAATGTCGTCCTGGCCGTTGGGGCCGGTGAGGTTCTCATCGGTGCGGGTCACATTGAGGAGGCCGTCCCCGGCGCCCCGTTGGGAAAACCCCGTGGCGTTGGCGACGCCCCGATGGGAGGGGGGCGGAGCGGGTCGGTTCCCCTGAAGGAGCGACTGCCGGGGGGCCACCAAAGGGCGCGAGATTGGAGCCACCTTGCGGTATGGCGCCAGGAGTCGCTGCGTGAGGGGAGTGGCGCCACCAACCAGCAGCGCGCCGACAATCGCGGTGGACGACAGGACGGAAATCAATAAACCAAAGCGCTGAACGCGCCGTCCTAACGACATGAGTTATCCTCCTGGAACCGTTGAGTGATCCTGAGCCACAGGGCTTCTGTTTGATGAAGGGTGTCGGCGAGGTCGCCGTCGGTGCGGAGGACCCAGTCCGCTCTGGCTATTTTATCTGATAAAGGAAGTTGCGCGAGCAGGGCGGCCCGGATGCGCGCATCGGGCCAGTGACTCCTGAGTTTTAGACGAGCGACCTGGCGTTCCGGTTCCGACGCCACCACCAGCACGCCATCCACCAGGGTTTCGGCTCCCACTTCGTAGAGGAGGGGGATTTCCACGGCGGCGACCGGGGGTTGGTTGGGAGGAGCCGCGCGAAACGCCTCAATCTCCTGTTGCAGTTCGTTCATGACGAGGGGATGGATGATTCCTTCGAGCGTTGCTTTGGCGGCCTCATCGGTGAAAATGCGGTCGGCGAGGGCGGCGCGGTCCAGTTCGCCGTTGGGGAGGAGGGCCGATTCGCCAAACGCCTCCACGATGGGCGCGAAGGCGGGGCCGTCGGACTGACTGACGCGCCGGGCGATGGCGTCCGCGCTGAAGGTGACGGCGCCGAGGCGTTCCAGTTCCCGAAGAACCGTGCTTTTCCCGGTCGCGATGCCGCCGGTGACGCCGATGACCAGGGACCTGGGACGAGCGAGGTCGTGAGGGGATGAGACCGTGGGCGCGC
>JBBRGS010000271.1:0-4537 GCA_038240635.1 Armatimonadota bacterium
CGCAACGCCGCCGCCGTCATCGCGCAGGCGCAACTCTTCTTCGAGGTGGAGGAACGCGCCCGCGAGGTCGAGGCGACGATTGAGAGCAGCCCGTTCGGCGTGCTGATGGTCAACCTGCACGGCGGCATCACGCAGATGAACACTTCGGCGCGGAAAGTGCTTCAACTGAAGCCCAATGTCGTGGGGCAGGACTACCGCAAGGTCCTCCTCAATGAATCGGTGACGGACGCCGTGACCGCCGCGCTCGACACGGGCGAGGAGAAGACGGAGGAGCTGACGGTCCAGCTGGAGGACAGCGCGACGCAGGGGAACCATTATTATCAGATGCAGACGGCCATCGTGCGGGGGGATGGAAATGAGCCGATTGGCGTCCTGGCGGCCTTCAATGATGTGACCGAAATCCGCACCATTGAGCAGATGAAAACCAGCCTCGTCTCCCACGTCTCCCACGAGCTGCGGACCCCTATGACGGCCATTCAGGGGTTCATCCAGACCCTGATTGAGGACGAAAACGAGGAGTGGTACGACCGTGCCACTCGTCGCGAGTTTTACGAGATCATCAATCAGGAGGCGCAGCGCCTTCGGAAGATGGTCTCCACCATGCTTAACGTCTCTCGCATCGAAGCGGGCCGCACCCTGGAGACTGATTTCCATATCCACGACCTGCCGAAGCACATAGACAAGATCATCGCGTTTCAGCAGCCGTACGCCACCAATCACAATCTCATCGCCGACATCCAGCCCGGTTTCCCCGATATCGAATACGACGAGGACATGGTGGATCAGGTGATGACCAATCTCGTCTCCAACGCCATCAAGTACTCCCCCAACGGCGGCGACGTGCGCATCCGCGCCACCTACGACCCCATGCTGTCTCAGATCAAAGTCGAAGTCATCGACTCCGGTCTCGGCATCCCGCCGGAAGCGATGGCCAAAATGTTCCAGAAGTACACTCGCGTCGATTCGCCGGGGCACAAGGGGATCGCCGGGACCGGCGTTGGCCTGTTCCTCGTCAAGTCCCTCATCGAGCATTATCATCACGGCAAGGTGTGGGTGGAAACCGAGTATGGCAAGGGGAGCGACTTCATCTTCACGCTGCCGATCCGCCAGCCACTCAAGGTGGCGGAGGAGGGGGACGCGAGCCAGGCCGCCTAATGACCGGCGTCCGCTCCGGAGCCAACGGTTCCTGTGGCGAAACCCAAACCGTGAATCGGGTGCAGGAACCGGGCCGCGAACGCCTAAGTGTAGGATATAGTGAACGCCTTCCCGAAGACGGAAACAGCCCGGCCTCACCCCGCGAACCGGGGCCGGCGCGTGGAGGAGACTTTCGATGCCCAAGGTACTGGCCGTAGACGATCAGGTCCACATTGTCCGCCTCATCCAGGTCAACCTGGAGCGAAACGGTTATCAGGTCGTGACCGCCTACGACGGCGTGGAAGCGCTGGACAAGGTGAAGACCGAAAACCCCGATCTCGTGGTGTGCGACGTGATGATGCCGCGCAAGGACGGCTTTGAAGTCCTGCGCGAGCTGAAATCCGACCCGACCACGCGCGATATTCCCTTCATCATGCTGACCGCCAAGGCGCAGGACGCCGACGTGTTTCGCGGGTGGGCTTCGGGGGTGGACGCGTATCTCACCAAGCCGTTCAATCCGCAGGAGTTGCTCGCCTTTGTGAAGCGCGTCCTCGAATCGGCGGCGGGCAAGGATGAATTCGGCGGCGACACCGTCTACCGAATCTAATCCGAACGCGTCGGAGCGCGCTTCCACGAGGCGCGCCCCATGCCGTCTCCACACGCGACCGGGCGCCGCACCCGTCCTCACTCCACGCCTGCGCGAGGGGCGAAGACCGAAGGAGACGCCCAGGAAAGGGACCTGATGGCGACGAAAGTGCTGGCCGTGGACGATCAGGCGCAGATTGTCCGACTCGTTCAGATCAATCTCGAACGTCACGGCTATGAGGTCGTGACCGCCTCCGATGGCGAAGAGGCGCTCGAACAAATTCGCCGCGAGAAGCCGGACCTGATCATTGCCGATGTGCTGATGCCACGCATGGACGGCTTCCAACTCCTCCGCGAAATCCGGAGCGCCCCGGAAACCCGCGACCTGCCGTTCATCATGATGACCGTGAAGTCGCATGTGATGGACATCAATCAGGCGTGGGAGGAGGGCGTGGACTGCTTCCTCACCAAGCCTTTTGACCCGACCGAACTGCTCCACTTCGTCCGGCAGGTTTTGGAGACCTCGGCGAAGAGCCATAATGAAGAGGCTGCGAGCGCACCGCTCTCGCTCTCTGACGCTTCAGACGTACCCTCCCCTGCCCCCGATGAGACGTGAAGTCCCCTTGAACCCGACACTCCCCCTGTTGCCGTCTCCCGTCTCGGCTCGCTCCGAGTTACCAATGTTAAAGGTTGATCAACGACGATGAACCGCTCGCTTGCCTACGCTGTGGCCGGTGTGATGCTGGCCGGTCTCGCTGTCTGGATGGTGCGACACCGCGAAAATCCCTCCTATGAAGGAACCCCCCTCGATGAGGTGGACCGGATGATGTCGCAAACTCGCCAAAAACTGGGCGAAATACAGGACAGCTTCAACGAATTCCGACAGGTGATCACGCAGGCGACTGTCCTCGACGCGCCCCACCCGCCGGCCCCCGCGCAGGGATGACCGCCCCCGCCGCCGCATGAAAACGGGTCGCCTGGAAGCGTTCAGCGACGGCGTGATCGCCATCCTGATCACCATCATGGTCCTGGAGTTGAGAATCCCTCACGGCTCCGACTGGAACGCGTTACGTCCCCTTATCCCGGTCTTCCTGACTTATGTGCTGAGTTTCCTCTACCTGGGGATTTACTGGAACAATCATCACCATCTGCTCTACGCCACGGAGCGAGTGAACGGCGGTATCCTCTGGGCGAATATGCACCTTTTATTTTGGCTCTCTCTCGTGCCGTTCGCCACCGGCTGGATGGGCGAGAATCACTTTGCTCCCCTTCCCACAGCGGTGTACGGCGGGATTCTGCTCGCCGCATCGCTGGCGTACTACCTGGTGCAAACTCTGATCATCCGTCAGCAAGGGGAACACTCGGTTCTCAAACGCGCGATTGGCGGCGACTTCAAAGGGAAAATCTCCCCCGTTCTGTATCTCGTCGCCATCCTCCTCTCGTATACCAACCAGTGGGTCTCCGACGCCCTCTACACGCTGATTGCGTTCATGTGGCTGATCCCCGATCACCGGATTGAGGCGACTCTGGGAAAGGAGTGGTAACTACTCAGGCCTCTAAAACACTATATACAGCGTTGCCTTACAGTCTAAACACTAAATGTGGTCTATGAAACGCGTAAGTGAACTTGGGGGCAGCTAACTTAGCCCTTACTTCGGTTCGATTTCACCCACTACATCCAAGGGTTCAGAATAAAAAAAGCCTATATGTAGTGCCTGAGTAGTTACGTTTATTCTTCGTAACTACTCAGGCGTTGGGGCGCAGCGGAGTCAGCTCGGCGTGACCATCGTGGGGCCGCCAGGTTATGCGCCGGTGGTGGGCGGAACGCTTGCATCCACGCCGGGAGGGGTTGTAAGGAGATCGGCGGGAGTCGTGCCGGAGCCGCCGGGGTGGGTCCCGCGCTCCTGCCCGCCATACTTCTCGAAGAGGGTGTGAATTTCGTCGGGGGTCGCGTCATTCGTGTCATGCACGGAGACGATGATGCCGCCGCGCTTCAGTCCTTCGGCGTAGGCTTTCGCCGCGTGTTCAGGCATTCCCTGATCCACCAGGAACCCCATCACACCACCCGCGAGCGCGCCGCCGACGGTCATGCCGAGAGCGCCGCTGAGGGCCGTGGCGAGGGCGCCGCCTCCCACAATCAAGCCGAATCCAGGCAGGAAGATGGAAGCGACAGCGGCGGCCAGTCCCAGTCCCGCTCCGATGAACACGCCTTCCTCGGCGCCCTTTCCGGCGTCAGCGGCGGTGGTGGTGGTCAGGCCTTCATCCTTGCCGGGGGCGGTGGCGTTGTCCTTCTCATCCAAATCGGTGGTGGTCCCGCTGCCATCCGCCGAGAGGGCCAGAACGGAGATGCAGTCTTCCGCAATCCCGTGGTCCCGCAGGGCGGCGACCGCCCGCTCAGCGTCTTCCCGGTTGTCAAACAGCGCCGTGTTCATGCTGTTTTTGGTTACCATAGATGTTCGCGCTCCTTTTGAGGGGGTCCAGGGGAAGGATTCCCCGCGTGTCCCTCCTTAATTTCTTACCCCGACCGGCGGCCCTCAAAACGGTGGCGACCGGAAGGGGGAGCGCGAGGCAAATCGGAGGGAGGAACTGCGTCACAATGGAAGCGTTGAGAGTTCTCGCCGGGTGAAGAAGGGATTGACGACGTGGCCGAGCGCAAACGAATACTGCTGACCAACGACGACGGGGTACACGCCGAGGGGCTTCGGGCGCTGCGGGAGGCTATCGAGCCACTCGGCGACGTCTGGGTCTGCGCGCCCGACCGGCCCCGGAGCGCGTCGGGCCACGCCATCACGCTGCACAAGCCGCTTCGGGTGGTGGA
>JBBRGS010000272.1:0-4526 GCA_038240635.1 Armatimonadota bacterium
CGTCTTCGGAATAGAACATCCGTTCTATAAATAGCCGAAAGTCGCTCGCCCGTCAAGCGTGACAGAGGAATTGGGCAGGGTCTTTTCATACAAGTTCCTGAGGTTCCGGGCGGTTGAAACCGCTGCAACGACCACACAAAGTCGGCCTTCGCCGACTCCTGCCCTGCCGAAGCCTTCCGTCCAGGTGCGCCCCCCCTACCTCACCCCGGCCTTCGGCCACCCCTCTCCCGCAGGAGAGGGGCTGGGGAGATCGTGAGCTCGCGCCCCATCATTCCTCCCCGAACTCGCGCATCGATCCCCTAACCCGCGCAGGCGGGTTTCGTGTGGGTGTTGCAGCGGTTTCAACCGCCCGGAACCTCGGTGAAAAGTCTCCGGGGAATAGACTCACCCGTCAAGCGTGACATGGGGAAATCCGCTCGTCCTGTTCGGCGGAAGGTCAGTCCGTCGGTTCGTCCATCGGCGGCAGCGCGTCAGGATACGAGCCGAGGACCTCGAACAGGATGCCTTCGCGCGTCATCTCGCCCAACGCGCTGGCGATGGCTTCATCCGCAACAAACCCCTGAAGGTCCACGAACAGGCGATAGACGTTCGACTGCTTCAGGCTGTGGCGACTCTGCACAAACAGCAGGTTGACGCCGTGGCGGCTGAACACATTGAGCGCGTTCACCATCGCTCCCGGCTCGTGGTGAAGCGTCACGATGAGCGACGTTTTATCCCGACCGCTCGGCGACGGCTCGTTGAAGCCGATAGTGAAGAAGCGGCCCCGCGCGCGCGGGTCGTCCTCCACGTGCGACTGAAGCAGGTAGACGCCGGGGTGTTCGGCCTCCAGCGGGGTGGCGAGTGCGGCGCCTTCGGGGTCCTCCGTGGCGGCGGTGATCGCCTTGGAGATGGCGGGGACCTCCACGATCTCGCAGGCCGGCAGGTGCTGCGCCAGCCAGCCGGAGCAGAGCGCAAGCGGCTGAGCGCTGGCGTACACCCGGCGAATATCCGTAAGGGCGGCGCACTGCGACAACAGGTCGTAACTGATGGGCAGATACGTCTCCACGCAGATGCGGGGGTCCTGCGTGGCGAGCAGGTCCAGCGTGCGGGACATGACGCCTTCGATGGAGTTTCCGGCGGGGACGACGCCGTACTGCGCCAGCCGCTTCTCGACGTGATCGAAGACGGCGGCGATGGAGGCGACGGGGATGAACTCCGCCGCCGTGCCGAACTGCCGCAGGGCCGCAAGGTGGCTGTGGCTTCCCTGCGGACCCCAGTACGCCACGCGGATCGGCTCCTCAAGGGCGCGGCACTGCGAGATGATTTCGCGGAAGATGGCGGAAATCGCCTCATCGCTGAGGGGGCCATCGTTCGCCGCTTCCAGCCGTTCGTAAATCTGGCTCTCGCGGGACGGCACGAAGAACGGGGCCGCGCGATCCGGCTCGCCTTCGCGGAGGCGTCGGGCCTCCAGCGACCGCTTGGCTTCCCCCACTTCCTGGGCCAGCCGGGCGCGCCGGTTCAGCAGCCGCAGCAGCTCCATGTTCACGCCATCAATCGCCGCGCGGAGCCGCGCCAGCCCGTCCTGAGGCGACGCCTCCTCCGCTTCCGTCGAATCCGTCATGCGTACGCCTTTCCGCCGGGCAGTTCCCGCTCATCGCAGGGGGACGCCGTTGGGCGCAACCCTCGCCGATGTGCTACAAAGCGAAGGTTCCCCACCGGTGTAGTATAATGGAAGGTCGCCTGAAGCGGCTATCCGCGTTCGCGGGCAGCGCCGGGTAAGCCCATGATCCGGCCTGAGGGTTGATGCGGGATCGGCTCACGGCTCACTATCCTCTGGAAGGAGACGCCCATGCCCCCCGGCGGCTGGTTCTCACGCAGCGATAAAAAAAACGACCGAGAGAAGGACCTCCCCGACGGCCTCTGGACTCCGTGCCCAAAGTGCGAACGGATCGTCTTCACTCGCGACCTGGAGCGCAACCTGAAGGTCTGCCCCCACTGCGATCACCACAACCGTCTCACCGCCTGGGAACGGATCGAACTCCTCGCCGACCCCGGCTCCTTCGCCGAATGGGACGCGGAACTCCGCTCCTCCGACCCCCTCGATTTTCCCGATTACCGCGCCAAACTGAAGCAGGACCGCGAGAAGACCGGCCTCTCCGACGCCGCCATCACCGGCGAAGCGCGCATTGGGGAGAATCCCGTCGCCCTCGGCGTCACCGACTTCCGCTTCCGGGCCGGGGCGATGAACAGCGTGGTTGGGGAGCGCCTCACCCGCGCCATTGAGCGCGCCGTGGAGCGTCGCTGGCCGGTGCTCCTCATCAGCGGCACGGGCGGCGGCGCCAGCATGTATGAAGGCATCCTCAGCCTGATGCAGATGCCCAAAACCAGCGTGGCCCTCGCCCGCCTCCACGACGCCGGGCTGCTCTACGTCGCCCTCCTCACCGACCCGACGATGGCCGGGGTGTACGCCTCCTGGGCCTCGCTGGGCGACGTGACCCTCGCCGAACCGGGGGCGACGCTCGGCTTCACCGGCTCCCGCGTCTCGAAGCAGGCGCAGGCGCACATGGGCAAGCGGCCCGCCAACTACCAAAGCGCCGAGTTCCAGCGCGAGCGCGGCATGGTGGACATGGTGGTCCCCCGGAAGGACCTGAAGCCCACGCTGGAAAAAACGCTTCAGTGGGCCGGCGCCTAAAACGACGAGAGCGCCTGAAGCGCGGGGCGCGCGCCTCGCCCCCACGAAGCGGGACACAGAAGCAACGCGGAGACCGTTATGCGGCGTCATGTGCTGGAATTTGAAAAACCGATCTCGGATGTGGAGGCGGATATCTCGGCCCTCAAGCAGTACGCCGCCGAACACGACCTCGATGTGTCCGAACAGGTCGCCGACCTCGAAGCGATTGTGCGCCAGCAGATGAAGGAAATCTTCTCCCGCCTCACCCCCTGGGACAAGGTGCAGATGGCGCGCCACGAAATGCGGCCCTACACCCTCGATTACATTCGGCTCATCTTCGACGATTTCATGGAGCTGAGCGGCGACCGGCGCTTCGGCGACGACCCCGCCATTGTCGGCGGCATGGCCCTCCTCGATGGCGAGCCGGTGATGGTCCTCGGCCACCAGAAAGGCCGGGACGCCAGGGAGCGCGGCCACCGCAACTTCGGGAGCGCCAAGCCCGAAGGGTACCGCAAGGCCCTCCGACTCGCCCAACTCGCCGAGAAGTTTCACCGGCCCCTCATCTGCTTCGTGGACACCCCGGCGGCGGATTGCTCCGTGGAGTCCGAGGAGCGCGGCATCAGTGAGGCCATCGCCCGCAACATGCGCGACTTCGCCCTGCTGGAGACTCCCACCGTCAGCATCGTCATCGGCGAAGGCGGCAGCGGCGGGGCCGTCGGCATCGCCACCACCGACCGCGTGCTGATGCTCGAACACGCCATCTTCTCCGTCATCCCCCCCGAAGGGTGCGCCGCCATCCTCTGGCGCGACCCCGACCGCGCCCCCGAAGCCGCCGAAGCCCTCAAACTCACCGCCGAACACGCGCTGCGCTTCGGCATCGTGGATGAGATTGTCCCCGAACCGCTCGGCGGCGCACATCGCAACGCCGACGAGACCGCTCACACCATCAAGGCCGCCCTCCATCATCACCTCGGCGAACTGCGCGCCCTCCCGACGCATGAGCTCCTCGACCGCCGCTACCACCGCTTCCGTCGCCTCGGCGAGTGGGAGGAAGAGGCGCAGCAGCTCCTCGTCGCGGCGGGCTAACGCTTCTCTCCGATTCGATTTACGGCCCTGTTTCCCTGACCCGTCTCCCGGTTTGACGCCCCGCTCGGTCCTACTCTCATGCCCTTCTCTCCTCTCGGCTCCGTAACCCTGAAAACCGGCGAAACCCTCCGCCTCTCGTGCGTCCTCGGCCCTGAACCCGATCATGCGGGACGAGTGGCGCCGTTCCTCGGCCACAAGCAGCCGACGTGGCGCTGGCACATCGAGCGGGCGCTGAGGGAGCCGCTGGACGGGCTGGAGACGCGCTTCTACCTCGGCGAGATCGGCGGGCGCATCGTCGGCAACGTCTGCACCTTCGAGTCGAATGGCGTCGGTATTCTCGGTCACGTCTTCACCACGCCGGACCAGCGGCACAAGGGGGTCGCCGGAAGCGTTATGGCGGCGGCGCTGGAAGACTTTCACGCGCGGGGTGGCACGATCCTCACGCTGGGCACGGCGTACGGCTCGAACGCGTATCGAATCTACAAAGGGCTGGGCTTTGTGAGCGTGACGCCTGGCTCCGGGGAGATGATCCTCGGCCTGGCGCCGGAGGAGATGGGTACTCTGTTCACGTCGGGGGCCGTCACCGTTCACCCGGCGCGCTGGAGCGATGGCCCGCGCCTGAGCCTGCTGTTTCTGCAACCTGAAGGGCCATACCTCCGCAATCTCGCCTACGAACGGTTCGGCTCGTCCAACATGGAGGGGCCGGGCCTGCAACTGCAATGGGACCGCGATCATGGGGACCTGTGCGGCGCGTGGGTCATGGCGAACGAGGCGGGGAGGGCGGTCGGGT
>JBBRGS010000273.1:0-4525 GCA_038240635.1 Armatimonadota bacterium
GAGCGGCTGGCCGGGGCCGGTGTACAGGACCTCCCCCGCGCCGATGTGGATGGGGATGTCCTCGCGCCCGCCCGCCCGCGCGATGATCTCGGCGAGGGCGGCCCGCTGCGTCACGTTCCCGGTGACGGTGGTGATGCCGAGGAGTTCGCAGCGCGGCTGCTTCAGCAGATACGCCAGGGCCACGGCGTCGTCTATATCGGAACCGATGTCGGTGTCGAACAGCACGGGCAATCGGGCGGTCGTCGGCATGGAATGCTCCTTCACGGCGGAGTGATGCGAGCGACCTCCATTACCGTCGCTCCGGGCCTGTTTTCGCCGCGCCGGTCTCCCCTTCCCTCCTATGACACCGAGTTAGGGCAGAAGCCGAACCACCATCCCGCCGATGAAGAGCAGCGCCAGGGTGCCGAAGGTGCCGCGCTCGCTGAACAGGGCTTCCCGGAGAACGGGCGCAGGGCCGCTTCCCGGCGCGGCGGGGGACAGGCGAGGCAGCCAGCGCGGAACCGTGTCGCAGTACGCCATAAATTCCGCCCCGAACTTATGACGCAGCAATTGCTCCTCAAACGCCACAATGAGATCGTAGTAGAGGGCGGTGAGCAGGCCGACGAGGGGCGCCAGAGTGGGCCGGTCGAACAGAAGCGTCACCCCGACGGCGATGAGGATGTTGGCCACATACAGGGGATTGCGGACGAACTGGAAAGGGCCGTCCGTGACGAGCGTCGTCAGCCGGGTGGTGCGGGTGCGGGTGATGCGCCCCGCGAAACTCACCGCCCAGACCCGCAAACTCTCCCCCGCCACCAGGAGCGCCAGGGCGAGCGGCAGCGTCCAGCGTCGATGCGACTCCGGCTCCAGCAGCAGCATGGCGAGCGGGAGGAGGGGGATCATCGTGCGGCGGCGGAACGCCCAGTCGCCCGCGAGAGCCTTCCAGCCGCGGGCTTGAAAATCGGTGATTTGATCCGGGAGAGGGGCCGTGTTTCGTTTTTGAAAGAGCGCCAAGTGCGGTTCCGTGGAGAGTGGGGAGGGGGAAAGGGTCGTCGTCGGATGGCGGTTGCCACGCCGGGCCGTCGGGAGACACGGCGCCCCTCTGGTTCATCACGCGTTAACTCACTCATAATGTTCGGGACAGGGGAGCGCATTCCTTGAGGAGGAGGGATAGAGGAGACGCTACGATTTATCAGGTCATGCGGCGGCGCCCCGCTTCCCAACACGTTGAGGGCGCCGGTCTCTTCATCGAACGTCGGGAGCTGCGCGAGGGCCGCGCTCATCGGGTCTCCTTCCTCCGTCTCTCCGTCCTAAAGGCGCGATCTCTCGCCATGCTGTGTTACCCCGAATAGCGCGGCGCCTATTCCTCGTCGTGTCCCGTTAGTTACCGTTCCAGGTACGCCCCGACTTCAACGCGTGAGAGGACGCAGGAGAACCCCAAATGAGTGGGAAAGAATAAAGCAGGCGGCAGGACGGCTCTATAGAATCGGACAGGAGTAACTCACTCAACCGATTGGCGCTCCTGATCTCCTCTTTCCTCTTCCCAATACCTCTTTTTCCCGGAAACTAAAGCGAGAGCAATGCCCAGGAAAGTAAAAGATACGATGAGGCGAACCTGCTTTACGGTAGTCACAGCCATGCTGTCAGTAGTGGTCCTGTCGCTGCTCGCCGCATCCGGCCAGGCGCAAACGCTGCCCGGAACCTTGCGTTACTCCTGGGTCGGGAACAGCTTCATGAACCACGATTCCAAAGCCTGGATTCCCGATGAGGTGCGCGACCTTTGCGTCTCCAAAGACGGCACGGTCTTCACCGCTGGATACGCCGAGGCGGGAGGGAGCGGTCTCGCCCTCAGAAACGGTCGCTTCTTCGGTCGTTACAGCGGCTTCAATTCGGGCTTCGGGGATCCCGTCAAGGCGGTGGCGACCGACGGCAACTATGTCTACTGGGGTGGCGGTAATGGCGTCCAGCGTTACGGGTACGCGTCGAGCGACCGGCCCAACCTGACAATCCTGGAAGGCAGCAGCGTCACGGGGGTCGCCTGGAAGGAGGGTCAGCTCTTCATTAGCGACTACTCCAAAAACCTGATCCGGGTATATGCCACAAAGACGATGAAGCAGATTCACCAATGGGACTGCGCGAGACCGGGCAAGATTGCGGTGGATCAACATAACCGAGTCTGGGTCATCCAATATATGCGGGGCAGCGACCCGAACACCATCCTCACCGGCACGAAAATTCTCTCGTTTTCGAATACCGGGACGCCCGGCCCCTCCATCACAGACGTGACAAATCCGCTGGCAATGGCCGTCAATGGCGCTAACCAGCTCCTGGTGGGTGGCCTGGACAAGGACAGCCAGGTCCGCATCTATGGAAACCTGGACGGCAAACCCTCCCTTGTAAAGACCTTCGGCATCAAGGGAGGCATCTTTTCCGGAACGCCGGGCCTCCACGGCCCGCTCAAATTTCACCAGATTCGGGGGCTGGGTGTGGACGGCGCGGGCAACATCTACGTCTGCATGATGTACGGCGCGCAAACCTGGGGACAGTCGGTGGAGGCTTACACCACCGGAGGGAAACGGCTCTGGGAGGCGCATGGCCTTGACTACGTCGAATGCGCCGCGATGGACCCGGATTCCGAAACGGACATTTACGATCATCAACACCACTATAAGTTGGACTACTCCAGGTCAGACGGCAGGGAATGGTCTTTCAAGGGCTTCACCGTCAATCGCTTCAAGTATCCGAACGACTCCCGCGTGATCTTCAAGGGCGGGTTCCGGGCAGCGGTGGCGGCGTTCCGGGTTTCAGGCAAATTGTTCATTGCGGAAACCGACCAGAATGGCTACCCCCTCA
Source organism: Armatimonadota bacterium (assembly GCA_038240635.1). Lineage (GTDB taxonomy): Bacteria > Armatimonadota > DTGP01 > DTGP01 > JAHWJO01 > JBBRGS01. Next base: position 2,833 of record JBBRGS010000273.1, read on the forward strand.
CCATCTATCGCTTCAATCCCGCCGTGGACGGCGAGGTCGCTATCCCATCTGTTAGATTCTCCGGCGCCAACCCGGATAATATCTCGCGCGATTCCAATGGCAACGGCCAGTTCGATCCTGGTGAGACCGCTCCGGGGGCGCCGGGCTACTTTCAGTATCTCGACATAACGGCGGACGGCGGCATCTGCCGGATTGGCGACGCTCAGGGGCCCGCGAAGATCACCTTCTATCCGTGTCAGGGCCTGGACCGCGTTGGAAACCCAATCTACGCCGCGGCGTCCTCGAAGACCTGGGACGCGCCGCCTGAATTCGGCAGCGTGCGCAAGGTGGTGTACGACCACGCGAAAGACATCATGTACGTCGGTGGCCAGGCAACCGGCTCGGTGGAGGATGCCGTCGTCCGGCTCTGTCGGTATGACAACTGGACTGGCAACCGCGCCAAAGTCTGGGACGTGACGATTCCCTACGAAGACAAGGCCTATACGCCCCAGATCAGCTATGGCGCAGGACGTGCGCTTTCGGTGCGACAGGCCGGCCAATACGTGTTTATTCAATACGGCTACGGCTACATCCGGGTGCATGATAAAGACTCCGGGACTTACCTCGGAACGATACAACCCTCTCTGCACGGGTTTGACGGCGGCGGGGGACAGGTGGACATCTCGCATGGCATGACGGCCTACAAACGCAGGAACGGCGATTACGTCCTCTTTACCGAAGATGCGGGCCACAACCATATCGTGATGACTCGCTGGTGTCCGGCTAACGCGTGCGCACCTTAGCCCTCCGAAAAGGCACATGGAAGTTAACGCATGCATTCTCCCTCTTCCACCTGGCAAACGAGAGAATTCCAATCTCAAGTCGGTCATGGATTAGGGGTGTTTCATGCGTGGAACTGCTCCGATGCAGCCGGGAAGATGGTTACTTGAGTATTTAATTGCAATCCATACACCTAAGCCCTTTACTTCATATAATTGAAATCTTAATGTCACGATTATCATTCAATCTCGGCGAGAGAGGCGTCTCCTCCCGTCATGGGGCCGGGCGAGGGAGACGCAGGCGCTACACTGGAGCGGGAGGATGATCCTCCCCCACGCTGACCGTTCGCCCCACTCCCGCCGATGACGCCTCCCGCCGAACCCGTTCCGCTTCTCCGCCTTGAAGGCGTCTCCCGTTCGTTTCCCGCGCCCACCGGCCTCTTCCACGCGGTGCATGACGCCGACCTCACGCTGCGCGCCGGGGAGTACGCCGCCATCACGGGCCGAAGCGGCTCCGGCAAGAGCACCCTCCTCAACCTGATCGCCGGGCTGGACACGCCCACCGGCGGGCGCCTCTTCTTCGATGGGCAGGACCTCCGCGCCCTGAACGACGCCGGGCTGACCCGCCTGCGCCGCGATAAGATCGGCCTCGTGTTCCAGTTCTTCAATCTCCTCTCCACGCTGACCGTCCGCGAGAACATCATGCTGCCCGGACGCCTGGCGCGGCGCAACGAGCGCGAACTCCGCCGCGACGCCGACGCCCTCATGGCCGCAATGGACCTGTCCACCCGCGCCGACGCCACGCCCGAAACCCTCTCCGGCGGCGAGATGCAGCGGTGCGCCGTCGCCCGCGCGCTCATCCACCGGCCCCGGCTGCTCCTCGCCGACGAGCCGACCGGCAACCTCGACACCCGTTCCGCCGAACAGGTCCTCGA
>JBBRGS010000274.1:0-4523 GCA_038240635.1 Armatimonadota bacterium
AGGCGTGAGGCGTCAGGCGTGAGGCGTGAGGCGTCAGGCGTGAGGCGTCAGGCGCTTCGTCCTGCGACCTAACCGTTACGCCTCCGCCAGCCGCTCCCCTGTCGCGGGATTGAAGCCGTGGAGCGTGGACGGGTCGGCGGAGAGGTACACCTCTTCGTTCATCTGCGGGCGGCGCGGCCAGAGCGATTTGTCGCACCGGGCGCGCAGTAGCAGCGGCCCCACGGCGAGATCGAGGATGACTTCGTTGCCCTGCGGCTCCACCACATACACCTCCGCCGGAAAGCCGCCCGACTCGCGCTCCAGATGCACCAGAAGGTGTTCCGGCCTCACTCCCACTGTGAGGGCGTCGCCGGGTCGCACACCGGGCCAACGGTGAGGCGCGTCGTCATTTGCCTCGCGGGTGGAGAGCCACCAACCCGCGCCGGTCACCAGCGAGCCGTCGGTCGCCAGCGTTCCTTCGAGGAAGTTCATCGCGGGGGTACCGACAAACCCGGCGACGAATCGATTGACTGGCTGGTCGTAGATCGCTTCGGGGGGACCGTTCTGCCGGACGTAGCCGCCTTCGATGACGACGATCTGGTCGGCGAGAGCCTGAGCCTCCACCTGGTCGTGCGTGACGTGAATGGCGGTCATCTGGAAGTCGCGTTGCAGCCGCTTGAGGGTGGAGCGCATCTCCACGCGGAGTTTGGCGTCCAGGTTGCCAAGCGGCTCGTCCAGCAGGAGGATGCGGCATTGGCGGACGAGGGCGCGCCCCACCGCCACGCGCTGCTGCTGCCCGCCGGAGAGTTCGCGGGGGTAGCGGTCCAGCAGGTCGGCGAGGTGGAGAAGATCGGCGACCTCGGCGATGCGGGCGCGGCGGTCGTCGGCGGAGAGTTTTGCGGCCCGGAGCGGGAAGTCGAAGTTGCCGCGCACGGAGAGGTGCGGGTAGAGGGCGTAACTCTGGAAGATCATCGCGATGCCCCGGTCGCCGGGATACACCCGCGTCACGTCCCGGTCGTCAATGACGATTTCGCCGGAGGTGGGGGGCGCGAACCCGGCGATCATCCGCAGAACCGAGGTCTTCCCGCAGCCACTGGGGCCGAGCAGGACGCAGTATTCGCCATCGCTCACCGTCAGCGACACGTCATGCACGGCGACAGTGGGGCCGTACCGCAGGGACAGATTGCGAACCACGATGTCGGGCAAGCGAGCCTCCGCACAGCGAAAATCGGATGGGGATGAGGCGCCTGGGGACGGGCCGGGAAGGGCTAACCGCTTCGGTAATGGACGTGCCGCTCCGTCAGCCGCAGGGCGAGGAACGTCAGCGCGAGGATGATGAGGAACATGATCCACCCCATCGCGCAGGCGTACCCCATTTTGTGATACAGAAACGCGTTGTCGAACAGATACATCGTGTAAAAGTAGGTGGAACGCGCCGGGGACCCGCCCGGAAACATCACATACGGCTCCGCGAAGACCTGAAGCGTCCCGATGATCCCCATGATCAGGTTGAACAGGATGACCGGCGACACCATCGGCAGCGTGACGTGCCACGTCTTCGCCCAGCCGCCCGCCCCGTCCAGGTCCGCCGCCTCATACAGGTCCTGCGGCACATCCTGCAACCCGGCCAGGTAGATGACCATCGCGTTGCCCGCGCCCCACACGGCCAGCAGCGCGAGGGCGGGCTTGCTCCACGCCGGATCGCCCAGCCAGTTGGGACCCTTCAGCCCCAGGTGGCGCATGGCTTCGTTCAGGATGCCGTGCTCGCCGTTGAACACCCAGAGCCACAGCACCGCCAGCGGGATCGTCGGCACCAGCGACGGCAGGAAGAAGATCGTGCGATACACCGTCATGCCGCGCACTTTGGTGTTCAGCAGCAGCGCCAGCGACAGGGCGACCAGCATCCCAAACGGCAGGGCCATGGCGGCGTAGACGGCGGTGTTCTTCAGGCCGATCCAGAAGACTTCGTCGCGGAACAGGTTGCGGTAGTTCGCGCCGCCGATCCAGACCGGGCTTCGCAGCACCGAGTAGTCGCAGAAACTGTAGTAGAGGGACGCGAGCAGCGGGTACAGCAGGAACAGGCTGAAGCCGATGAGCCACGGCGATGCGAACCAGAGCGCCGCCCGACGCTCCCCGCGCCCCAGCGTCTCCCGCCGCCCCCGCTTAGGAGAAGACGGACGACCCGCAGGGGACGAGGCGCCCCGTACGGACGGAGGCGGCGCGGTGGGAGGCGCGGAGCCGGACGGCGGCAACGACCCTGAAGGCGACGGTGAGCCGGTCATGGCGCGTCCTTTCGGCGGCGGAGGAGGTCCAGGTATTCGTCCAGTTTGGGCTGCATGCGGGTCTGCACCGCGTCGAGGGCCTCTTTGGGGGTCCGCTTCAGCAGAGCGATCTGGTCAAAGGCGTTGTTGAGTTCAGCCTGGTACTCCGGCCAGATGCCGAACTGTGGCGGCAGGAACGAGTTCTTCCCGTGCGCCAGCTCCGCGAAGAGGCGGATGTAAGGGTTCGGGTGCTTCCGGTAGAAGTCGGGACTCACCTTCATCAGGGGCGACTGCTTCTTCTGGCCGAGGCAGAGCAGCTCCATCCCTGGCTGCGACTGCACGAACCGGATGAACTGAAACGCCTCCTTCGGGTGTTTGGCGCCGCGCGGGATGACCAGCACGTCCATATCCACGATGGTGGAATTCGCGAGGTCGGGCCGGTTGGTGGGGTGCGGGAACGGCGCGGCGGCCCAGTCCAGCTTCGGCGCGTTCATATGGATGAAGTTGTACATCCAGACGCCCTGATTCTCCATCGCTACCTGGCCGGAGAGGAAGGCGTTCTGCGGCGAGGAGAAGTTGCCGAAGCCACTGCGAAACGACTGGAGTTCCTGCGCGCCGTACTGTTTGGAGTACGACTGCGCCCACTCGAAAGCGCGGATGTTCTCCGGGCTGTTGGCGGTGATGCGGCTTTTCCCGTCCCACAGGCGTCCGCCGAAGTAGTAGCCCCAGCTCCAGTTCCACCAGCCCGGCTCGGCGGGCATGAACCCGGCCCGCGTGATGCGCCCCTGAGCGTCGCGGTGGAAGAGGCGCCGACTCATCGCGTCCATCTCTTCCAGCGTGGCCGGCGGGCGGGCGGGGTTCAGGCCGACCTGTCGAAACAGCGCGCGATTGTAATGGAGCGCCGTGGTCGCGGGCGTGCTGGGCAGCGCGTAGACGTGATCCCGGTAGAAGCCCATGCGCCAGTAGGCGGGGACATACTGATTGGCGGAGACACCGTACTTGCGGCAGTAGCCGTCGAGAGGGAGGATGGCGCGGTCGTCGGCGTACTGGGCGACGTTGGGGCCGTACAGCCCCGCGATGTCGGGGGGATTGCCGCCCGCCGCCGCCAGTAGCGTCTTGTCCTGGATGCCGCTGATGGTGAGCAGGTCCACGTGAACGCGCGTCTGCGAACGGTTGAAGGCGTTCACCACGGCGCGCATGGCGTCCCCCTCGAAGCCGGTCCACTTCTCCCAGTAGGTGACGCGAATGGCGCCCGTGACGGGTTCGGGCGCGGTGATGCGCTCGCTCCAGACGACGGTGGCGAGCAGGCCGACGACGGCCAGAGGGGTGAGGAGGGCGCGAGCGTTCATGAGCGGGTGAAGTGGGCGGAGAGGGAAGGGGGGGTAAGCGAGTTCACCCTCTCCCATTCGGCGTGAGCGCCCCGGCTCCTACCCTGTCGGCGATCCGGTTGGCGAGAGGCGGGCGCTCTTCCGGCGACGCGCGCGCAGCCGTCCCATGCAGCCAAACCGGGCGCCCATGAAGACGAGAAACATCATCAGCCCGGAAGCCGCCGCGATGGGGACGGAGCGCGTGCCCTTCTCCACCACGAGATAAAAATCGTGGCAGGCGCCCAGCGCCAAAGGAACCATAGAACCCGGTAGCATCCAGCAGGCGAGCCGTTAGTAGCGCTCCGTCTCCTCCCCCTGATCCACCATGCGATGGTAGGCGACGGGCGTCATCAGCAGGAGGATCGTCGCGCCCATGAGCAGGACCCTCGCCACCAGCATTATGGCGAGCGCCAGCGTATGACCGCGCTGAGCGTCGCGGGGCAGGCGACTAACCGTCCTGCACAGGGGACGTGTGGCGGTCGAGGACGGAGTCGCGGGGGCCTTCAGGGTCAAGGCCGGGATAATCCACGTTGGTGTGCAGCCCCCGGCTTTCGTGGCGCATGCGGGCGCACCGCACCACCATCAGCGCGACAGTCGCCATGTTCCGCAGCTCGATGACGCCGCCATGAAGTCGGGCGCTCCGGTACAGCGCCTCGATCTGCGGCAGCAGAAGGCTTAACTCCGACTCCGCATGAGCGAGCGATGCGTTGGAGCGGACAATGCCGACATCGTGCCACATCACGGCGTGCATTCGGCTTCGTATCCCTTCGAGGGCGTCGAGATCGGGTTCGTCGGCGCCCCCCATGAACGGCGAAGGCAGGGGACCGGAAGCGGGAAGGGTGCAGCCCGCCGCGTCCGCCGCCGCCCGTTCCGCGAAGACGACCGCCTCCAGCAGCGAGTTGCTCGCCAGCCGGTT
>JBBRGS010000275.1:0-4503 GCA_038240635.1 Armatimonadota bacterium
CTCACGCGGTCGGAGCGAGCGACCACGCGCGCGGAAGGCGACAGCGCCCTCGTGATGAGCGGCGAACTCCCCGGCGTGGACGATAAGCCCGGCCTGCGCTACGAGTGCCGGGTTATGGCGAAGGCGGTCGGCGGCGCTGTCAAAGCCGTTGGGGATCGCCTGGAGGTGTCCGGCGCCGATGAGGTGACCTTCACTCTGGCGGCGGCCACGAGTTTCAATCATACGGACCCATCGGCGGCGTGCCAAAGCGTTCTCCGCAAAGCCGCCGCGATCCCGTACTCCACGCTGCGGAAGGATCACATCCGGGAGCATCAGCGGTACTTCAGCCGGGTCGCCCTCGACCTGGGGCGCGGGGCCGCCTCCGATCTGCCGACGGATGAGCGGCTGGCGCGCGTGAAGACGGGGCTGGAAGACCCCGGCCTGCTCGCGCTCTACTTTCAGTACGGCCGGTACCTGCTCCTCGCCAGCTCGCGGCCCGGATCGCTGCCCGCCAACCTTCAGGGCAAGTGGAACGAGGAGATGCGGCCGCCCTGGAACTGCGATTATCACCTAAACATCAACCTTCAGATGAACTACTGGCCCGCCGAGGTCGCCCATCTCGCGGAATGTCACACGCCCCTTTTCGAGTACCTGAAGTCGCTGCAAGCCTCAGGCCGGAAAACCGCGAAGGAGCATTACGGCGCGGGCGGCTTCGTGGCGCATCACTTGTCGGACCTGTGGGGGTTCACCGCGCCCGCCGACGGCGTGTGGGGCATCTGGCCCATGGGCGCCGCCTGGACCAGCCGTCACCTGTGGGAGCATTACGAGTTCGGCGGTGACCGCGCCTTCCTGCGGGAGGTGGCGTATCCCGTGATGAAGGACGCTACCCGGTTCCTCCTCGAATTCCTCGTGAAGAATGAATGGAAAACCGACCGCCTGGAGTGGGTGACGTGTCCCTCCCACTCGCCGGAAAATTCGTTCAAACTGGCCAATGGAGAGCATCATCAGCTCACCGTGGGCGCGACGATGGACATGGAGATCATCCACGACTCGGCCACCAACACCCTCGCAGCGGCGAAACTCCTCGGCGTGGATGAGGCGTTTCAGGCCGAGATCGCCGACAAGCTGGCCCATCTCGCCCCGCTTCAGGTCAACAGCCGGGGCCTGCTTCAGGAGTGGCTGAAGGATTACGACGAGGTGGAGGTCGGCCACCGGCACCTGTCGCACCTGTACGCCCTGCACCCCGGCAACCAGATCACCCTGCGCGGGACTCCTGAACTGGCGAAGGCGGCGCGGGCATCGCTGCAACGGCGGCTCGATAACGGGGGCGGCGGCACGGGCTGGAGCCGCGCGTGGGTCGCCATGTTTTGGGCGCGGCTGGAGGAGGCCGATCTCGCGCACGACAGCCTCTACATCCTCCTGCGCGGCTCTACTGAAGCGAACCTGTTTGACCTGCACCCGCCGCACATCTTCCAGATAGACGGCAACATGGGCGGGTGCGGCGCCATTGCGGAGATGCTGCTGCAAAGTCACGCGGGCGAGGTCAGCCTGCTCCCCGCCCTGCCGAAAGCATGGGCCACCGGTTCCGTGAGCGGCCTGCGCGCGCGAGGCGGCTGGACCGTGGGCATGGAGTGGAAAGACGGCCGTCTCACCCGCGCGACGCTCAAAAGCGCCTTCGGAGGGACGACGCGCGTGCGGACGCGAGGCGGGGAGTATCGCATTACCCCGGCGGACGGCGTGAAGGTGGGTTCCGGCGACCCGCACGTATTGGAGTTTGAGGCGAAGCGGGGACGCGCGTACACCGTGGAGCCGAAGTGACCGCTCCTGAAGCGTGCCACGAAGCCGGAATTATAGCCCCCGGCGACTGAAGTCAGGGGAAACAGAAGCGCGAAGTCCGCCTGCGCGGACTGGGACGACGGGCAGCCCCCAACATCGGCCCAGACTTTCGTAGCGCCTTTACAGATTCGTGGATCGGGCGCCGCCGGGGTCTCTTCATGACGAGAGTCGGCGCAGGCCGACTTTGTGAGGGGGTTGCCGCGACTTCAGTCGCCTGGCGCAGTCGCCTGGCGCAGTCGCCCGGCGTCCCCTGAAAACGCGGCCTGAACCGCTACCGACGCTTCACGAGGAAGGCGATGTCCTCCGTGTACGCCGGGGAGGCCAGCGCCGCTTCGCCGCCCGCGTGTTTGATCTCCTCGGCGTGATCGGTGGCGCCGGTCTTCGTGTTGAGCCAGGTCACGCGCCAGGTCCCCGCCGGGAGGTCCAGTCGCAGCGCCGCCTGGGTTCCGTCAAGGAGGTACCCGGCGTACGTCTTTCCCGCTTCGGCGAGGACGCGGGCCGTCGCGCCGTCGGGGACGCCGCCCAGGATCGCGTCATTCCTCGGCGTCATCTTCACGAACTCCAGGCCGTCCATAAACCGCTTCAGGATGCCGAGTTGCTTCCGCAGCGTGACCCCGCCGCCGCCCGGTTGTTTGGCAGGGTACTGGAAGTCGCCTTTAGGATGCTTAACGGTGAACGAGTAATCGAGATTGTCGTAGAGCGCGCCGCCCGCGATCATGAAGTCCCACGCTTCGGAGCGGTACAGGACATCTGCCGTGCCTCGGAAGCCGGTCTCGTCGTCGCCGATGGCCTTGTTGAGGAGGTAGTTTTCGGCGACCGTAATGGGCGGGTGGGCGTAATGGAAGTTGAAGAGGGAGACGTACGGGTTCGGCTTCTCAATCTTTTGCGAGCCGTTGTTGATGTTTTGCGCGATGAGATGCTTCGCGGGGAACGCCGCTTCCGCCTGCACGAGGGTGTCGGCGATATGCGCCTGCCACTCCGCCGTCACGCCGCCGAAGTACGGCTCGTTGCAGATTTCGTAGTACAGGTTGTCAGCCTCGCGCAGTTCCGTCACCAGCTTGCGGGTCAGCCGCTCGTGGAGGGCGGTCAGGTCGGCGTGTTTGAGGGTGTACACCTCTTCGCGGGGGACCTCGCCGACACCGTTGACGTTGTTTTTCGCGTTCATCGGGCTGATGGCCCACATGGAATCGTCGTAGAAGGGGCAGAAGAGGGTGAGTTCCACCACGATGTCCCGGTCACTCGCCTCGCGGACGAGGTCCTTCAGGCGTCGGAAGTAGGCGGGGTCCCACACGGCGAGATCGAACTTATTGCCGCCGTTGGCGTAGCCGGGCAGGGAGCTGCGCGCCCAGGGGCAGAGGAGTCGGTTCGGTTTGGGGGCCATCGTGTTGTCGGCGATGTCGAAGTTACCGGGGGTTTCCATGTAGGCGCCGGTGAAGACGCGGGTGAGATTGAGGCCGTCCGCGTGGAGGGTGTCGAGGTAGGGTACGAAGTCGAAATCGAGGTTGAGGAGGGCGCCGTAATGTTCGGTGGAGGAGATGAGGACGGTCGGCCGGTCGCGGAAGTGGAAATAATGCGGGTTGTGAGGGTGCAAAGCGAGAGGTGTCATGCGTTTTCCTCTGGAAGCGCGGGGACGGCGCGTAGAGCGGGAGGCGGATTGAGCGATGCGGCTCCACGGAAGCAGAGCCAGCGTACCGACAAGACAATCTCGGCGGGTGAGGCGGAACGAGGGGTGCATCACAGTCTCCGGGGAGGGTCAACTCAGTCTCAGCTTTGACCTTCCGGCGAAAGTCCCTTCAACCGATCTCCCCGGACTCGTCGCCTGGTTCGGAGAGTTTCACGGAAGAGAGGCGGACGAATCCGATGGAAAGGTCGCCGTCGCGCATGACGAAGTCGTTGAGGGCTTCCAGCAGGGGGGACAGGTCAATCTCCAGGCTACCGGTAACCTGACCAGTGGAGTGACCGGAGGAGGCGGGCGAAGGCCGGGCGCCGTTACGTCCGCGGCCTTTGACGGGAGAAGCGCCGCCCCCTCGCGCATGGAGTTTCAGGAAGCCGCGTTCCTCCAGGGAGCGCAGCGCATCCATAAGGTCATCCGGAGTCGCGCCGCAGCGGCGTTCCACCTCCGTGAGGCTGGAGAGACCGGAGCTCCACTTCATATCAAGGAGTTGAACGAGGAGCCACCCTTCCGACGCGCACAAGCCCAGGCCCGTCGCCGACCGAAGCAGCGCGGACGGCACGGCGCAGATTCCCTGCTCGATACAGGGCTGCCAGCCCCATTTGGTTTCCACGGCGGGCGTCGTCGCCTGAGAAGGGGTCTCGGCGGCGCGGCATTTTCGGGCGGGGGAATGACGGCGCATAGGTGTAAAGGGACAGGCGGAGGAGCGGAAACCCGTCCGTCACTCAGATAGTGAACCGGATCTCCTGACAGAGCGATCTGGCCGGTTCGGAACGTCGAGTTCGGACGGAATACTCCTCACTACGCCATGAGGCGCGCCCATTCCTGCCGATTGAACACCATTCTCCCCCATGAGGATGATGCGGCTCTCCCCCATGAGGATGATGCGGCTCTCCCCCATGAGGATGATGCGGCTCTCCCCATGAGGATGATGCGGCTCTCCCCATGAGGTTGATGCGGCTCTCACCCATGAGGATGATGCGGCGCCCGGTGAGGCGTAAGGGGTCGGGGAGTGC
>JBBRGS010000276.1:0-4488 GCA_038240635.1 Armatimonadota bacterium
TCCACTCTGCCTGATCGCGAGGATGTCGGCGTCTGAACTGAGGCGACGACGTGACCTCTGAGGTTTCAAAGGTGATAACGGATGCCGCCCCCCCGTGTCACCATGAGCCGCCAGAACGACGAAGGACCGACCCCGGTGAGAGGTCGGCCCGTGGGCGTGTAGCGAGGTTGCGAGACGTGGCTTGGAAGCCCATGCCGCCGCCCATGCCGCCCATGCCCCCCCATGCCGCCGCCGGGTCCACCCGCCGGCATCGGGGACTTCGGTTCAGGGATTTTACCCACCAGAACTTCGGTCGTCAGCAGCATGCTGGCGATGGACGCCGCGTTCTGAAGCGCCGAACGTGTCACCTTCGCCGGGTCCACCACGCCCGCCACCACGAGGTCCTCGAACTTCTCGTCGCGGGCGTTGTAGCCGAAGTTCCCCTCTAATCCACACTCTTCAGGAGGTCTTGCGCGCTTCGGTAAGACGCTGTAGTTCCAGTCGGAGTTCTCGTGTCTTCACCTCCCAATAAGCAATTTCTTCGTCCTGTGTCATGCCTTTTAACTGTTCATAAACGAAGGCCGAACCCTTCCGCTTCATCTCCACACAATCAAAGGTTTTGGTCTTCATAATGGAGAACCTCCTGAGGAGAATGGATAGCGATGGAATGGAACCCTTGCAACGTATTGACTGCGTTGTACATGGGGATCTTTTGGAAATGCACGATGTGCTTAAAATTCCAACTCACGATGAGAGGACAATCCGCCACACTCGCCAGGGCGACATGCAGAGCATCCGCCAAAGACTTTTCAGTGACAATCCCCGCCTCCAGATAGCCTCGCCGGAGGCGGAGCGCAGGTTCCGTGACCTCCAGAACTTTGCCAGGTGTGGTGAGCGACTGAAATAATTCCCGTACTCTGACGGGAGCGGCGGCCATCTCCTGTGCAACCAGAGCCGAAGTGACGAGGGTGAAATAGCCCCGTCTTACCTGATCAAAGAAGGCCAGGCCTGGCGCTCGGAATTCTTCATCGAACGCACCGCCATACACGGATGTGTCAGCATAAACCGGAACTGGAAGCATGAGGGTTCCCCCGAAATCTCCTCCCTCAGTTTACCCGACCGGAGCTGACAAAATAAAAGACCGGCTCAGGCGGGAACCGGTCCTTTATCTTCTGAGCGAGACGTGGCTTAGAAGCCCATGCCGCCGCCCATGCCCCCCATGCCGCCGCCCATCCCGCCACCGGGTCCACCCGCCGGCATCGGGGACTTCGGTTCAGGGATTTCACCCACCAGAACTTCGGTCGTCAGCAGCATGCTGGCGATGGACGCCGCGTTCTGAAGCGCCGAACGTGTCACCTTGGCCGGGTCCACCACGCCCGCCACTACGAGGTCCTCAAACTTCTCGTCGCGGGCGTTGTAGCCGAAGTTCCCCTGCTCGTTGCGGATGCGCTCCACGATAACCGCGCCTTCCACGCCCGCGTTCGACGCGATGACGCGAGCCGGAGCCTCCAGCGCCGCGCGGATGATGGCCACCCCGGTGCGGAAGTCGGTGTCGCCTTCAGGGACCTGGACCGCATCCAGCGCCTTCTGAGCGCGGATGAGGGCCACGCCGCCGCCGGGCACGATGCCTTCCTCGACCGCCGCGCGGGTCGCGTTCATGGCATCCTCCACGCGGGCCTTCTTCTCCTTCAGCTCGGTCTCGGTCGCCGCGCCCACCTTGATGATGGCCACGCCGCCGGAGAGCTTCGCCAGCCGTTCCTGCAACTTCTCGCGGTCGTAATCGCTGTCGGACTCGTCAATCGCGCGCTTGATCGTGCCGATGCGGCCCTGGATCGCCTCGTTGGCCCCCGCGCCTTCGATGATCGTCGTGTCGTCCTTGGTGATGACGACCCGCTTGGCGGAACCGAGCCAGCTCAGATCGAGGTTTTCCAGCTTCACGCCGAGGTCTTCGCTGAGGAAGCGGCCTTCGGTGAGGATGGCGATGTCTTCCAGCATGGCCTTGCGGCGATCCCCAAAGCCGGGAGCCTTCACCGCAACGGCGTTCAGAATGCCGCGAATCTTGTTCACCACGAGTGTCGCCAGGGCCTCGCCTTCCACGTCCTCCGCGATGATGACCAGCGGGCGACGGGCCTGCGCGACCTTCTCCAGCACGGGGAGGAGGTCCTGAAGGCTGGAGAGTTTCTTCTCGTAGAGGAGGAGGTACGGCTCTTCGAGGACGGCTTCCATCCGCTCGGCGTCGGTCACGAAGTAGGGGGAGATGTACCCCTTATCGAACTGCATGCCTTCCACGGTGTCGAGCGTGGTGTCGGTGCCCTTGCTCTCTTCGACGGTGATGACGCCGTCCTTGCCAACCTTATCCATCGCCTGCGCCACGAGTTCGCCCAGTTCGGAGTCGTTGTTGGCGGAGATGGCGGCGACCTGCGCGATGGCTTCGCGGGTCTCCACGGGGGTGGCGGCGGCGCTGATGGCGGCGACGGCGGCGTTTACGGCGGCGTCAATCCCCTTCTTGATGGCCATGGGGTTCGCACCCGCCGCCACCGACTTCATGCCTTCACGCACGATGGCTTGGGCCAGCACGGTGGCGGTAGTGGTGCCGTCACCCGCCACGTCGTTCGTTTTGGACGCGACTTCGCGGACGAGCTGGGCGCCCATATTCTCAAAGACATCCTCCACCTCGATCTCCTTGGCGATGGTCACGCCATCGTTGATCACGGTGGGGGAGCCGTACTTCTTCTCGATGACAACATTGCGGCCTCGCGGGCCGAGGGTGACTTTCACGGCGTCGGCGAGGATATTGACGCCGCGCTCCAGGGAGCGACGAGCGTGTTCATCAAACCTGAGTTCTTTTGCGGGCATAGGAAACCCTCCGGGTTCAGTTCGGAGTGAGCGTTCCGTGGTCGCGTGGGGGAGCCGTTCGGGAAGAACGGCGCGGCGCGGCGGAACAGGGAGCGAAGACTACTTGACGGCGAGGATGTCGTCCTGGCGCAGGATGATGAACTCCTCGCCATCCACCTTCACTTCGGTGCCGCCGTACTTGGCGAACAGCACGGTGTCGCCCACGTTCACTTCCATCGGGCTGGTCGCACCGTTGTCCAGGACCCGGCCGGGTCCCACTGCGAGGACTTCGCCTTCCTGGGGTTTCTCTTTGGCGCTGTCGGGCAGGACGATGCCACCTTTAGTGACAGCTTCCTGGGTGGAGACTTTGACGATGATCCGGTCACCGAGCGGCTTGAGGGCCATGGTTCCGTACCTCCTGAAAGGGGAACACGTCGCGCGAGGGAACCCCTGCGCGCGAGGGGTGTAGGTCACGGTTAGCAGTCAGTGGAGCCGACTGCCAATCCGGGTTTATTTTAGCAGTCTCCGTCGCCGATTGACAAACCGTCGAGACCGGAGGGGGGAAATACGGCGGAAGCGTCACCAAGGTAAGCCGTGAGCGAGCTACGTCGGAAGCGTCACCGAGGTGAAAGCCGTGAGCGAGCTACGTCGGAAGCGTCACCGAGGTGAGAGCCGAGGGAATGCAGGCCGATAGCGTCTGCGAGGCGTGCCGTGGGGCTAAACCCCTCGGCTATTGACCTTCGGCCCAGTGTCAGCCTTCACGGACACCTCCTGTGGCCAGCTAACGCTTTCCGAAGACAACATCTCTCGTGTCCAGCGCGTACCCTCTAAGAGTAGGTAGTGAAAGGAGTTGACATCCTCGTAAATCGCTCTCGATTTAGGGATTAATTCACGCTACGCTAACTCCTTTTACTACCCGTCATAAAGAAAGCGCCTCCGGTTTCCCTCAACACCAGTCCAAAACAGTAGAATCCTTCTTGTCACAGGTGTCCGCGAAGGCGGACACTGGGCCGAAGGCCAATAGCCGAGGGGTTTTGCCCCACGGCACGCCCCGCAGACGCTATCGGCCTGCATTCCCTCGGCTCGCCCCGGAGGCGCCTGACGGCTTTTTCGCCTGGGAGAGGCGCCCTTCGGTCCATTCGGCCTATAATGGGGTGGGGAGTCGCCACACACTTCGCCCCGCCCGCTTCACTTCGCTCCATGTCCTCCATCCCTGGCCCCCGTGATCCTCCTTCATTCTTCCGTTGCCTTCGCTCTCGGCGCGCTCCTCGCCGCTGTGGTTCTTCTTTTCCTCTACTCCCGACGGCGCCGCGCGCGGGGTCCGGCTATCTCGCATCCCCAGGCCGCCGAATCCGCGCGTCAATCCATGGAGGAAGTCCGCCAGATTCTCGTCCCGACCGGCGGCCACCCGTACGCCGAACGGGCAGTGGAACTCGCCTGCCGCCTGGGGGAGGCGCAAAAGGCCACCGTCAACCTCGTCAGCGTCCTGGTGGTGCCGCGCTCGCTACCCCTCGGCACGCCGCTCCCGGAGGAGGAGACGCAGGCGAAGACCGCCCTCGCCCGCGCCGACTCCATCGTCCGCAGCCACGGCCTCGCGCCCAAAACATGGGTGGAGCGCGCCCGCTCGCCCGCCGAGGGTATCCTCTTCCGCGCTCAGGAGCTCCACGCGCACCT
>JBBRGS010000277.1:0-4487 GCA_038240635.1 Armatimonadota bacterium
TTTGCTATACTTCCCGTGTGGTTTCCTCCCCTTCCGCTCCCTCTTTTTCTCTCAAGCGGTGGACCCTGGGACGGCTCGTCTGCGGGTTGACTCGTGTCGCCCGCGCTGTCCCCCCCTCGGTCACGTCTGGTTTTGGGGTGAGGGTGGGGCAATTGATAGCGCTCGGATCGCCGACCTATCGCCGAGTGGCGCTGAGCAACCTGCGAACAGCGTTCGGGGAAGAGTGGGACGACGCTCGGATTCATGCGGTGGCCCGCGAGGTGTTTGGCAATCTCGGGAAGTCCGCCGTGGAATTCCTTCGGCTTCCGGCGCTGTCGGATGAAGAGGTGCGCCGCATCACCTGTTATGAAGGATTTTCTCACCTGGTCGCCGCGCAGGAGCGGGGCAAAGGAACGCTGTTCATCACGGCGCATTTTGGCAATTGGGAGATCATGGCGGCCCGCATGACTCTGGATGGTATCCCTTTGAGCGTGATCAGCCGTGACGCGGACGATCCAGGCACGAATCGGGTCATCAATGACGTGCGCGAACGGCGAGGGTATCATGCTTTTTCGAGGGATCGCAGCCTCCGTCCGGTGCTTCAGGCCCTTCGCCGCAATGAATGCGTGGGGATTTTACCCGATCAAAACACCACGGATGGAATCTTCGTCCCGTTTTTTGGCCGCCTGGCCGCCACCGCCACGGGTCCCGCCGCCATCGCCCGCGCCACCGGGGCGTCCGTGCTGCCCTGCTTCTCCATCCGCCAGCCCGACGATACCCATCGGATACTGATCCGTCCCCCGCTCCGGTTGCCCGTCACCGATGATAAGGAAGCGGACCTCTGGAACGGCACGGCTATGATCACCCAGGCCATTGAGGAAGCGATACGGGATCATCCCACGCAATGGCTCTGGATACACAATCGCTGGAAACGCCGTCCTCCCGAAGAGAAGGCATCCCCTTCCCCAGAAGAGCGCCGCCCATGAAGCCGACCGTCGTGCAAAACATCCTCATCGTCAAACTGAGCGCCATTGGGGACGTGCTGATGGCGACTCCGGTGCCGCGCGCCCTGAAGGAGCGTCTCCCTGATTCCCGCATCGCCTGGCTGGTGGAGGAGAAGAGCCGCGAGGTGGTGGATGGCAACCCCTACGTGGACGAGGTGATCGTGCTGCCCCGCGCCCGGTGGCAGACCATGCTCGCGCAGGGGAAGCGCCTGGCCGCCGCGCGGGAGCTGGCGACCTTCATCCGCGATTTGCGACGGCGCCGGTTTGATCTCGCCATTGACCTGCAATCCCTCCTCCGCAGCGGCCTGATGACCTGGCTGTCGGGCGCGCCGTATCGCCTGGGCCGAGTCCCCAGCCGCGAAGGGAACCGGTTCTTCCTCACACACGCTGTGGAGGCGAGGGATGATTACGTGCGCGCCAGCGAACTCAACCTCGAAGTGCTCTCGGCGCTGCGGATTCAACCCTCCTCCTACGACCTGATCCTGGATGTGCCCCGCGAACATGACGCCTGGGCGGAGCGGTTTCTTCGGGAAGAGGAACTGCCTCCCGGAGCGGAGATCGCCACGTTGTCCCCTGCCACCGCCGGAGCCAATCGCCACTGGACCGAAGAAGGGTTCGCTGCCGTGGCCGACCGCCTCAAGGACGAGTATCAGCTCACGTCCGTTCTGCTGGGCGGCCCGGCGGACGAACCGATGATGCGCCGGATTGCGGGATTGGCGCAGTCTCGTCCACTCGTGGCGGCGGGGCGGGCGACCTATAAGCAATCGTCCGCGCTCATCCGACGCTCGCGTATCCTGATCAGCGTGAACACGGGGCTGCTGCGCGTGGGCCTGGCCATGAAAACCCCGACCATCGCGCTGTTCGGCCCCACCAGTCCGGCGGACCTGCGGCAGGAGGAGCGCATCACGGTGATTCAGAAGCCGTTCCCGTGTCAGCACTGCGGACGACATCCCACCTGCGCCGACCGGGACTGCATGCGGGCCATCTCCTCCGACGATGTGATGGCGGCCGTGGCGGAATGGCTGCACAGTCCGGCGCCGTGGGCCAATATCTAACTGAATGCATAGGGACATGGACGGTTCGCAGGTCCAGGATACGCAGGTTTGATTCGCAGATACGCAGCCAGGGATACGCAGGTTCAAGGGGAAACGGGCCTTGGAAACGCAGGGAGGGCTATGACCATCACGCTGGACCATGAGCAGGCTCACCACGAGCGTACCGAACCGCGCCTCCTGGCCGAACCGCTTTCGCATCGCCCGTTCCGCGTGGTTCACCTGGAGATGGGGCGCCACTGGGTCGGTGGCCCCAATCAGGTGCTGTCTCTGCACCAGGGTCTGCACGCCCTGGGCGTGGACACATGGCTGTTGTGTCCCCCGGAAAGCCCCCTGGGGGAGAAAGCCCAGGCATGCGGACTGAATGTCCGCCATGTCTCCGCATTGGGGGACCTGGATCCCCGGTTGTTCGGGCACATCCAAAGCGAGCTGCGTCGCCTTCAGCCGGACATCGTTCACCTGCACAGCCGTCGGGGAGCGGACACATGGGGCGCCCTGGCGGCGCGGGCGGCGGGAGTCCCGCGCGTGGTGCTGTCGCGTCGGGTAGACGATCCCCCCGGCGGCGGCCTGGTTCGGCAGCGCAAGTATGGCCCATGGTGCGACCACATCATTGCCATCTCGGAGGGGATTCGCCGCGTGCTGCTGCACTGGGGCGTCCCACCGGATAAAGTCACATGTGTCCGCAGCGCGATTGATCTGACGCCGTATCAGCGCGAAACAGACCCTGAGGGGATGCGCCGCCGCTTTGGCATCCCGGAGGGCGCGCCGCTCGTGGTGACGATGGCGCAGCTCATCCCGCGCAAAGGGTATCGGGCGCTGCTCGACGCCGCGCCAATGATTCTGAAGCGGTTTCCGAACGCTCGCTTTCTCTTCTGCGGAGAGGGCGCCGACCGCGAACCGCTGGAGCGCCTGATCGCGGAGAAGAGGCTGACCGGCTCGGTTCAGTTGACCGGCTATCTCACGGATACGCCGTCCCTGCTGGCGGCGGCGGATGTGGTGGCGCACCCGGCGCTGAGGGAAGGGCTGGGCATCGCGATCCTGGAGGCGATGGGGCTGGGCAAGCCGGTGGTGGCGTCGGCGGCCGGGGGCATCCCGGAGATCATCTCCAGTGAGGAGGTCGGTTTACTGGTTCCGCCGGGCGATTCCGTCGCGCTGGCGGACTCCCTCATCCGCCTGCTGGGCGACGCGGAGCTGCGGCGTCGGATGAGTCGGGCCGCCGCCGAGCGTATTCGGCGGGAGTTCACGGTGGAGGCGATGGTGAGAGGCAATCTGAGGGTGTATGGCCGCCTCCTCTCCCATGAACTGACGCCGGGGTGATTGCCCTCGTCTTCCGCGCCTGGGACTCTCGCCGCTCGTGACGATTCATCGGTTTTATATTAACCCGGGTCAGGTCACGACGACTCGCGCGCGCATTTTGGGCGATGATGCGCGCCAGATCACGCGGGTTCTGCGTCTGCGGCCCGGCGCGGTGGTGGAGTGCTTCGATGGAACGGGCCAGCAGGTGACGGCGACCCTCACGCGGGTGTCGGAGAGCGAAGTGGAGGCGGCGCCGACGCGCGTCACGTATCCCGCGACGGAGCTGGCTCATCCTCTGACGTTGGTAATGGCGCTGCTGAAGGGGGAGCGGCTCGACTGGGTGATTGAGAAGGCGACGGAGTTGGGAGTGAGTGGGATCGTGGTGTTTCCGGCGGCGCGGTCGGTGGCGCGGGCGCAGGAGGAGCGGCTGGAGCGGAAGGCGCTCCGGTGGCGGCGGATCGCGAAGGAAGCGGCGGAGCAGAGTGGCCGGGTGCGGCTGCCTTCAGTGGAGGGAGCCGCAACGCTGGAGGAGGCGCTGGAGCGGGTGAGGGGATGTCGGCTAATCGTGGCCGATGAGGCGGAGCGAGGAGCGGAGGCAGCGATGCCAGTGAAGCCGCTTGTGGAGGGGCTTGTGGAGGCGACGGCGGTAGTGGTGGGGCCGGAGGGGGGGTGGAGCGCGGAGGAGCGGGAGGCGTTCCAGGCAGTGGGGGCGGAGCGGGTGTCGCTGGGGCCGCGCGTCCTGCGTTCGGAGACGGCGGCGGTGGCGCTGCTGGCGCGGCTGACGGGCTGATGAAGTCGTCTTTGAACAAACAGCGGGAAATCAATCCTTCAGACTGTAATGCTGGTTTAGATGAAACAGCCTACCGGTACAATTTCCGATATTCCAGCCGGGATCGCCCGAAGTTCACCAGCAGGCCGACTTCCGCTTCGGTGGCTTTCAGGTAGTTGATCACCTGCGCCATGTGTTCCGGCCCCAGCGCCCGCACCGCCTTCAGTTCCACGATGACCGACTCATCCACCCAGATGTCGGCCATATATTCGCCGTCGGCGTACCCCCGAAACTTCACCTTCAGTGGCGCCTGCCCTCTCGCCTTGATCCCTTTCTGGTGCAGGGCGACCAGCAGCGCCCGTTGATAGACCGATTCCAGAAAACCGA
>JBBRGS010000278.1:0-4476 GCA_038240635.1 Armatimonadota bacterium
CCCGGCCTTCGGCCACCCCTCTCCCACAGGAGAGGGGCCTGTGGACGGCATGGTCTCTTCGTCTCCAGACTTCTACCTCACCCCGGCCTTCGGCCACCCCTCTCCCACAGGAGAGGGGCCTGTGGACGGCATGGTCTCTTCATCTCCAGGCCGTCCACCTCACCCCGGCCTTCGGCCACCCCTCTCCCACAGGAGAGGGGATTGCGCCCTCATATTCTCTTCGTCTCCAGGCCGTCCACCTCACCCCGGCCTTCGGCCACCCCTCTCCCACAGGAGAGGGGCTGGTGAGATCATGATCTGGCGCGCCATCATTCCTCCCCGAACCCGCACAGCACGATCCTCTAACCCGCGAAGGCGGGTTTCGTGTGGGCGTTGCAGCGAATTCATTCGCCCGTATCGTCCCTTCAGGCCCTTCAGCCCCTCCTCACTCAAACTCCTATGGTTCTCTCCGACACCGATATCCGTCGTTACCTCGCGGACGGCAGGCTCGTCCTCGACCCTCTGCCTGACCTTGACACCCACATGGGGCCGTGCTCGATGGACCTCACCCTCGGCACGGAGTTCCGCATCTTTGACCACAGTCGCATGGGGTACATTGACGTGCGCAACAAAGTCAACGCCGAGGAGATGACCCGCGTCATCACCGTGGACGACGGCGGCCCGTTCATCATCCAGCCGGGCGACCTCGTGCTGGCGGCCTCCGTGGAGACGCTCACCCTCCCGCCGGACCTCCTCGGTCGCCTGGAGGGCCGCAGCAGCCTGGGCCGCATCGGCATCATTGTGCATGGCACCGCCCCGCGCTTCGATCCCGGCTTTCACGGACGGGCGGTGATGGAACTGGGCAACATCGGGCGCATGGCCGTTGCGCTCTATCCAGGGATGCCAATCTGCTCCATGACGTTTGAGCAGCTGACCAGCCCGGCGGAACGGCCCTACGGCTCCCGACCCGGCAGCAAGTACTTCGGGCAGGCGGGGCCGGTCGCCAGCCGCTTCCATGAGGAGTTGCCTCCCAGGGATCGAGGCGCCGAGGGGTGATGAGCCTACCGGAAGCACGTTCGTTATACTGAAGAGATACCCTCCTCACACCTATTGAGAACCGCCTCCTCCATGACCGTCGCCGCCCCGCCCGCCATCGCCGTGGTTTCCAATCTGACCGTCCGCTACGGCGCCCGAACGGCTCTTTCTGACCTCAATCTCACGTTCCCCACAGGGTGCGTCGGCCTGTTGGGTCCCAACGGCGCGGGAAAGACCACGCTGCTCAAGACGCTGCTCGGCTTCCTCGCGCCGCACTCTGGCACCGCCACCGTCCTCGGCCACGATGTCGCCCGCGACCCGCTTGCCATCCGCAGGGTAGTCGGCCTCATGCCGGAGATGGACTGCCACATCCCCGGCACCGACGCCGTGCGGTTCGTGGCCTACGCCGGGGAACTCTCCGGGATGCCCGCCGCCAACGCGATGGCCCGCTCCCACGAAGTCCTTCAGTACTGCGGCCTCGGCGAAGCGCGTTATCGAGCCGTGGAGACGTATTCCACCGGGATGAAGCAGCGCATCAAGCTGGCGCAGGCCCTTGTGCATGGCCCAAAACTCCTCTTCCTGGATGAGCCGACCAACGGCCTCGATCCGGCGGGCCGAGAGGAGATGCTCGACCTCATCCGCGACCTCTCGCACGGCAAAGGCGTGGACATCATCGTTTCGTCGCACCTGCTGCCGGACATCGAGCGCGTCTGCGACTCCGTGGTGGTGATGCGTCAGGGCCAGGTGGCCACGCAGGGCGATCTCGCCGAACTCCGCAGCGCCAAAGGCCGCAAGATGGATGTGGACCTCCAGTTCGCCAGCGAGCCGTTTGTGGCGGCGCTGACCCGGCGCGGGGGAGCGGTCCTGCACACCCTGGGATCGCACTACCGCGTCTCCCTCCCGGACGACGGGCTTGAGCCGGGACGGTTTCTCTTCGAGACGGCGCGAGAAGCCGAGGCGCAACTTCGCGGCTTCCGGCCTCATGCGCGCTCGCTGGAGGACATCTTCATGGGGAGTACGGAATGACCATGCCTTCGCCCGCCGACCCGACTCCTTCCGTCGCCCCGGCGCCCGCGTCCACTCCGACGCCCTCGCCCATCGCCGACCTGAGTTACCGTTCCTACACGGGGCCGCTGCACGCGCGGACGTTGCGCTGGTGGGTGGTCTCTCTCGCCGGGCTGCGGATCGCCTTTCGCAAGCCGCTCTTCTGGGTCTTCGTCACGCTGGGCGCGCTGCCGTACGTCTTCACCGCGTTCCTCCTCTACATAACGTCGCTGAGCAGTGGCGCGCAGGGGATGAACCCTTCGCAGATGTTCAACCCCGGCGCGGGGCCGGAGCCGGTGAACTACGCCGTGCGTTTCTT
The DNA here is from genome assembly GCA_038240635.1 of Armatimonadota bacterium. GTDB lineage: Bacteria > Armatimonadota > DTGP01 > DTGP01 > JAHWJO01 > JBBRGS01. Next base: position 2,378 of record JBBRGS010000278.1, read on the forward strand.
CGAGACGCTCAACAACGAGCGGTTCTTCCTCTTCCTCATCACCCTGTTCGTTGGCTCCGGCGCCATCGCTTCGGACCTGCGGGCGAACGCGCTCCAGGTCTATTTGTCGCGCCCGATCACCAAAGGCGACTACCTGCTGGGCAAATGGGTCGGAGTCTTCCTGCCGGTCTGGCTGGCGGCGCTGCTGCCGATCACGGCGCTTTACGTCTTCTGCCTGCTCGCTTTTAACGATCAGAATTTCTTTGGCGCCGACCGCACCCTTTGGCTCCGGCTGGTGGGGGCGACGATGATGCCCGCGCTCCTCTTCTCCACGGTGATGCTCGGCTTCTCCGCCTGGTCGAAAACGGCGTTCATGGCGGGCGCGATCTTTGCGGCGTTCCATTTCCTCACGGGCATCCTCGCGGGGTTGCTCTGGATGTTCAACTACGGCATCCCGTCGCATTTCGATCTGAGCCGGGGCAACCTCGTCCGTCACCTTTCGATGGAGGGCGTGGCGATGGGGCTGGCGCAGAACGTGATGAATGTGACGCTGAAGATCAGCCGCATCCGCCCCCGCGAAGGATTCCATGTGAACGTGACTCACGTGCCGCCGCCGCCCTTTTGGATTCTGGCCCTCATCGCGGCGGGGCTGTGCGCTCTGGCCCTGCTGGCCGCGCGGTCGAAGGTGAAAGCCGTGGAGGTGGTGCGCGGATGACGAACACAACTCCCGCCACCGAACCGAAAACGGCGCCCTCACCCTCCACGGAGCCGATCATCGCGCTGGAACACGCCTCGCGGTGGTACGGCCCCGTCATCGGCGTGAACGATGTGACGTGCCAGGTCGGTCGGGGACTTACGGCCCTCCTCGGCCCCAACGGCGCCGGGAAGAGCACGCTGATGAAGCTGGTGACGGGGCAAATTCGGCCCACGGCGGGGCGCCTCACGGTGGGCGGGGAGAAACCGTTTGCCAACCCGCATGTCTTCCGTCGCCTCGGCTTCTGCCCCGAAGGCGAAAGCGGCTACGACGCCATGACCGGCCGCGAGTTCGTGACGCTGCTCGCCGCGATGGCCGGCCTGCGCGGGGTGGACCTGAAGCGCCGCGTGGACGACGCCATCGAAGTGGTGGGCATGAGCGACCGGGCCGACCGAGCGGTCGGGGGGTATTCCAAAGGGATGCGCCAGCGAATGAAGGTCGCCCAGGCCATCGTCCACGACCCGGATATCCTCATCCTGGATGAACCGCTCAACGGCCTCGATCCCGAAAGTCGGCACGAGTTATCGCGTCTGTTCCAACGGTTCGCCGCCGAGGGCCGGTGCGTCCTTGTCTCCAGCCACATCCTCTTCGAGGTGGAGCAGATGACATCCAACATCCTCCTGCTGCACCATGGGCGCCTCCTGGCGCAGGGAGACATCCATGAAATCCGGTCGCTCATGGACGCCCATCCCCATCGCATCACCTTCCACGCGGATCGCGCGCGCGACCTCGCCCGGCGCCTGCTGGAGTGGCCATGGGTGCTGAGCGCCCGCCTCGACGACACCGATCCGACCGCGCTGGAAGTGGAGACCCGGCAGCCGGAGACGTTCTATACGCAGTTGCCGATGCTGGTTCTGGAGGACGGCTTCACGGTGAGCCGCTTTGAATCGCCCGACAACAACCTGGAGGCCGTGTTCCAGTACCTGGTGAAGGAGTGAGGACCAACCTCTGACGCAGAGGCCGCAGAGAAACCCCGGAGAAGGGTGTGGAGGCGGCGAGGGAGGATCGCCCCCCACCAAGTGACAAGTCAGTTCATGGAGGAGACGGGCGGTTGAAACCGCTGCAACACCCACACAAAACCCGCCTTCGCGGGTTAGAGTAGGTAGCGAAAGGAGTTAGAATCCTCGTAAATCACTCTAGCATCAGGGATTGATTCACGCTTACGCTAACCCCTTTCACTACCCGTTCTTAGTGGGCCGCTCAGGGACGGAGAGATTCGGCAGGGCAGAAGTCGGCGAAGGCCGACTTTGTGTGGGTGTTGCAGCGGTTTCAACCGCCCGGACCTCTGAGCCTCCGAGACAGGAACTCCCCATGTCCGGGGCGCTCCCCCAACATCAGGAGGGTGAGGAAGAGAGGCGTCCGCGTA
>JBBRGS010000279.1:0-4456 GCA_038240635.1 Armatimonadota bacterium
CGGGTTCGGGGATCGCTGCGCGGGTTCGGGGATCGCTGCGCGGGTTCGGGGATCGCTGCGCGGGTTCGGGGAGCAATGATGGAGCATGAGAATAGCGCCGTCCACTGGCCCCTCTCCGGTGGGAGAGGGGTGGCCGAAGGCCGGGGTGAGGTAGGGGGATCGCTCAGGGACGGAAGGCTTCGGCATGGCGGTAGTCGGCGAAGGCCGACTTTGTGTGGTCGTTGCAGCGGTTTCAACCGCCCGGACCCCTCAGTCCCCTGGGATTTCTCTGCGTCCTCTGCGCGCTCTGCGTCAGGGGTTGACCCTGGGGCTGTCCCTGGGCTGAGGCGCCTGGGGAGGGGCGTATTTGGAGGGGGCCACGTCGAGGCTGAAGAACTCCAGCACGTCGTCGAGGCGGTCACATTCCTGGTTGCACCATTCGGTCTCCTCGGCCTGCCGGTCCTTCATGGCGCGGATGGCGGCGCGTTTCTCCTCCACCTGCGCCTCCAGGTCGGCGATCTCCCGCTCGGTAGCGGCGACGGATGCGGAAGTCTCCTTCACCAGATGATCGGTGTAGGCGGCGAGGGCGCTCACCTTCCGGGAGGCGTCAGTCACGAGAGTTTCGGGGGTCAGTCCCAGGCTTTTACCCATCGAGCCGAGCGTCACTTTCACCGTCTGCCGTTTCGTCTCCAGGGGGAGTTCCTTCGGCAGCGAGTTGAGCAATTCCAGCATCTGCTCGGCGGTGAAGGCCGCTTCCGGGACGCCCGCCCGCCGATACAGCGCCGTAAAATCGGCATGGCCGTCCGGCCCTTTCAGCGCGGGGACCTCCCTGCCGGTCAGCGTGATGTCGTGAAGCGAGGGGCCATCGGCGTCCTTCACAATCTGCTCCACGGTTTTGACGCCGGTCGCCGAAGGCTTCGGGGGCATCGGTGAACCGCTCGCCGGGGGCGGCGCGGCCTTTGCCGACGACGCGCCGCCGGTGGGGACTCCCGTGACCTGCGAGGCGGCCTGCGCGACCTGATTCATCTCCGCGATGAGGGCGTCCAGGTTGTCGCCGGGCTTGCCGGAGGACGCGGCCCCTGCGGGCGACTTCCCGACGGGCGTGGGGGAGGGGTCGTCCGGGGGCAGTTCAACAAGGAGGGAGGCGGCTTTCTTCAGGGTGTCGCGCAGGCTCATGGAGGTCTCCGGCTATCGCGCCAGCGTCTGTTCGTCAGGCTTATCGCGCCAGCGTCTGTTCGTCAGGCTTATCGCGCCAGCGTCTGTTCGTCAGGCTTATCGCGCCAGCGTCCGCTCGTACGGCGCCATCTCTTCAAGGACTTTGGTCATGGTGTCGGTCTGCCACACCACATCGTCAATGTCGGCCAGCGCCTGTTCCGGCGACCGGGCGCGCAATTCGTCGTTGATGAGGCCGAACGTGTCTTCCAGCAGATCGATCTGGTGATCGAGGTTGATAAGGATTTGCCCCATTTTGCCGATGAACTCGCGGCGCCGCTCCAGAATATCGAGTCGCTTCTCGATGACGGCGTGCGTGCTGGGATCGGTTTCCTGGGCGAGGCTGGACTTCAGGTTTTCCCTCTCCTGGGTGTAGAACCGCTGGATTTCGGCGATGGTGGAGAGGACCCACGGATCGCCAGGCGGCTGTGGCGTCGGCGGCGGCTGTGGCGTCGGCTTCGGTGGGACGTTGGGGCGGGCGCGGGGGGCGTCTTCTCTGAAGCGGCTGTTGTTGGGGAAGAAGAAGTCGAGGATCGGATTTTCCACCGGTGTGTCGCGTTCCCGATCCTTCGTCTTTCTCTCCCTGGTGAGGGGGCCGCGCTCGTCCGCCAGCGTTTCACGGAGGTAACTGCGGAACTGCCCCTCCTTCGAGGCGAACATGAGGAACTTCTCCAGCAGATAATCGAGTTTACGCAGGACTTCGCGGAACCAGCGCTCATCGTCCATCGGCTGGGCGTTCATCTCCTGACGCATCGCCTCCAGCCGTGCAAATCGGGCCTGAAGCTCCGGGCGGAGGGTCGGCCCCACCTTCGCCTTAAGTTCACGACGTCGGCTCTCCACCTCGGCGTCGTAGCGGCGGGAGAGCCGGGTGTCGTACCATTTGGAATCGGGCACGAAGAGGAGATAGGCGGCTTCGGCGACCAGCGCGGCGAGGATCGGCAGGGGATTGAGCATCGCGAGGGAAAGGCTGGCGGCGGATGCCAGGCCCAGGACGTTGAAATTCTCCCGAAAGGCGGAATGGGTGCGGTTGGGGGTCGGCATAGGGTGGGGGCGGCGCAGGGAACGTCACGTGAAGGCGGCGCAGGGAACGCAACCGTGAAGAGGGCAGGGCGGGGGCCGCCTGGATTCGCTACCGTCCTATTCTACCGCATGTCCTCCTTAGGCGAGGGAACGGCTTGAGACAAAGGGGGATCGGCGGGATCGGCCCCCCGCGTTGATTCCTTCGGCGGGGACTGCTAGAATACGGACGGTATTGGCAGTCGGAAGCGGAGACTGCTAATCGCCGGCGGGACGGTTCGCTACCCGGTTCCGCGCTTCAGGCGCAACCCGCGCTTCAGGCGCAACCCGCGCTTCAGGCGCAACCCGCGCTTCAGGCGCAACCCGCGCTTCAGGCGCAACCCGCGCCTCAGGCGCATGGGGCGAGCGTTCTCTCACTGAGTTCCTCTCCATCTCTCAAGGAGGTGTCACCGATGATCCGACCCCTCAGCGACAAAGTAGTGGTCAAACCCTCGGAAGAAGCGGATAAGACCCCCGGCGGCATTGTGCTGCCCGACTCCGCTAAAAAGAAGCCGCACGAAGGCGAAGTGGTGGCGGTGGGACCGGGCCGCGTCCTCGACAACGGCGAGCGCAAAGCCCCGGCGGTGCAGGTGGGCCAGACCGTCATCTACGCCAAGTATGGCGGCAACGAAGTGACCGTGGACGGCCAGGACCTGATCATTCTGGAAGAAGACTCGATCTACTGCGTCCGCGAATAATGTCGCTTCGGCGGGCGCCTCGCTTCCGCCGTTCGTTTCCGTCCGCCTCGCTTCCGCCGTTCGTTTCCGTCCGCCTTGCTTCCGCCGTTCGTTTCCGTCCGCCTCATCCGGGGACGGCGCATGACCCAACGCGGGGAGGAACCGCACACCTTTTCGCGCCGAGGGCCGCAACACCCCCCAGCCACCTCACTCTTTTGACGGAGGGATAACCTGTTATGGCAGCCAAACAACTCGTCTTTAATGAAGAAGCGCGTCGGGCGCTGGAGCGCGGCGCGAACGCCGTGGCCAACGCGGTGAAAGTGACGCTCGGCCCCAAAGGCCGCAATGTGGTCCTCGATAAAAAATGGGGTTCTCCCACTATTACCAAGGACGGCGTCACCGTCGCCAAAGAGATTGAGCTCAAGGATCCGTACGAAAACATGGGCGCCCAGCTCGTCCGCGAAGTCGCCTCCAAGACTAATGACGTGACCGGCGACGGCACCACCACCGCCACCGTGCTCGCGCAGGCGATCATCGCCGAGGGCCTGAAGGTCGTTGCGGCGGGCGCTAACCCCATGGGCGTCAAGCGCGGCATGGACCAGGCCGTCGCCAAAGTCGTCGCCGCCCTGAAGGACGAAGCGATTCCCGTGGAAGGCCGCGACGAAGTGGCCAACGTGGCCAGCATCGCCGGCAACGACTCCGAAATCGGGCAGGTCGTCGCCGACGCGATGGAAAAGGTCGGCAAGGACGGCGTCATCACCATTGAAGAGAGCAAAGGCCGCGAAACCACCCTCGACGTGGTGGAAGGGATGCAGTTCGACAAGGGATACATCTCGCCCTACTTCGTGACCGATCCCGAGCGCATGGAAGCCGTCCTCGAAGACCCGCTCATCCTCATCCATGAGAAGAAGATCAGCGCGGCGGCGGACCTCATTCCGGCCCTGGAGAAGGTGGCGAGCTCCCGGCGCCCCCTCCTGATCATCGCGGAAGACCTCGATGGCGACGCCCTGGCGACCCTCGTCGTCAACCGACTCCGGGGTATCCTGAACGTCGCGGCGGTCAAGGCTCCTGGCTTCGGCGACCGGCGTAAGGCCATGCTCGAAGACCTCGCCGTCCTCACCGGCGGCCGGTTCCTCAGCGAGGACCTCGGCATCAAGCTCGACAACCTCGACCTGAACGATCTCGGCACGGCGAAGAAGGTCACGATCAAGAAGGACGAGACCGTCATCGTCGAAGGCGCCGGCACGCAGGACGCCGTGAACGGCCGCATCGCGCAAATCCGCAAGCAGCTGGAGACGACCGACTCCAACTACGACAAGGAGAAACTCCAGGAGCGCCTGGCCAAGCTCGCGGGCGGCGTGGCGGTCATCAAGGTGGGCGCCAGCACCGAAACCGAACTCAAGGAGAAGAAGCACCGGTTCGAGGACGCCCTCTCGGCGACCCGCGCGGCGGTGGAGGAAGGGATCGTCCCCGGCGGCGGCAGCGCCCTGGTGCATGCCGCGACCGTGCTGAACGACCTGAACCTCGAAGGC
>JBBRGS010000280.1:0-4401 GCA_038240635.1 Armatimonadota bacterium
GGCTACGGCTACATCCACATGGGCGATGCGGTTCAGGACCTGGACGGCGAAGAGGCGTACTGGATCGAAAAGTTTGTGGAGAAGCCCAATCTGGAAGACGCCGAGAAGTATGTCGAGAGCGGCCAGTACCTCTGGAATCCCGGCATCGCGGTCTGGCGGGTGGATAAGCTCCTTGCCCTGTTCGAGGAGTTGCGCCCGGAGGAGTACGCCGCGCTGATGCGGTTGGAACCTTATTTAGGCACGCCGCAGGAAGCCGAAGCCATCGCCCGCGAACTCCGCGACACTCCCAAGCTGGCGATTGATTACACCATCCACGAGAAAGCGCCCCGGCTCGCGGTGATCCCCGCCGATCTCGGCTGGAGCGACATCGGGACGTGGGACGCCCTGATGGACGTGCTGCCGTTTAACGACGAGACTAACGTGGTTCACGGCGCCGACGTGATCACTCAGGAGACCGAGAACTGCCTCATCCACGGAGGCGAGCGACTGATCGCCACCCTGGGCGTGCGGGACCTGGTGATCGTGGACACCGGCGATTGCGTCCTCGTGGCGCACCGCAGCCGGTCGCAGGACGTGAAGGCCATCGTCGAACGGCTGAAGGCGGAAGGGAAGACCCACTACCTCTAAATTGCGCCATGCCTCCAATCACGCCTCCCCTGGTCGAAGTCACTCACCGGGGGAGGCGTTTCGTTCACTCAGACGAGGGCCAGCGCGTAATCGGCGTCGCGGCGGAGGGCGCGGACCTTCCCGGCGTCGTCGTGGCGGCCCAGCGACTCGTCCTCGATGCACAGGTCATTATCGTATCCGGCTTCGCGGAGCCATCCGACCATGCGGGCCAGCTCGATGTCGCCGTCGGGAAGCGTGGAAGCGTACTCGCCATACTTCCAGCCGATCTCGCGGCGGCGTTCACGGTCGGCCTCCGGGAAATTGATGCTCTTGAAGTGCGTGTGGACCACGTGCGGCGCGAACCGGCGATACCGCTCATACAGCTCCGAGAGCGGCATCCCCCACCAGTACATATTGCCGGTGTCCAGCGTCAGGCCCACGCGCGGGTCGCCCATCGCCTCCAGCACGCCTTCCAGGTAGGCGGGGTCGTTGCCGCATGAGCCGTGATTCTCCACGCCGAGGGGGACCGGGGTATCCCTGGTGGCGTTCACCACCTGCCGGAGACCGTCCACCGTGCGCTTCACCCGCTCAGCGACGGGCAGCTCGCGCTCGCCGGTCATGATGGAGTCGATCCGCACAGCCACGCAGCCGAGCCGGTGCGCGATTCGAACGGCCTGAGTCATCCATTCCAGCTCGGTGTCGAGGTCCGGCGCGTTGAAGTTGTTGCCCAGCATCAGCGCGGCCACGCGAATCCCCGCCGCGTCCATCCGCTCGTCATACATAGCGACGGCGCCGGGACTGTCCAGCGTGACGTAAGTGGAATCGGCGCCGGGGCCGCGCGCGGTGAAGTCGCGCCCAAAGGCGACCTCTACGGCGTTGAGGCCCACGGCGTCCAGCCCTTCCTTCATGCTGGAGAATCCCGCCGACATCAGGATATCGTCCCGGATGGAGACAAACATGCGGTATCGTCCTTTCCGCGTGGTGGGGCGCGATAGAGCGCCGCGTCACCGTATCGCGTTAGGGTTCGTCGCGTCGCTCCCAATGCCTTGTCACTTGTCACTTATCACCTCTTGTCAGGCGGAGGCGTCTTCGTTCCGTTCCGCCGGTGGAACAGCCTTCAACTCCGACGGAGTGGGGCCGGTCAGCCGGGCAAAGATCGTCTCCACGAGTTTCGGGCCGTCCCATTCCGGCGGATCGTTCGGATGCGCGTCGGCCCACTCCAGCGCAAGCACGAGGGGAATCCAGGGCGAGATGTCGCGCCGCTCCGTCACGTCCAGCATCGCCAGGGGGACGGACACCTTGGCGGTCATGGGCACGGTTCGGATGGTCTCCGGCCCCGGAGTGGCGCACAGCGCGGGATTGTTGGTCACAAGGTATTCGCGGCACGGGAGCGGGCGATCCGGGTGGATGGAACACGCTTCGTCTTCCAGAAAGGGGCACGGAACCCCGGCCCTGAAGTATTCGCGCCCCAAATCGCTCAACTCCTGCGGCGTCACCGACTCCGGGCGCCGCAGTCGTTCCAGCTGGCCCGCCGCGTCCAGTCGCGCGAGAGTCTCGTCGAAGCGCGCTTGGATCGTGGAGCGGCGCGGTTCCGGCATGGCGTCCACCAGGTTGGCCAGCATCCGGGCCTCGGTGGCGGAGAGGGGCACCAGTTGGCGACAGCAGGCGCCGCACCCCTTGCGGCAGGAGACGGTTCGGCCCCGCGCCGCTTCATCCTCCACGGCGAACCCGATGAACGCCTCGCTCAGGTCGCGGAGGAGGGGAAGCAACTCGGTGGGGCGCGCGGGCGCCTGCGCGACCTGGAGGTTCAGCTCCATCTCCCGGCCTTCCGCGCGGATGCGGATATGCGCGTTCAGTACGGGCGGCGCGGCGCTGTCGTGGGGTGAAGATTCACGCGCGGGTTCGTCAGGATTCATCGGGGTGTCTTTCGCCGGAGAGGAGTATTCCACGGTCATAGGAAAGGCGCGACGCTCCAGGTGAGGAGGGCCGCGCCTTGGGGGATCACACGGGAATTCGGGCTTTGCCTAAACTACTTTGTTCTTCCCGATGTCCCATCCTCCGATGACGGGCGTGTCAGGGGAGCCATCCGGTTTCTGGCCGATGTAGGACTGGGTGATCTTCTGGAAGTTGAGGCTGAGGGATTCCTGGGGTTGATCCTGAGCCTGTCCGACCGCATCGTAGACGAGCATGCCGATCAGGATCCCTTCCAGCTTGTAGGTCAGGAAGGGCTGAGGGCCTTTGTCGTTGTTGCGCTTCGTGAGGGTGACCGTGGCGGAGGGGATTGGTTTGCCCGAGGCGGCGGTGGTGAAGAGGACAGGGGAGGACTTGTCCACCTTTTTCACGATACTGAACGAGCTGAATGAGGCCTTGCCACTTCCGCCCCCCGAACCCGGATTTGGCGAGGCCGTGTTTTCGACTCCCCATGAGAACGACTGGATCTCGATCCCGTAGGGAGAGTTGAAGGCGTCGCTTTTGATGCCGTCGAATTTGATATAAATGTCGAATGCCATGTGCGTCTCCTTGCGGTCGCGGGACCGCACCATCGGAGGGAGTCACAGGGAACGTGTCCTCCCCGGCCACATGAGGCTTAAGCCCCTGCGAGAGTCCAGGTGTTGGTGTCGGGATTGTAGATTTCGATGGATGCGAGGGGTATGCCGGCGTACTGGCCACCCGTAACGATGACCTTCCCGTCGGGAGTGGTGACAGCCCCGTGGCCGAAGCGGCGGATGTTCATGGACGCGACCGTGATCCAGCTGTCAGAAGCGGGATTGTAGATTTCCACGGAGTTGAGGCCCAGCGACACATTGCCCACATGGATGGCTCCGCCGCAAACCAGGACCCGGCCATCCCGAAGCAGGGCGGCCGCATGAAGCGTGCGAGCGGTGTTCATGGAAGCGACATCCCACCATTGATTGGTTGCGGGGTAGAACATCTCGGCGCTGGAGAGGTCCACGATGTTTTCCCCTCCCGCCACGAGGATCGTCTTTTTTTTGATAAAGGTGCAGGTGTGATGGGTGCGGGGGAGACCGCTGTCGCGGAGGTTCAGCAGGCCTTTGCGGATGTCATGCCGGGGTCGAAAGTCATCGGCATCGTCGTCGGGTTCGGTGTCGGCGAGCGCGGAGGGGATGAGCGAGCTGGCGACGACGACCGCTCCCACGCGCTGAAGGGCCTGCCGCCGGGACAAGCGGTTCAGGGAGGCGTCTTCGGGTTCGGGTTCGTTCAATTCGACAGGGCGGCGCTGGAAGAGCGTCATGGGCTTCTCCGGGAATGGCCAAACGGCGGAGACACGGAAGGGCGCGAGGAGCGCGGGAAAAGTGGGGCGTCAGGGGAAGTCAGTGACTCTTCCGCTCCACGAACGGCGGAGAGCCGGAATGGCATGCGCGGGCGGTCGGGATGTAAAAGAGATCGAAAGGCGGGTCGAAGGAGTTCCCGATCCACACGCTCGTTCAGTATGTCCGAGAGACTGCTGCAAAAAACAAATTATTCTCTCGCTTTCCAATGGCAACGGATCGGGGATGTCGTATCCGTTCGGCGTCCCCTGGCTCCGCTCCTTCAGAGCGCCTTTTCGGGCCGTGACTCGACAGGGGAGGAGCGCCAGGGTTCAGGAAATGCGGCCTGGAACGAACCTGTGCAAGGTGTTATGCATAAAAAAATGAGGCCCCTCGGTTGAGGAGCCTCTCGGAACGTTCAGTTTTGCGCTGTGATTCATCGTCGCCTTACGCTCGGCTATAGCCCTGGTCAGACGGTGATCCCCACCTTTCCATACACCTCCGGCCCTCCCTGATCGAAGAAGGC
>JBBRGS010000281.1:0-4356 GCA_038240635.1 Armatimonadota bacterium
TGCGTGAACGGGCCGAGCGGCGAGGTCGCGGTGGCGATTCCCAAATCGTGCTTATGCGTTTCCGGGTTGAGCGCCGAATAGATCATATAGAACCGTTTGCGGTACTCCACCACCTCCGGCGCCCAGTAATGCTCCTTCGACCAGGGGACTTCAAAGGCCGTCCCCCGGTGCGTCCAATGAACCAGGTCGGGCGACTCCATCACCTGGAAGCCGTAGCCGCCGCCGTGGGTCGCGTAGGCGTAGAAGCGCCCGTCATGCCGGAGGATAAACGGGTCCGGGAAGTCGTGGTTGTAGACGGGATTAGTGTAGGTTCGGGCGGCGTTGGAAGTCATGGAAGACTGATCGGGAGTGGGGATCGCCGCCTGGGCGGGCGCCATGGAGGAACGCGACCAGCTGACCGCAAGCGCCGCCATCACCGCAAGGAACGAAGCGCCGACGAAACTGAGGCGACGCTGGGTCGTTCCCCTGACCGTACGGCCAGTTGACCGATCTGAGCCGAGAAGATGTATCATTGCATTATCTCCTGAGCAGGCGCGTCGGAGAGGAAAAGGAAGCCCGCGCCGTATCAGACGCCCCTTTCATAACGGTGTGGAGTTTGCTCAGGATTTCGGATGCCAGCGACATGAAGCCCCTCAGCATAGACCCTCAATTGCTCAATTCGATCCCCGCCGCCGTCTATCTGTGTGATGCGGACGGCTGTCTGCTCCAGTACAACGACCGCACCGCCGAACTGTGGGGCCGCCGCCCGGAACTGGGCGTCCCATACGAGCGGTACTGTGGCTCCCATCGGCTCTTTTTAACCACCGGCGAGCCGCTGCCTCACGAGGCGACCCCTATGGCTGACACCCTCCGCGACGGAGAATCGCGCCACGGGTATGAAGCCGTCATCGAGCGGCCCGACGGCTCCCGCATCACCGCGCTCGTCCATATTGATCCCCTTCGGGACGAAGCGGGCCAGGTGATCGGCGCCATCAACGCCTTCCAGGACATCACCGACCGCAAACGGATGGAACAGGACCTGGAGGACGCCATGATACGGGGGCGCTCCTCCGAAGCCCGGCTCCGCTCCCTCCTCGAACAGAACGCCGATGGCATCCTCCTGTTCGATGCGAACGGCGTGATCTCCTGGTGCAGCCCGTCGGTGGAACAGTTCACCGGCTACCCGACAGCCGAACTGCTGGGGCGGGATGTCGGCGCGTTCATCCATCCGGACGACTTCCCCAAAGCCGATCAGGACTTTCAGGCGCTGCTTCAAAGCCCTGGCGGCGCGGTTCATAGCGAGGTGCGCTACCGCCGGACTGATGGCGAATGGCGCATCCTGAAGTGCCGATACCGCAACCTCCTCCACGACCCCGCCGTCGCCGCGCTTGTCGCCAACGTCCACGACGTGACCGATCAGCGCCGCATGGAGGACGCCCTGCGCCTCTCCGAGGAACGGTTCCGCGTCGCCGCCGAGGCGAGCAGCGACATCCTCTATGAGCTGGACGTGGCCACCGGCGACGTGCGCACCCTGGGACGGTCCCACTCTGGCGCCCTTAAAGGACCGGGCACTCTGGAGGGGTGGAAGCGACTACTTCACCCGGAGGACCAGGCACGGGTCCTGCGGGCCCTGGATGTCGCCCTGGAGACCGGCGAGCCGTTCAGCGAGGAGTACCGGACTCGTTGCGACACGGATTCGAGCTGGCGGATCGTGTGGGACCGGGGCCAGGCCATCCCCGATGCCAGGGGGCGCTTCACCCGCTTCGTGGGAGGCGCCACCGACGTGACCGCGTCCCGTCGCGCTGAACACGAGGCGAACGCCCGCGTGCGCCAGCAGGAGGCCGTCGCCGAACTGGGCTGTCATGCCCTCGCCGGGGAGGACCTCGCCACCCTTATCCCCGCCGCCGTTCAGGTCGTCAGCGAACAACTCAACGTCTCGCTGGTCGCCCTCACGCAGCGCGATCTCGACGGACGCCTGCGTTACCGGGCGGGAACCGGCTGGCGCGCGGGCGCCATGGAGGCCACCCTCGCCGAGGCGGGCGCCGACTCCCACTCCGGCTTCACCCTCATGAAGAACGGCCCCCTCGTCTTTGAGGACCTTCACGCAGAGACCCGCTTCCGCCCCCGGCCCGTTCTGTTTGATCATCACGTGACGAGCGGCGTCAGCGTCCTCGTGCAGGGCAATGGCCATCCGTGGGGCGTCCTTGCGGCCTACAGCCCCGAACGGCGTCACTTCTCCCCCAGCGACCTGCACTTCCTCCAGGGCGTGGCCAACGTCCTCGCCGCCGCCCTGCTGCGGGAGCGCACCGAGCGCGAATTGCGCCGCAACGAAATGCGCTTCCGCCGCCTGAGCGGCTCCCACCTGTTTGGCTACCTCGAAGCCGATGAGAAGGGGACTATCCTCGCCGCCAACGCCACCCTCCTCGACATGCTCGGCTACACCGAGGCCGACCTGAACGAAGGCCGCCTCTCATGGTCCGCCTTCGTCCCGCCGCGCCTGGCCGACAGCATGACCCACGCGCTGGATCGGCTGGCTGAAAGTGGCGTGTACAACCCGTTCGAGAAGGCGTTTCTGCACCGGGACGGCCGCGAAATTCCGATCCTGTGCGGCGGGGCCATGCTGGAAGGCGAGGAGCGCCCGCGCCTGGCCGCCTTCATTCTCGACCTGACGACGCAGAAGAAACTGGAAGCCGAACTCGTCCAGGCGCAAAAGATGGAGGCCGTCGGGCGACTGGCGGGCGGCGTCGCCCACGACTTCAACAATATGCTCGCCGTCATCAACGGCTACGGCGACCTCCTCGCCAGCCGTCTCCCCCAGGACGACCCTCTCCAGGGGTACGTCCACCCCATCAAGGAAGCCGGGAAACGCGCCGCCGACCTCACGCAGCAGCTCCTCGCCTTCAGCCGCAAGCAGGTTCTCCGCCAGGAAGTCTTCCACCTGGACGAAGTGGTCGGCGCCATCCACAAACTCCTGCGACGGCTCATCGGGGAGGACATCGAGCTTTCGATCCGATGCGCCCCCGGAACCGGCGCCGTGCGCGCCGACCCCGCCCAGATTGAGCAGGTCGTGATGAATCTCGCCCTCAACGCCCGCGACGCCATGCCCGACGGCGGGCGCCTCTCGGTGGAGGTGGAGAACCTGTCTCTCGCCCGACCGTACCCCTTAAACGGCGCGGCGGTGCCCCCCGGCGACTACATCACCCTTGCCGTGACGGACAACGGCGTCGGCATGAGCCGCGACACGCTGGATCACCTGTTCGAGCCGTTCTTCACCACCAAGGAGATGGGGAAGGGGACCGGCCTGGGCCTGGCCACCACGTACGGCGTGGTGAAGCAGAGCGGCGGCTATATCGAAGTGACGAGCGAGGAAGGCCGGGGCAGCCGGTTCCGAATCCTCCTGCCGCGCGTGGAAGAGGCGGCCCCGGTCGCCGCTTCGCCCGCGATGGAGCCGTTGAAGCGCGGGACGGAAACCGTGCTGCTGGTGGAGGACGAGGCGATGGTGCGCGAGTTTGTCCGCGAAACCCTGCGCGAGTGCGGCTATCGGGTGCTGGAAGCGCGTGACGGCAGGGAAGCCCTCCGCCTGAGCGAAACGACCCCGGAGCCGATCCACCTCCTCCTCACCGATGTGGTGATGCCCACCATGAACGGCCGCGCCCTCGCCGAAGCGCTGGCGGTCCCCCGACCCGACACGAAGGTCATCTTCATGTCGGGCTACACGGATGACGAAGCCCTGCGAGGCGATGTGGCCACCGACCATGTGACGTTCCTGCAGAAGCCGGTCTCGCCGGTGCGCCTCTCGGAGACGGTGCGCCGCGCGCTGGACGCGCGGATAGCTTCCGCCTGAGCGCTCCACCTCTTCCGCTTCCACTCTGAGCGTTTCGCGGAAGAATGAATCGTTTTCCTCCCGGCTCGTATCCATTCCCATGAGCGGCCTCCACACCGTGAGCCGCTCATGACGCGACTACGACCGAGAGGACCCGATGAACCGACTCCACGTCCCTCCAGGGGCGCGCCTGCCCGCTCTGGGGATCGCTTTAGCGCTCCTGACGATGGGCGCGCACGCCGCCACAACACCGAAACCTCGCGCGCCCCGAATGCCGACGACCGCCGCGACCTCGCCGTGCCCGCAATGCCCGATGGCGGCGATGAAAATGAAGAAAGGCCAGGCGAAGGCCGGTCCATCCCCCTCTGGCGCCACCGCCCAGGAAGCGATGCAGTGTCCCATGCCAATGCGCGGCGGCATGGGCAACGGTATGCGCGGCGGCATGGGCAACGGTATGCGCGGCGGCATGGGCAACGGTATGCGCGGCGGCATGGGCAACGGTATGCGCGGCGGCATGGGCAACGGTATGCGCGGCGGCATGGGCAACGGTATGC
>JBBRGS010000282.1:0-4355 GCA_038240635.1 Armatimonadota bacterium
TGACCTGTTCACCTCCACCGCCGAGGCGAGCCGCCTCCTCCACCGGGACGACGCCTTCCGCGCACGGCTGCTGGCGGCCCAGGCGCGCCTCGCGCCGCCGCAGATCGGGAAGCACGGCCAGTTACAGGAGTGGCTGGAGGACTGGGACGAGCCGGAACCCGGTCACCGGCACATGTCGCCCCTGTATGGCCTGCACCCCGGGGATCAATTCACGCGGCGCGCCACGCCGGAACTGGTGGAAGCGGCGCGCGTCACCCTCCGGCGGCGGCTGTCGAGCGGCGGCGGTCACACCGGCTGGAGCCGCGCGTGGATTGTCAACTTTCAGGCGCGGCTGGGAGACGGCGACGCCGCGCTGGAGCACCTGAACGCGCTCCTCGCCCACTCCACGCTGCCGAACATGTTCGACAACCATCCCCCCTTCCAGATGGACGGCAACTTCGGGGGGGCGGCGGGGATCGCGGAGATGCTGCTGCAAAGTCACGCCGGGGAGATCGAACTCCTGCCCGCGCTGCCGAAGGGGTGGCCGAGCGGGCGCGTGACGGGCCTGCGGGCGCGCGGCGGCTTCACGGTGGACCTCGCCTGGGAGGCGGGGCGGCTGGCGGAGGCGACGATCCGCGCGGCGAGAGGCGGTCCCTGCCGGGTGCGGGCGACGGCGCCGCTCCTCGTCACGTCGGCGGGGAAGGCGGTCCGCGCCACCCCGGAAGCCGACGGAGGGATCGAGTTTACCGCGCGAAAGGGGCGACGGTATACGCTTTCGCCGCGATGAGATGGGCTACCTCACCGGGGAACAGTAATAAATCCGGCTGTAGTGAAATGATGATCGGTACAGAACGCATACTCAATATTAAGGCGCTTCATCACCACAAACGAAGAGCAGTCTGTGAAACTGTACCCATGAGGATGGGAACATTAAATCCAATTCCATGCCTCTCGCTCAAAGCCTTGATCGATCCAAATTATATCCACTCGCCGCGATGATTAGATCTTTCGCCCAAACGCGACAGCAATATCATGTCGTCCGCGTTCAAGCAGAAGTGTACAGGCTTCATCAAGCACATAATTACTGGTGATATACCGAGTTCCAGCCAGCAAAGCCTTCCGGTGAAACGCCGTAGCTTTCTCCCACCCGCGGTCACGTTGCAGTTTGAGCGCGACCCATCCGCTGGTATCCACAAAAACGCGGTTCATTTGGCATCTGATGGATAGAGATACCGATCAGCGTTCTC
Source organism: Armatimonadota bacterium (assembly GCA_038240635.1). Lineage (GTDB taxonomy): Bacteria > Armatimonadota > DTGP01 > DTGP01 > JAHWJO01 > JBBRGS01. The sequence goes on from JBBRGS010000282.1 coordinate 1,227, forward strand.
CGAGAGGTCGGTGGGAACTTCAATATCATACGATTGGAGATGGAACAATGAGTCCTCCTCCACGGGACCTAACGGCGCTTCCCCTTTACAGGGCGCTTCAGCCCCCACCAGCCGTATAATCACCTCCGCCGTCGTTTGCCCCCCTTCCCGCGCCCAACGTTCCAGGGTTGCGGCGGTTTCGTCCGGGAGTTCCAAGGTAAACGCTCTCATCGGATCGCCTCCTTTCGTTAATCGCTTTCTCCAACTCCATAATACCAGAACCAACTCCTAAGGGCGCCTGCGCCCTCACGCCCGAACGCCGTCCCGCAGCACAGGGTACAGGTCGCCGAACGGCTGGCCCGACTCCACGAGGATCGCGCCGGGAAGGTGGTACTGCGGCACGTACCCCTTTCGCACCTCGCCGGAGGTGTTCGGGCCGCTCTTGTGCAGCAGCAGCGAGCTGAATACCGCCACCTGCCCCGGCGCCATCTCCACTGGAACCGCGCCGCTCTCGTCCGCCACCTCAGCGTCGAGGGAATGGTCGGTAGCGTTGTGAACGTGCCGCCGCAAACCGTCGTGGTGCGACCCCGGCAGGACCCAGATGCAGCCGTTCTCGATGAAGGTGCGGCTGATGGCCGTCCAGCACGTCACATACTCCAGCGGCTCGGTGACGGTGTAGCCCGAATCCTGGTGCCAGCCGAAATGACGCCCTTTCTCCGGTGGCTTGATGACCGCCTGATTGTAGTACAGGTCCGCCTCCGGCCCGATGAGTCGCGCGCAGACCTCCAGGTAGATCGGCGCCTTCACAAACTCGGCGAGGACCGCGCTATGGGCGTGAACCTGCCCGATGAACGGGCGCTCGCGGGCGAGGGCGGCTTCGGCGAGGTCCCCGGAGGCTTCGGCGCGGCGGATAAAATCGTCCCAGAGGCGATCAAACTCGCGGGAGACAGCGGCGAGTTGATCGTGGGGGAAGGCCGACTCGGTGACGAAGTAGCCGAGTTCGCGGAACTGATCCACCTGAGCGGGCGAAACGACGACGGGCATGGAAACAGTCTCCGAGGGGGGCGGTGAGCGAACGGATAATGTCCATGCGTTCGCCGCCCCGGGCGGGGTCCCTTCTCCCAGGAGGCGTGAAGCCCCCCCCGATGAAGCGTCGGTAAATCAGTTGCGGTTGCCCGAATGGATGTGCTACATTCGAGTTCGTGAACGGCTCGATGGAGGCGCCCCATTCCGGTCACGGTCAGATTCCTCTCTGTTCCACGACGCAAGGAGATCCTCCATGCCGATCAACCCGGTCATCTGGTTCGAGATCTACGCGCAAGACCTGGAGCGCGCCAAAACGTTCTACGAGACGGTTCTGCAACTCCAACTGACCCCCCTGATGTCCGACGACACCATTCAAATGCTCGCCTTCCCCATGGAGATGGATCAGGTGGGCGCGGGGGGCGCGCTGGTGAAGATGGAAGGCGTCTGTTCGGGCGGCGGGGGAACCCTCATCTACTTCCACAGCGACGACTGCGCGGTGGAAGTGGGTCGCGTGGCGGCGGCGGGCGGTGAAGTGCACAAGGAGAAGACCTCTATCGGGCAACACGGTTACATCGCCCTCGCGCGGGACACCGAAGGCAACATGTTCGGCATCCACTCGATGAGCTAACACGCGGCGACCTTCCCCCGCGACGGCGGGTTTATCCGTCGGAGGAGACTTCCATGAGTAGCGATAGCGATCCGTCCCCCGTGATCTCTCGCCGAAACCTCCTCCGTCGCGCCGTCGCGGGGGGCGCCGCCCTCGCCGCGACGCGCCTCGCCCCCGCCGCCCTCGCCGCGACGCGCCTCGCCCCCGCCGCATTCGGACGTGCGCCCGAACTCCTCCTCCTCGGCTCCGGGGAACACCGATACGAGTGCCTCCACGACTGGCTACAGCCGCCGGAGACCCTGCGCTTCGGGGACACGCAGGGCGTCGCCGAAGACTCGCGGGGGCGCATCTACATCGCCCACACGGTACACCCCGACAGCGCCTCGCCGGACGCCATCGCCGTCTTCGACCGTCAGGGGCGCTTCCTCCGCTCGTGGGGCGCGCGATTTCGGGGCGGCGCGCACGGCCTCGACCTGCGCCGCGAGTCGGGCCGCGAGGTCCTCTACCATTGCGACACCGCACATCACGTGGTGGTCAAGACCGACCTGAACGGCGGCGTCCTGTGGGAAACCGGCGCCCCGCCCGAACCCGGCGTTTATAAGGACGGCGCGCCCTTCATCCCCACCAACGTCGCCTTCTCCCCCAACGGCGATTTCTATGTGGCGGACGGCTACGGCTCCTACTGGATTCATCAGTACGACCGCCGAGGGAACTGGATTCGCACCTTTGGCGGGCGCGGCTCCGAGCCGGGCAAAGTCCTGGAGCCGCACGGCCTCTGGGTGGACCCGCGCGGGCGCGAGCCGCTGCTGGCCGTCGCCGACCGGGCCAATCACCGCATCCAGTACTTCAGCCTGGACGGCAAACACGTCCGCTTCGTCACCAATGGGATGCGTCGCCCGTGCCACTTCAATCCGCGCGGCGACTGGCTGCTGGTCCCCGACCTGAGCAGCGTCGTCACGATCCTGGACGGCGACAACCGGGTGGCCGCGCAACTGGGCGACGGCGACCCCTCCAACCTGCGGGATCATCCCCGCGCCGACTTCATTCCGGGAAAATTCATCCACCCGCACGACGCGCAGTTCCTCCATAACGGGAACATCCTTGTGGCGGAGTGGGTGCCGATTGGCCGCATCACCCTCCTGAAGAAGGTTTCCTGAGAGGCGCGTATGCATGGACTCATAGCGGTTGATGCCGAAGTGTGTCCCGGTCAGGCGCGCATCCGGGGGACTCGTATCCCCGCGCATCAACTCGTGAAAATGCTGGCGAATGGCGACACCATTGAGGACCTCCTGGAGGAGCATTCCTCTCTCGAACGCAGACGTATCAAAGCGGCTTTGGAATATGCCGCCGCCCGCTAAGACGACCCTTCCGGGGCCGTGAGGATCGCGCGGAGGATCGCCACCGCGTCCGTCACCTCCACCGCGCCGTTGCCGTTCATGTCCGCCGCTGTGGCCTGAGCCGCCGACGGGACCGCCAGCCCCACCGCGAACCGCATCACGAGGACCGCGTCGCCCACG
>JBBRGS010000283.1:0-4342 GCA_038240635.1 Armatimonadota bacterium
AAAGAGCTTATAAGGTGCAAATGGATCAGCTGGGACAGCAGGGCGACGATGCGTTCGCAGTAATTACTCGATTGTTTCATGATCGGCTTTTGGAAGCGATTGACCCTCGAAAGATAGCCGCTGTTCAGAAAAATGAAGATCAGAATCGCCTGGACCAGGATGTCAAACTGAACGGTATAAATTATTCTGCCCCGATACCGACCGAAGATATTTGGATGCAGGAAGGGAAGGATCCCGTCCTCAAACCGAATCGCCGGGTAACGCTCAATGATGTCAATCAATCCCTAAAACCGTTTGTGGACACGATTTTCGGAGCGCTGGATGAGTATCTCTTTGAACCAAATGGCGCCTTCGAACCGCGTTGCCGTCGGGAGGATATCGCCTCGGTCTTCCTTGTGGGAGGAAACTCCCTCATTCCCCGCGTCCATACCCTCCTCGACCTGATCTTCTCGCCGGAGGGCTTCGAATCAATCGTTCATCCTCTCCCGGAAGGCCTCACAATGGAGGCGGTGGGAAAAGGCGCCGTGCTGGCGCCTGACGCGAACATCAGTCGCAGCGCGAATTACGGGGTGGAGGTTAGGGTATCTGGAGTAAAGGATAGTCCCTGGAGTATGGCGCCCAATGACACAGGTTTCGGCCGTCGGCGCCGCCTGGCGGTTCCGATAAACGACGGCGCCGTTTCCGTGGAGATCAGGGGGGCTTACCAGCCTTTGGTCGGGGAAGACCCCGTCATCGGGACGCTGAGAACCGGGACAATCACGGACCCCACGGGCCGGGCGGAGACGGTACGGCTCTTCATCGGCGTGGAGGAGGCTGACGGCCTGCGCCTGCGGGTCCACTACAGCTTCGATGAAAATGTGCGGGTCGAGGACGCTGACACCCTGATGGAGTACCTGATTTAGGAGGCCACAGTGGCGAACACCAACACCCCAAAGGGCGGTTCCGGCGGCGCCCGGAGGTCCCAACCAACCGGTCCTTCGATCCACTCAGATGGATCGAGAGACCTCAGGGTGAGGACACGTCCCAGCCTGATTGCTTTCATGCCAGCGGCGGCAGGGATTATGCTCCTCGTAGCCCTGATCGCATGGATCGCTTCCAGCGCCCTCGGCGGAAAAGAGGTTCTCGCCGCGAACTCCTCAGCCTCAGCAAAACCGTCCTCAACAGGACCAGCCTCAGCAAAGACGCCCTCAACAGGACCGGCCTTCAACCCCGCTAAACATCCGGTTCATCCGCCGAACGAGAAGACCGCCTCTTCGCCGTTCACAGGCTGGCTGGCGCTGATCCTCAACCTGCTGGCGCTGGGAGGCATCGGGTTTCTCATCCTTCAGAGCCTCGCCGGAAAGCGGAAGAGTCAACAACCGGTCGGTTTTGCAGGGCCTCACGGAGAGAACGCTCCGCCGCTGTCCCAGAAGGAATTGGAGGAGTTCAATCGCAACGCGCGAGGACTGCGGGAAGCCATGACTGCCGCCACCCGTCTGGGTGAAGGGTCCAAAGGGGTGATTTCTCAGGCCCAGGAGTTGCTAACCAGCGTCCGGGATTTCGACGATTCCCTGGCGGAGCGTCAGAAGGCGTATGACTATTTCCTGGATCAGAGCCATCAAATTAGTGAACAGATCAATCCCCTCGCCGATCAATATTCTAATCTGCTCGCCCAGGCGAAAGTACTGGAGGGGAACCTGACATCGGCGGCGGGCATGGTGGAAACGGTGGCGGGAGAATCGAAGCGCCAGACGGAAGCGTTGAACGTAGCGGTGCAGCAAGACAATGGCGTCTGGGGCGGCCTCCCACCCGGCAGGGAGCGGTTCGATCTGGCGCGGCAGTACCTGATCAACGCCCTGAAGGGGTTGGAGGAGGAGGAACCGCGTACCATGCGCTCCCTGCTGTCCTGGACCGATGAGCTGGCCCAGCTGGGAGAAGAGATGCGGGCCGAAACTTTCATACTGGATCGTCAATTGGGTCGCCTGGCAAGCCTGCTCTACACTCCCCTGCAAGTGGCACACGCTCCTCTGCTGCTCCGAGCCGAAGCCCTCTCCTCCTTGACGGCGCTGGAACGCGAAATGGCGCTCTATCAGCGTCACCTGATCGGGATCGCGCGCGATCGCTACAAGTTGGAACCGATTGTTCCTCTGGTGGAGCGAGACCTCTACACTCCTCAGATGCATGAGATGGCCCTCGCTCCGATCAAAACCTCTGATGAGAGTCTCAACCAACGCATTCAGCAGGTGTTCAGCATCGGTTATCGCCTTGATGGGAACGTCGTCCAGAAGGCGCGTGTGACCTTTTATGTCAGCATGTCCGGCGTCTCTCCCGCCCCTCGTCCCCCTCAGCCGGTCGCCCCTGCGGCCACCGTTACGCCACCGTCGGGCCGTGTCCTGACCGTAACGACCCCCATGCCGGACGCGCCGCAGGAACCCCGGACGACGGCGGCGCCCCCTGTCCCGGACCCCGAACCCGTCATTGCGGCGCCGGCTCCCGAACCCGTCATTGCGGCGCCAGGAGCGGATGACGTCGTTAACGAGGTGGAGGTGGACGCCCCCGCAGCGGCGCCGGCTCCCGAACCCGTCATTGCGGCGCCGGCTCCCGAACCCGTCATTGCGGCGCCAGGAGCGGATGACATCGTTAACGAGGTGGAGGTGGACGCCCCCGCAGCGGCCCCTCCGGCAGACCTTCCTCACCCACCCCCGGAAGACGCCCCTGTTCACTCCTCGCCGAATCTGGGAGAGACAAAACGAATACCCCTCAGCGAGCGTGAGAAGGTCAAAGGAGGGTCCATCTCGTGAGGCGGCCTTCCCACACCGCGCAACGCCTTCATCAGGACGCCTCTGCCGCCCCCACCGGCGCGCCTCGCTGCACCGCCGACCCCGAACACGTCCTCCCGCCCGACGCCAACTTCTGCGTGCAATGCGGCGTCCCCGTGCGGCAGGCATGCCCATGGGACCCCGACCACATGGTGAACATCGTGGACGGCGAGAGGCGCGCTCCCGCCTCCTGCCCGCGCTGCCACCGCCTCCTCCGCGCCTGCGACCGGTGCGGGCGACTCCACAAACTCGAAGCCACGGAGTGCCTCACCGGAGCGTGCGACCACCGCTCCCTGCCGCGACCCCGCCTCGACTGGAACGCCTGGGCCGGAGGGCTGGAGCGAAGCGGCGCGGCCCCGTGGGAAGGCGCAATTCCGGACTCTCCCGCCGAGTGGACGAATATCTCGCTGAACGAGCCGGGCGCCGCGTTCATCAGCGCGTACGGCTACCCGTTTCTCGCCGCCGGGACAACCCTGCGCCGCCACGAAGCCACATCGCCCTTCTCCGATATGGAAACGCTCCGCCTCCCGGAACCCCTCCTCGCCGTTCCGGGGAGCCGACCAGCTCAGGCGGAGCGCGGCGTCCTGCTCGCCAACCACGCGCTTTTGTTTGTTCTCACGGAAGGCGGCTGTTTCCTCGCGGACCCCGCTCCTCTCCTTAAGCGCGACTTCATCCCTGGCTTATTCACGCATCAAATCACGCACGGGCGCCGCCTGCTCCTCTGGGGCGAAAGCGACGCGACCGGGGAAGACGGCCTGCACGCGGTCGAACTCGACGCCGCCGACCTCCGCCCCGTCCTGATCCCGCAGCCCGATCCCGCACCGCCCGTCCTGCCGCCCGTATGGAACGACTCGCGCATCTACTGGGTGACCGACAGCGCCCGACTGCTGGAGTATGACGGCGACACGGTGAAGGAGTGGGGGCCACCGCCCGGCACCGACGCCCAGAAGCCGCTCGCCCTCATCGCCGGGGTTCCAAACGCGGACACGGCGGGCCTCTACCTCCTCACCCAAAGCGCGCGCAACGAAGCGACCCTGAGCCGGTTCCAACGCGAGTTGAACTCAAACGGCATGAACTGGGTAACAACATCAGTCGCCGGTTCGTCCCTCCTGCCGCGCATGTGGGCCACCCCGGATCACCTGTTTCTCGCCCGCTACAGCGTCTCTCCTAACGCGTCGGAAGGCCCGGCGTGGCTGCAAATCAACCCCAGGGCGCTGGGACAACAGCCCGAAGAACGCGCTATCTTGCGGTCCGCCGAAATCATGGCCGCGCTCCCCCTTTACAACCCGTCCGGGACCAACGTGGCGCTGCTCCTCCGCGACCCCACGCAAAACGCCGCCGGCCTCTATCTGCTGCGGGAGGATGACCGCCCGCCGCAGTCGCTGCGCCGCGAGGTCGGCCCAACGCAGGGCGAACTTTTCTACCATGACGGCTGGGTGTTCGTCCTCTTCACGACGCCGCAGGGCCAAACGATGAAAGGGTTCCGCCTGTGATGCCCGTGATGCGGCTCCCCCGATGGAGCGTCACCGTTCTCATCGCCCTCC
>JBBRGS010000284.1:0-4230 GCA_038240635.1 Armatimonadota bacterium
CTCACGCCGCTCTTCGTCTTCCCCTGGGCGTACGACCCGACCGACCTGCCGCGCCTCACGCTGCTGCGGCTCATGGCGATGGGCCTGGCGCTCACCGGGCTGTTCACCGTCTCCCGTTCGGCGTGGGCGTCCGCCAACGAAGCGAAGGTTTCGGAGATTCACCCTCTGCGGCTGCCGATCATGGCGTATCTCATCCTGATGAGCGCGGCGTCGGTGCAATCACCCAATCCGTGGGGAAGCCTCGTCGCCCTCACCGATCTGGCCCTGTTCGTCTTTTTCGCTTTCGCGTTCACCGGCGCGGCCCGCGACGCTTCGTTTCAGACTCGCGCGGCCTCCCTGCTGCGTCTCGTGGCGGGAGTCGCGGCCCTGTGGGCAATCATGCAGGCCGTCCTCCCCGATCCGCTCAACGGCGCGTCCGTCGCCCGAAACAGCGGTCGGTGGACCGGCCCGTTCGCCAATCCGACCCTGCTCGCGGGGTATCTGGCGGCGGTCCTCCCGCTGATGGCGCGGTCGCTCCTGGTCCGGCGGCCGCTGCCCTCCGCCGGATGGGCGTGGGGTGGCGCCATGCTTGCGGCGTTCGTGATGGGTCATGCGGGGGTTCCGTACGCCGCCGCCGGAGCCGTGGCGGGCATCGCCTCGACGATGGCCCTCCTGCGCCGGGAAACGGGGCCGCCGGAAACGGGGCCGCCGGGACGGAAAGCAGGAGTGGCCGCTGCGCTCCTCATCGCCCTGCTGGCGGGCTTCATCCTCCCTTCGCGATTCACTCCCTCCTCCCCGGCGACCCGTTCCACGCGACCTCTGGACGTGTCGCGGCGAGACGCAGCCCTGCTCATGATCCATGATCGCCCGCTGCTGGGCTGGGGTCCGGCGACGTATGGGCTGGTGGTTCCGCGCTACACCTCGGACGAGCGCATCGCCTGGCACGAGCCGAACGCCACGCCGGAGCCAGGTCCCCGCAACGGCTGGCTGGAGATTCTGATCAGCGGCGGCGGCCTCTCTCTCCTCGCCTTCCTCGCGGTGGCGCTGGGGACGTTCGGCAGCCTGCGGCGGCGGCTCTCCACCCCCGGAACTATCGTTTCAGAGGATGGAATTGAAGGCGAGACGGACGCGGCGCTGGCGGCGGGCTGGGTGGGATTCCTCGTGGCATGGTTAATCCAGAACGCCGCCGCCCCCCACGACGTGGCGCTTCAGGCTGTCTTCTGGGCGGTCATTGGGCTGGCGTCCTCCCGCGTTCGCGCAGATGCGCCGTCTCCGTGCGCCCGATGGCCCCGGTGGCTTCAGGCGGCGGGTGTGGCGGTCGCGGTGACGCTGACGGTACCCATCCCACGCATGGAGTATTTCCAGTTGATGCGCCAGCCGCTTCACCTGCGGCCCGACCTGGGGTCCGAACTCGTGACGGGACCGGGGGCCGCCCTCCGGTGGCTGGTCGGTGATGTTCAGTACGCCCGCGCGATCCGCGCCCGAGAGGCTCGTCGGTGGGATGAGGCGCTGGCGGCGCACCTCTCGGCGCTGGCGTGGGCGCCCAGTCGCATCGACAATTGGCGCGGGCACGGCGATACAGCCCTTGCCGCGTTGCAATATCTTCACAAGTCGCCAGGTTACTGGACTCAGTATGGTAAATTAGGATACTACCGCGCCGAACGGCTTCAGCCGATGGACGGCTACCTTTTCTTTGGAGAAGGGCGCCTGCTCACCGAAGCCGTCCTGAAGGGCGGGCCTTACGCCGCCGACGCCGAGCGGGCGCTGCGGGAGGCGGTGGCGCTCTACCCCCTGCTGCCGTCGTTCCATACCCAACTCGGCATCTTGTATGAAGCGATGGCCCGGCAACCTCTTGCCCTCCAGGAGTACCGCCAGGCGATCCGGCTGAACGCCGCGACCCCCGAAGCCCGGCGCCGCCTGAATCGCCTGCTCCGCCACTCCCCCTGATAAGGCCACCTCCGTGAACCCGTCTCCCTGCGCTCCACAATCCACCCCGGCCCCCCGGCGCCTGTCGGGACGGCGGCGCGCGGGGCAATCGGGCTTCACGCTCATCGAGACCATGCTGGTCGTCATGCTCGTCACGGTCGGCATGACCGCCGTTTTCTACCTGATGAGCGTGAGCGCCCGGATGAACATGGACTCTCGCTCGGTGATGCTCAGCTACGAGGCGGCCAACGCCCTGGTGGATTACGTGCGGCAGCAGCCGTACACCAGCGTCGTCCCCGTCACCAACGCGACCTTCGGGAACGGGAGCGGGGCGACCGGCGGCGTAGGGTACACGGCTCTCAGCGCGCTCAACAACGGCATGGGGGTCTACACCATCACCAATTACAGCGGCAATACGGACCTACGGCAACTCACCGTCACGGTCAGCTGGAGCCTCAACAGCGTCACCCGTAACGAATCCACCACCGTCAACACCTTGATCACCACCGGGGGCCTGAACGAACGATGGCAATGACCCGGCGCGACCGACCCACCCGTACCGACGACCGCGCCCCGACTCCTCGCCCGGACGGCTTCACCCTGCTGGAACTGCTGCTCGCCCTCTCCATCAGCGTGGCGCTGCTCACCGCCGGGGCGCTGCTCTTCGTCAGTGGCCTGAAGAACGCCGTCGTCAGCCAGGGGAACGCCTCCGCCAACACCGTCGCCCGCGACGCCCTGGCGTATATGGACCGCGACATCAAGCAGGGGTCGCAGGTTCTCGCGTCCGCCACGGTCAGCGGCGTCACTTACACCACCAACGGCTCGGTGATCGTGTTGCAGCAGCCCGCGTGGAACAACGCCACCTCCTCCACGATAGACGGCGTTTCCGACACTGTGATCTACGCCTTTTACACCACGATCACCGACGGCTCCGGTACTCACAAAACGTGGAACATCCGCCGAATCGTCTCCCCCGGCGCGGGCAGCTCGCGGATCGTTGAAGCGCGCTGGCTCTTCCCCTGGGATGTCAACCGGGACGCGGGCAACCCAGCGCGATATCGGTCGGACCCCCGCGTGGAGATCACGCCGGGCTTCACCTCCATTTTCACCTGTTACAAGCAGGACCCCGCACATCCGGGGCAGGTCGTCGCTTTATCCGCCGGCGACTCGTACAACCTGGCGGCCCTGGTGCAAACCAACCTCACCGTACAAAAAGAGTACGACGCCACAACCCTCCGCGCAGACGTGGAAACCCGGTCCCGATTGCGGAACTGGTCCCCCCCTTCGTAAGTCCGCCGAACCGAGTCCGATACCCCGCAAAGGTGAAGGCGCGGTTCAGGAGAAGGCAGATGAGAGACACAGAAGCCAACTTTAGACAGCGAGGGTTCACTCTCATCGAGTTGCTCATCGTAATCGCCATTATCGGCATTTTGTCGTCCCTGGCGCTTCCGAATCTCATCTCCAGCCGGAAAGCCGCTCATGAGCGCAACGCGATTGAGCGGATACGCAATATCGTCACCGCGCAGGAGTTATTTAAATTCCATCAACGGGCGGGAAGCAATCGTTACGGCACCCTGAACGAACTGGAAAACACTCCCGTGGGGCACGAGGCGATCATTCGCTGGCCCACGCCGGGCACACACGAAGTGACCGGGTATCACTTTACCGACGTGGAGGCGCCCCTGGCCACCACATGGTGCATCAGCTGCGAACCCCTGGACAATCTGGAAGGCGGCGATGCCTACTTCGTCGTCACCGAGGACGGTCGCATCCGCCAGGGGGCGACGGCGCCCACTGACCGGGCCACGTTCGCCGGATGGCCGCAAATCGGGGTCCGCTAATTCGATCCAGACGGCCCACAGTCCGCCACGAGGAGACCGGCGGAAGAATCGTGTCGTGTCGCTCCCATCAAGCGGCCCGTTTCGGCGGAAGCAGGACGTGGCGCCCTATGAGATCGGGTGTGGTTCAAAGTTTTGCGAGCGGGAGAGAGGGAGCGTTTCCACCGAGCGACAGACTGAAGTCCTTCGCTCAGAGCCTTCGGCTAAGCGCCCGCCTGCGCGGACGCTTCTCTTCCTCACCCTCCTGATGTTGAGGGAGCGGCCCGGACACAGGGAGTTCCTGTCTCGGAGGCTCAGAGGTCCGGGCGGTTGAAACCGCTGCAACGACCACACAAAGTCGGCCTTTGCCGACTCTCGCCCTCTCGAAGCCTTCTGTCCTTGAGCGATCCCCCCCTACCTCACCCCGGCCTTCGGCCACCCCTCTCCCACAGGAGAGGGGCTGGGGAGATCGTGAGCTCGCGCCCCATCATTCCTCCCCGAACTCGCG
>JBBRGS010000285.1:0-4115 GCA_038240635.1 Armatimonadota bacterium
TCTCGACTGCTGCTTTACACGATTGAAGAAAGGCGGATGCGTTTGCCTTTCATGCCGATTTGGCATCGGCAGACGCTCAATTCCTTTGTTATCTTCCTCTTTCAAAGCGTTCCGATTGTTCCGGCGTAAGAGGCTCACCTCCTGGCTTCCTTCCGTGCCGGTGGACGAGAACGCCATCAGCGTCATTCGCCTGACACTGGTTCTGGCGGCCCTCCTCGCCACCTTCGTGGTCCCCGAAGCCTGGGGCGCCAAGTTGCCCATGGCGCGTCTGGCGCTGGTCGCTTACGCTGTCTACGCCGGTCTGGTGAACTCTTTCCTCTCGCGCGGTGGCCGCCTCCTCCCGGAGGAGTGGCTGCCCTGGATGGATGTCGGCTGGGCCAGCCTCGTTCTGGCGCTCAGCGGCGGCCAGGGGCCGCTCTACCCGCTCTTCTTCATTTTCTGCGTGCTCATCGCGGCGTTCCGCTGGGGCTATCGGACAGGCGTTCGCGTGGGGCTAACGGCTCTCCTCCTCTACCTGATAATTGTCGGCGGGAGCCTGACACGCTGGCCCGCTGAACGCCCGATCTTTGAGATGCGACTGTTCATTCTCCTCTTCCTCGGCGGATTGATCACCTTCTGGGGAGGCCGGGAATACGAACAACGGCGACGACTCAACCTGATGCACGAGATCACCCGTGTCTCCAATCCCCGGTTTGGCCTGGAGCACGTCCTGCGTTCCGTGGTGGATCAAACCCGCCGTCACTTCGAGGCGTCGGCCTGCCTCTGGGTGATGAACCCGTCCAGCCAGGAGGAGTACCACTGCTATCGCTCCTGTGTTCACTCCCCGCAGGGGCAGGACGGGCCGATCCCTTTCGCTGTCGCCCGACAACTGCTCCTGCTCCCCGATACCGTGGCGATCCGTTGCCACCCCTCCCGCAACGGCGCCCTCCATTGCCACGCCACCGATGTGGAGACCCATCTTCCGATCACGGTGGAACAGGTTTACGCTGCGCTCCCTCGAAGAGACACTGGGCGCTTCCTCATGGCTCTCCGTCCCCGTCCGTTGGGATGGCGAATCCGCCGGGCGCATTTATCTTTTGGGAGGACACCGCGCCTGGGGTTCCCAGGATGCGGAATTCCTCGCCCAGGTCGCCGAGCGCCTCTATCCCTTTATCAATCATCTCCGCTGGATGGACCTGCTCGCTTCCCAAGCGGGCGAACAGGAGCGTCAGCGGGTCGCGCGGGACCTGCATGACACAATTCTCCAGCCATTCATCGCTATTCAGATGGGCCTCCGCGCCACTCACGCCCAGCACGAATCCCAGGGCATCGCTAACTCCGATATAGAAACTCTGCTCCAAATCGCGGATACCGGCATCTCTGAATTACGATGGTACGTGCGCGACCTGCGCGCCGACGCCTCCTCTTCCCACGACTTCCTCACCACGCTCCGGCAGTATGCGGACACCTTCCGGCAAACCACCGGCATCGTGACCGCCATCGAGATCGAAGGACCCATGGAGGTGAACGAACGACTCTCCTGCGAGCTGATGATGATGATTCGGGAGGGCCTCAGCAACATTCGCAAACACACCCGCTCCGCACACGCCCACATCCGCATGGAGAGTCACCCTCGCCATCTTACGCTCCACATCCGAAACAACGCCGATGAGCGGCGGCAGGTGGTTTCCTTCAAACCCCGCTCAATCACCGAGCGCGCTCTGGCTCTCGGAGGCCATGCCCGCGTCGAATTGAATCCGCCCCATGACACCACGGTCCGCGTGGAAATTCCACTTTAGCGCATTGTGAAGAGGGCGCTCTGTCGTTCCGTGAAGAGTGCGCCCTCGCGTCTCCTCATGATGCGCGTGGCCATCGAACGGCCTCTAACTTAGTTTCAGGGGTCTGAAGGGCCAATTTCGGGTCATCCTGGGTCTGATCTCATCTCTTTGGCTAAGGGTTCCGTATTCATGACATGACGCCACTTTTTGAGCGCTCTCGCTTTTCCAGCCTTTCCATGACAGGTGAGTGAGCATCTTGAATATCGTGATTATCGAAGATCACCTTTTGGTGCGCGAAGGGTTGCGGATGTTGTTCAAGCCGCACCCCGAATTTATCCTGGTGGGCGAAGCGGGCCGTATCTCCGACGCCGTGGAACTGGTGGAGCGCGAGAAACCCGACATCATCCTCCTCGATATTGGCCTGGAAGACGGCAATGGCCTCGATCTTCTTCCCCGCCTCCTCGACCTCTCCCCCACCTCCAAAATCCTCATCCTCACCGCCCTTCACGAGCCGGACCTTCATCTGCGGGCGGTCAGCCTTGGAGCGATGGGAGTGTTCCTCAAGGACGACTCCTCCGACCTGTTGTTCAAAGCCATCAGAAAAATCCATCAGGGGGAAGTCTGGATAGACCGCACCATGATGGCGCGCGTGCTGAACGAAATCTCCAACGCCGCCGACAAGAGCGACCTCGAAGCGGCGAAACTGACTCTGCTCACCGAAAGAGAGCGGGAGGTCATCAGCCTCATCGGGGAGGGATTGAAGAACAAGCAGATCGCCGAACGCCTCTACATCAGCGAGGGCACGGTGCGACACCATCTCACCTCCGTCTTTGTAAAACTGGAAGTGGCGGATCGCCTGGAGCTGGTCATCTACGCCTATCGCTTCGGCCTGGTGAACATCCAGCGGTAAGTCGGATTCCTCCAGGGAGCGAGCCTGGGAAGGAGGGTATCGAACTGATGTTTGCGGCAGGGGGGCACAATTGTGCCATACGGGGGGGCACAATTCGCACACTGATTTGCCCAAAAAAATGTGCGAATCCGCACACTCCTAATACGCGCATCCGCCCATACGATCCGGCGCTCAAACCGTTATCATGGAGAAGTGGGCGGAGTAAGAGTTCCCGGCGCCCCTGGCGCCTCCGTCTCATGACACTCACTCCCGGTCTCCTTCATGCCTTCCGCCCTCCTCACGCCGTTCGACACTCCGTACCGACACCGAAAGCCTCGCCTTCGGGCGCCGTTTCCGGTGCGGGCGCAGGGCGTGGATGCTCAGGGGCGCTCCTTCGATGTTTCCACCACGCTCATCAATATCAGCGCCACGGGACTCTACCTGAATCTGGAGCGAAGAGTGGCGGTCGGCGCTCCCGTGACATTTACCTTAAGGCTGTTTCCCTTCCTGTTTGAGGGTGGACCCATCGCCCTCCAGGGGATCATCGTCCGCTCGGAACCCCAGGAGTGCGGCTGCTTTGGCCTGGCCGTTCGCATCCTCCGACACAACTTCTATGACTGAACCCCAATCGGGCCGACAGAAAGAGTTAAGCCGTCCATCGGTTAAGTCCAGCGGCGCCACATGCAAGGGAGCTCGAATGACTGGCAGAATCCTCCATCCTCCAGCCCGGCGCCGAACCTCAAAATGCCCGCAGGGCGCCGACCGCGCCACGGCTCTCCAGGGTACCTTGCTCAAAACAGCAGGCCTGGCCCTCGCTCTCCTCGGAATGGCGGGAATGCAGCCCGTCCGCGCCGATGGCCCCATTCCCATGCAGGAGGCCATGCGGGATCAGGTCGGCATCGGCCTGTCGCTCTCCGGTGTCGGCTTCCTCCAGACCGGAAAGCCGGGCTGGGCCGTCGCACGTCCTGTGCTCCCGGGCAACCCTCCGAGCAATGTGATCCTCTTCATGGCGTGCGCGGAACGGAATGGGTGCGGCGTGACCGCCCAGAGCAGCCCGCTCAACAACCAGAGCGCTCCCAACAGCGCCATACTTCCAGAGAATCTCTTCGTGGGCAGCCCCCGCACGCGACCTGAAGGCGGCGAGGCTCCCGTCGGCGATCTCACCAGCCCCACCGGCTTTCTGTTCCTCTCCCTCGAACGTCCGCGCGTCGTCGCCGAGACCAATCGCCCCGGCGTCTCATTCACGCCGCTGAAGTTTCAACTCCTCACGCGCTACACGGATCAACCCGGCGTCTACATCGGGGTGATCCAGTTCACCGCCGTCGCCAAACTGTAATCCCTGGCCGCTTCCTGCTCCCCCCGAACATGGCTCTCCCAATGAGGTTAAGGACCCCAATGACGCAACCCTCGATACTCCGCTCCCCTGTGGCGCTCATGGTCGTCGCCGCGCTGTTGACTCTCGGCCTGAC
>JBBRGS010000286.1:0-4092 GCA_038240635.1 Armatimonadota bacterium
CTTTGTGTGGTCGTTGCAGCGGTTTCAACCGCCCGGAACCTCAGGAACTTGTATGAAAAGACCCTGCCCAATTCCTCTGTCACGCTTGACGGGCGAGCGACTTTCGGCTATTTATAGAACGGATGTTCTATTCCGAAGACGGGAAACCGAACGCATAGGGCGGCATGACGAGACGGGGGGCGAGAATGGCGCATCACGAACCGGGTGCGGAGGAGTGGACCGAGGCGGCGAAGCGGCGGGCGCTCCTCGATCCGTCGCGGAAGAGCGCGCGCGGCCCCTACCGCTACGCTTACACCGAGGACGACTTCGAGCGGAAACTTCGCCGGGAACGCCACCTGCCGCTGGAAGAGGAGGCCCTGGCGTCCGCGCCGCTCAACGCGAACGCTCTAATCGGGGAACAGACCGAGGAGTTGATGGCGCAGTGGGGCTTTTGCGCCCGGCAACAGACCGTTTGCCGCATGCGAATGGAGGGCCACACGGCCGCCGAGATCGCGCTGGCGCTCGGCATCAGTGAGCGCCGGGTGTATGGCATCTTTCAGGAGCTGCGGCGCCTCATGGCGATTCACGAGGGCCATCTGCCGGAAGAAGAGCCGGGAGATTCGCCGCATTTCGGCTGGCAGGAAGTCTATCTGGACAGCGTGCGGCGGGGCCGATGAGGGCGAAAGCGCCGGGCCGAGGACGACGCTAAAAGTCCTGATAGATGGCGAGGGCGTCGAGCGGGTCGGCTTCTTCGGGGTGCAGGCTGATCTGAATGTCGAGGAGGGTGCCGGTGGGGCCGGTGACGAGGTAGATGCAGTCTACAAATTCGAGGATGATGGTGAGGCCCATTCCGAGCGACGGCTTGGTGGAGAAGCCGGGCATGAGGGTGGCCTTGGGCAGCGTGGTGGCGTCGATGCCGGGGCCGTGGTCTTCCACGCGGATCATCAGGCAGTCGTCGTTGAGCCAGATGGAGATATCGCCGCCGCCGCCGTGCTTGTAGGCGTTGGTGGCGGCTTCCCCCATCGTGAGCAGGAGGCCGTCCAGCCGCTCGTCGGTGAGGTTTTGTTTCATTACCAATTGGGCGAGACCGGCGCGGGCCTCGTGAATCTCCTCCGGTCGGGCGACCGTCATCCTGAAATCGGGCGGATTGGGAGGCGTCTCCACTTCCCAGCGGTCGCGCAGGATCAGTTTATTGCGGGTGGCGGCGCAGATGACATCGCGGTAGAACTGCTTGCGCTGCTCCTCCGAGCGACGGCGTTCCTCGTAGAGTCGGGCGTTCTCCAGCGCCACGGCGATATGGCGACACAATCCTTCGACGAAGCGAGCGTCGTCATGAGTGAACGGTTCGCCGCCATTCTTGTCGCTGAGATCGAGGACGCCGAGGAATTCGCCGTAGCGGGTGAGGATGGGCGCGCAGATCATGGTGCAGTCGCGGACATTGGCCATCGCCGAATGATTGAGGAGGGGATCGCCAGGGGCGTTGGAGCTGCGGTAGGTGGCGCGGGTCTTCCAGACGTGCCCGGCGCCGCCCTCGCCTTCGGTGTAGTTCCATTCGAGGGGATGCCACTGCGAGCCGTCCCACCATTCGCGCACGCGGAGTTGATCGTCTTCGAGGAGGGCGATGAACCCGGCGCTGGACGCCATGATTCGCACGGCGGTCTCCACCACGCGGCGGGACATGGCGGCGACATCCATATAGGCGGCGTTGATCTCCTCGGAGGCCTGGAGGAGGGCCTTCACGCGGTCGGCTTCGGCGCGAGCCTGTTGCAGCAGCCGTTGGTTCTGTCGTTCGAGAGTCCACTTCTCGGCGGCGTGGCGGAGCTGATCGAGGAGGGCCTGCGGGTCGTACGGCTTGAGGAGGTAGGCGTAGACGCCCTGCTGGATGGCGTCCACCACAGTTTGCAGGTCGCTGTTGCCGGTGGAGACGAGCGACACGAGGTTGGGATTGGTCTCCCGGAGCGCCCGGATGAGAGAGAGGCCGTCGCCATCGGGCAGGGTAATGTCCACGAGCGCGAGAGCGGGCGAAGAGGCCGTGGCGCAGTTTAGGGCGTCGCGATAGCCACAGGCTTCCAGGACGGTGTAGCCGGACAGCGTGAGGAGCTCGGCGAGCATAGCGCGGGCATCGTCGTCGTCTTCCACGACAAGAACCAGGAGGCTGTCAGGGGTCCTGCACGTCATAAAATCGTCCTGAACACAACGGGGAGAGAAGGGACTCATCTGACAAGGGAGAGTGGCGAGGCGGACGGCGATGAAATGGCTTCCGAACTGGTCGCCTGCGGAAGCCTCATGAGTGATCATGGAGCGCCAAACGACGCCATGAGTCGCCAGGTTGAAACGTCCTGAAGTCGAAGGCGCGCGTGGCTCCCTCATCCTCTCGCAATACCTCGTACAGTGTAGGGAGCGGATTGACCCACAATCAAATGAACCGAGGGGGACCAGGTTCCCCGAAGTCCGCCCGCGAAGGGAGGCGAACCGTCCAGAAGCGAGGGGCGGCAAACTGTCCTGAATTTGGCGTAAAGCGCACAAGGGAGACGCCGACCTTATGTCCTGACGAGCGCCCGTCGTTCCGCCCGTTGGGAACCGGGACAATCCTTCGCCTCACCCGTTTGAGGGCGCCGGCGCCGAGTCTTCGGCCTTCCGCCCCGCTACACTCCTGCTATGGACCTCTACTTCATCCTCCTGTTTTGGCTCTGCTGGGCGGTGGTGGCGTACGCCTATGTCGGCTACCCGGCGCTGCTGGCGGCGTACACCCGGCTGTTTGGCGCTGGCGCCCTCCCGGACTCGCCGGACCTCGCCGACGCCGATCTGCCTCGCGTGGCGATGATTGTGGCGGCCTACAATGAAGCCCCGGTCATCGCCGCCAAACTCTCCAACACCTGGGAACTCGATTACCCGGCGGATCGGTTCGCGCTGTATGTGGGGAGCGACGGCTCCGAGGACGCCACCCCCGATCTCCTCGCCTCCTGCCGCGACCCCCGCCTTCACGCGTTCCCGTTTCAGGAGCGCCGGGGCAAAATGGCCGTCCTGAACGACCTGGTGAGCCAGGCCGACGCCGACATTCTGGTGATGAGCGACGCCAACACGATGTACGCCCCCGACGCCGTCCGCCAGCTGGTGAAGCATTACACCGACCCGCGAGTCGGATGCGTGAGCGGGGAACTCCTGCTGGAGGAGGAAGGCGGCGTCTCCGGCGAGGGGCTGTACTGGAAGTATGAAGGCTGGATCAAGCGCACCGAGAGCCGCTTCGGGTTCCTCATCGGCTGCAACGGCGGCATCTATTCGCTGCGGCGGGCGCTGTATGACCCGCTTCCCGTCAACACCATCGTGGATGACTTCGTGGTGACGCTGCGGGTGCTGGAGAAAGGCTACCTCGTCCGCTTCGAGCCGGAAGCCCGCGCGTGGGAGCCGCCCTGCCCCTCCTCCAAAGCCGAAATGGTGCGAAAGATTCGCATCGGCGCGGGCGACTTTCAGGCGATGGGGCTGGCCAAACCGCTGCTCCATCCCCGGTATGGCCTGCGGTCTTTCGGCTTCTGGGGACACAAGGTACTGCGCTGGTTCACGCCGTTGCTGGCGACGGTGGCGCTGGCCGCGAACATCGCGCTGGCGCGGCATCCCTTCTACATGGCGACGCTGGCGCTTCAGTTGCTGGGGGGCGTCGTGGCGTGGTGGGCGTACACCGCAAAGCCGGGGCAGGTCCTTCCGAAGTGGACTCGCCCCATCAGTTACTTCTATCTGATGAATTACGCGCTCTTCCGAGGCTTTTGGCGATTCGTGTTCCGCACCCAGCGCGTGACGTGGGACCGCGCCGCCCGGTAGCGCAGGGGTCCCCTCACCACCAGAGGCGCCAGAAACGCAGGGCCTGATAGAGCGCGCGAAGCCCTCCCATGAGGGCGTCCACGAAGAGATCAATCAGCCGGTTTCGCAGGACGTGAGGCGGTGGAGTGGCGTTCTTTCGAGTGGCGGCTCCTGGAAAGGCGTGAAGGCGACAGGCCGTTTTCATCGAACGGTAATGGGAGTTGGCCCACACGCTATTGTAACCTCTCATCGCGCTATCTCGCCGCAGACAGGAGCCGCATCCGTGCCCGAATCGCCGTCCAGCGCCCCGCCCGTCCC
>JBBRGS010000287.1:0-4043 GCA_038240635.1 Armatimonadota bacterium
GGCGCCAATCAGAAACAACGCCTGAAGCCGTTGTTTCTGACGGCCTCGACCTTCTGAGTGAAGGCGCTCTTTAAGGGTTTCCACACTCTCAAGGACTTCGGGTAATACTCGGCACAGAGTCACCTCCCTTTTCAAAGAGGCACTCTCCTACCATCAGGCTCCCTTCTTTTTTCTTTTGGTATCAGGCGTTGTATCTGATCAGCGCCGGCCAGGCGAAGAGCCACCGGGAGATCGCCCGTCTCCTCGGCTTGGGGAAGAAGGCGGTGAGGAATGGGCTGGAGCTGAATGATGCGGAAGGCGTGGAGGGGCTGCTGGACCTGCGCCCTCGCGCCGACGCGGACGCCTCGCCGTTTTGTGGCGGCGGGACCGACGGATGCACAATAAGGCGTTCTCCTGTGGGCCGGTTCCCGCTTTGGAACCCGCGCCGCCGCGCGCGGGATGAACCGCCTTCCTGACGAGGAGTCTCCGTTGCGGATAATCTTCCGGTTGTTCGGCTTTGCGCGGCCTTATCTGAGGATGGTGGCGGGCGCCCTGCTCTGCATGCTCATTTTCACCGCGCTCGATCTGCTGCTGCCACAGGTCGCCCGCGCCGTGATTGATCGCGCGCTGCGCCCCGGCGGCGGCCCTCTGCTCGTTCAACTGGTGGGCCTCACGCTGGGGATCGGCGTCCTGCGGTCCCTGGCCATCTTCGGGCAGGAGAACCTGATGGAGCGGTCGGCGCAAAACGCGGCGTATGACCTCCGCAATCGGTTCTTCAATCACCTTCAGCGGCTGCCGCTCCACTTTTTCGATCTCTCCCAGACCGGCGAGCTGATGTCGCGGGCGACGGGCGACACCGAAGTCATCCGCCGCTTCCTCTCCGGCGCACCCACCACCATCAGCCGAAACGCTCTCCTCTTCCTCGGCGTGCTGGTCATCTGCTTCAGCATGAACTGGCGGCTGGCGCTCCTGGCGATGATCACGTTCCCCATCCTGCTCGCCTCCACGCTCCGGTTTCGCTCCACCGTGCGCCCCGTCTTCACGGAGGTGCGCGAACGGGAGGCCGCCATGACCGGCTACCTGGAGGAGGAGATTTCCGGCATCCGGGTGGTCAAGGCCTTCGCGCGGGAGGCCGAGGAGATCGAGCGGTTTGGCCGCGAGGCCCGCTCGGTCTTCAACGCCAGCTTCACCTTTGAGCGGCTCTGGGCCTTCTACGACCCTTACATGGGCTTCCTCGCCGCCCTCAGCACGGTCAGCGTCCTCTGGTTTGGAGGCCTTCAGGTGATGCGAGGCCAACTCACCGTGGGGGAGCTCGTCGCGTTCAACGCCTACCTGCTGCTGCTCGTCGGCCCCGTGCGGATGCTCGGCTGGGTGGTCAACATCATGGCGCGGGCGACCACGTCCGGCGAGCGGCTCTTCGAGGTG
The DNA here is from genome assembly GCA_038240635.1 of Armatimonadota bacterium. GTDB lineage: Bacteria > Armatimonadota > DTGP01 > DTGP01 > JAHWJO01 > JBBRGS01. Next base: position 1,405 of record JBBRGS010000287.1, read on the forward strand.
CTGGACCGGCCCACCGAAGTGTACGAGGCCGAAAAGGCGCTGGAACTGACCGACGTGAAGGGCCGCATCCGGTTCGAGCGCGTCGGCTTCTCCTACGACGGAGAGACGCCGGTCCTCACGGAGGTCTCGTTTGAGGTGAAGCCGGGTCAGACGGTCGCCATCCTCGGCGCCACGGGGTCCGGCAAGACGAGCATCATCAATCTGCTGCCGCGCTTTCACGACCCCACCGAAGGCCGCATTACGCTGGACGGCCACGACCTGCGCGCCGTCACCCTGAAGAGCCTGCGCCGCCAGATCGGGATGGTGTTGCAGGAGACGTATCTGTTTAGCGCCACCATTCGGGAGAATATCGCCTACGGAAAACCTGACGCTCCGTCGGAATTAGTGGAATCCGCCGCAAAACAGGCCAACATCCACGACTTCATCGCCGGGCTGCCCGATGGGTATGAGACGCGCGTCGGCGAGCGGGGCGTCACCCTCTCCGGCGGTCAGAAGCAGCGGGTCGCCATCGCCCGCGCACTCCTCTCCAACCCGCGTATCCTCATCCTCGACGATTCCACCTCCTCCGTGGACACCGAGACCGAGCAGATGATCCAGGAGGCCCTGCGCGGCCTGATGAAGGACCGCACGAGCCTCGTCATCGCGCAACGCTTCTCCACCGTGAAGGACGCCGACCGAATCGTCGTGCTCGACGAAGGCCGCGTCGCCGAAATCGGGACCCACGAGGAGCTACTGGCCGAGGGAGGGCTGTACGCCCGCCTCTGCCGCATCCAGCTGCGCGGCGCCCACGAAGCCCTGAACCTCGAAGAAGACCCCACCTCACCCTGAACGGAGACGCCCATGGCCGCCATGCGATACCCCTTTCTCTCGCCGGATGAGTACCTGGAGCGCGAGAACGCCGCCGGGTTCAAAAGCGAATATGTGAATGGCGAACTCCTCGCCATGGCCGGCGCGAGCCAAAGCCATAATCGGGTCGCGGGTAACGCGTATTTTGATTTGCGGACCCGATTGCAAGGAAAGCCGTGCGAACCGTATGGCAGCGACATGCGGGTGAAGGTGGAAGAGACCGATATGTACGCCTACCCCGACGTGTCGGTGGTCTGCGGGGAGCAGCGGTTTGAGCGGAAGCGCGGCGAAACCCTGCTGAACCCGACCGTCCTCATCGAGGTCCTCTCGCCGTCCACCGAAGCGTTCGACCGGGGCGCGAAGTTCGCGCATTACAGACGTCTTCTCTCCTTGCAGGCGTACGTCCTCATCAGCCAGACCGAGGTGCGCGTGGAACGGTTTTTGCGGGAAGGCGAAGAGTGGACACTGCGGGAATACACCTGCCTCACCAACACGCTGCGCCTGCCATCCCTCAATCTGGAACTCCCTCTAACGCTCCTGTACGAGCGCGTCACTTTCCCCGACCCTGAACCCACCGGCTGAACGCTTTTACAACGCCCTGACGTCAAGGGCGCATGGAGTCCACTCGCCACCCTGAAAGGAGCCGCCCATGGCCGCCATGAGACAGCCGTTCTACACAGCGGAGGAGTACCTGGAGTTCGAGAGCGCCGCCGAGTTCAAAAGTGAATACGTGAACGGCGAGCTCCTCGCCATGGCCGGCGCGAGCCTCAACCACAATCTTATTGCCCTGAACGCGGCGAGCGAATTGCGCGCCCAACTTCGGAGGCGCGACTGCATAACGTTCATGAGCGACATGAGGGTGAAAGTGGAGGACACCGGCCTTTACGCCTACCCCGACGTGTCGGTGGTCTGCGGGGAGCAGCGGTTTGAGCGGAAGCGCGGCGAAACCCTGCTGAACCCGACCGTCCTCATCGAAGTCCTCTCGCCATCCACCGAAGCGTTCGACCGGGGCGCGAAGTTCGCCCATTACCGGCGGATTCCTTCCCTGATGGAATACCTGCTCGTCTCGCAGACCGAGGTGCGCGTGGAGCGGTACACCCGCGATGCGGACGGCTGGCGCATGACCGAATACACCCGGCTCGACGAGGTTCTTCCCCTGCCCTGCCTGGGCTGCGAGCTGCCCCTCACCCTGCTCTACGAGCGCGTGGAATTTCCCGCCGCCCCCGCCCCGACGCCGGAGCCGTAATGCCGCCTCTCCCTCCCGACGATGAAGTCCTCGGCAAGGCCCTCGACCTCGGACTCGTGCGGCGCATCTCCAGATTCGTGAAGCCGTACGCCGGGCGGCTGGGGATCGCCCTCATCCTGGGGCTGCTCCTCAGCGCCACGCGAATCGCCGGGCCGTACCTAATCAAAATCGCCATTGACGACGCCCTTCCCCATCGCGATGCGGCCCATCTGGCGCGCCTGGTCGGCCTGCTTGTAACCGCCGCGCTCGCCACATGGGGGCTGGCCTACGCGCAGGCTAAAATCATCTCATGGGTCTCCCTCACGCTGCTCTTCGACCTGCGGATGAGCCTCTTTTGTCACCTGCAAAGCCTCTCGCTCGACTTTTATGGGCGCTGGGAGTCGGGGCGCATCGTCTCCCGGCTGACCAACGATGTCGAAACGCTGTACGAGCTCGTCGGCTCCGGCACCGTCTCCATCCTCACGGACCTGCTCACGTTGGTCGGCATCATCGTGGTGATGGTGCGGCTGGACGCGCATCTGGCGGGGCTGACGTTCATGCTGCTGCC
>JBBRGS010000288.1:0-4029 GCA_038240635.1 Armatimonadota bacterium
GCGTGGATTTCACGCTCAAGTACCCTAACCGTTTTCCCTGACACCCGTAGTATGGCGAATTCCCCATTTTTTGTCAACTCAGCCCTCCTCTCAGGCGTGGCCCTCTGTACCTAACCTCCCCCCTTTTTCAGCCCTTTCGAGGTTAGGTACACCGGCGACCCGCCCCTCCCCTCCCTAAAGTAGCGAAAGTTGCGATCCGCCGCCGAAGCCCTCGCTCCCAATCGCCCCCGTTGCGCCCGGCGTTTCCAGCACGAGTCGCACAGCGGTTAGACCCGAAAGATGCCCTCTCCCTGTCAAAACTTCTCCACCGCTCATACAATCTCCGGTATAAATCGTTCTTCAAGCGCCCTGCGAGGGCGCCTATGGACGACTGAAGAAGAACAGAAAAGACCGTGCGACCCGTCGGCTTAGCCGTTTCAGGGTCACACGGTCCATGGTGCATACGCGCACAGGAGATGGGAGCGGGGGTTGGATTTGAACCAACGACCTTCGGGTTATGAGCCCGACGAGCTACCAGACTGCTCCACCCCGCGATCACGTCGCGCCGTCTCTCCCGGCCCTCTTAGTATACCACATTTTCGCAGAAGGTCAAGCCCTTCTCACGGCTCGCCGGTACACTCCTGCGCCGCGATTCCTCCCCCTTCGCTGTGGGCATCGCCGCTCCACGACTGTATACCTCTGTGTGAGCGTCCCCCCGCTACGGACGGACCACCCTCGCGCCCGCCGCCTGCCCTGATACCCCTGCCCTGATTCCCATGGAGAAAAGACCCCAGGCCTCATGACGAATGTGGAGGAGATTTGCGCCCGCCTGCGCGAGCGGCTCGACGAAAAGAACGCCGTCCGCGAATACTGCTTCGCCCGGTCCCGCGAGGTGGTGCGCGCCTCCGCCAACGCCATCCGCCACATCCACCGCCAGGACCCGGACGGCGCCACCGCTCTCCTCGATCAGGCGCGCGGCCTCATGCGCGACATCCATGAACGGGCGGCGGAGTACCCCGACCTGTTCACCTCCGGCTACGTGCAGGACGCGGGCAAGGAGTTCACCGAGGCGGCCTGCACCCACGCCCTCGTGATGGACCTCCCCCTGCCCGAACCCGAAGCCCTCGGCGTGGAAACGGGCGCCTGGCTCAACGGTCTCGGCGAGGCCATCGGCGAACTCCGCCGCCACATCCTCGACCGCATCCGCGAAGGCGACATTCTTCTCGCGGAACAGAAACTTCAGCAGGCCGACGACATCTTCCACGCGCTCGCCCTCTTCGATTACCCGGAACCGCTCACCGGCGGCCTGAGGCGCACCGTGGACGCCATGCGCTCCCTCCTCGAACGCACGCGCGGCGACGTGACCAACGCCCTGCGCCAGCTGCGGCTGGAAGAAGCCCTCCGGCGCCACGCGGGCGACTGAACTCTCCGGCGCCGAACGCCAACCGCGCCATCGGTGAGGTCCCCATGTCCGATTCCCCCCCGCCCTCCCCCCCCGGCGACGCCGTTCCTCCCGCCGCGCCGGATCGCGGGTTTCGGCGGCAGATGGTCGCGGCGATTCTTATAGTTCTGGGGGTGGCGTTCGTTCGGTTTTGGGCGTTGCCCCGGCTGTTACCCTCCCCCGGCGACACCGTCTATGAACCGGCGCTGGAGGAACGGGCCGCCACCTCCGCCGAGCGCACCGAAGCCGAAACCTCCATCCGCGCGCAGCTCGACGCCTTCCGCCGGGACGATTATCGCGGCGCCATGCGGTATCAGGCCGAGACCCTGCGCGCCCTGTACCCCACGGCGGAAGCGCTCCGCGACATGATCCGCTCGAACTATCCGCAGCTGGCTCACTACCAGAAGGCCGGGTTCGGCGTGATTTCCGCCAGTCGCACCGGGCGCTACCTCACCGCCACGGTGGACATCACCGGCGCCCAGGGCGTCACGGCGAACGCCACTTACCATCTGGCGCGGGAAAATGGATGGTACCGCGTAACGGCCGTCATCGGGGGAGACACGCCGCGCCGCCTGCCGCCTCAGCCTCGGCGCCGCGTGAGGCCGTGAGGTTTTGGGGGCGCCGCCGCCCTCCACCGGCGAGGCGGACGGTCTTCCGAGAGGCGCCTTCAAAGAGGGTTGCCGTTTGCCGCGCCCTCCGCGCATAACTACTTCGAGGAACGCCGCTTGCCGCGCGCATCCCGCCGCCGCGCCGCCCGCTCCCGAAAGGACCGCTCCCCATGAAGCCGAGAGTCGCCGTCATCGGCCTCGATTGCGCCACTCCGCAACTCATGTTCGACGCCTGGCTGGACGACCTGCCGCATATCCGGTCGCTGGTGGAGCGCGGCGCGTGGGGACGACTCCGCAGTGTGGACCCGCCGATTACCGTCCCCGCGTGGAGCTGCATGTTCTCCAGCCGCGACCCCGGCGAGCTCGGCGTGTACGGCTTCCGCAACCGGCGCGATCACTCCTACGACGGCATGGCCTTCGCCAACAGCGAGGCGATCACCGTCCCCCGCGTCTGGAACCTCCTCGGCGACTGCGGCAAGCACGTCATCGTCCTCAGCGTGCCGCAAACGTATCCGCCGTCGCCCGTCAACGGCGAACTCGTCGGCTGCTTCCTCACCCCCGACACCCGCGTCAATGAATTCACCTGGCCGCCGGAACTGAAAAACGAGATTCAATCCCTCCTCGGCGGCGATTATATCGTGGATGTGAAAAACTTCCGCAGCGACGACCGCGACCGCATCCTCGATGAAGTGTACGAAATGACCGACGACCGCTTCGATCTGGCCGAACGCCTCCTCGACACCCGCGACTGGGACTTCTTCGCCATGGTCGAAATCGGCGTGGACCGCATGCACCACGCCTTCTGGAGCTTCCTCGATCCCGCGCATGCCCGATACGTCGCCGGGAACGCGTATGAGAACGTGATCCACGATTACTACGTTCACCTTGACGAGCGGATCGGGCGGCTGATGGAACGATTCGATGAGGAGACGACGGTCATGGTCGTCTCGGACCATGGCGCGCAGAAGATGGACGGCGGCATCCGCGTGAACGAATGGCTGCGGCAAAACGGCTGGCTCGCGCTGGAGGAGGTCCCGGCGCGCCCCACGCCCATTGGCAAGGCGCGGGTGAACTGGGCCGAAACCCGCGCGTGGGGCGAGGGAGGATACTACTGCCGCCTCTTCCTCAATGTGAAAGGCCGCGAACCCGAAGGCGTGATCCCGCCGGACGAGGTTGAGGCCGTCCGCGACGAACTCATCGCGCGGCTGGAAGCCCTCGGCGACCCCGAAGGGCGTCCCATCGGCACCAAAGTCTATCGCCCCGAAGACCTGTGGCCCATCCGCAATGGCGTGACGCCGGACCTCATCGTGTACTGGGGCGATCTGGCGTGGCGGAGCGTCGGCACGGTGGGCGGCGACGGCGGCGTACACACGTTTGAGAACGACACCGGCCCCGACGACGCCAATCACTCCCCCGAAGGCGTTTTCGTGATGGCCGGGCCGGGGACTCCCGCCGGTCGCCTGGAAGGGCTGCGGCTTCAGGAGGTGGCGCCGACGATCCTGGATCGGTTTGGGCTGCCGATACCCGGAGAGATGAAGGGGAAGGTGGTGGCGCCGGTCTCCGATCAGCCGCGCCGGAGAGTGTGGCGCGAGTCCGCCGCGCGCGAGGCGCAACCCACATCCGCCGACGCCGAGACACAGATTTTCGAGCGGCTGAAGGCGCTGGGATACGTGGAGTAACGGCGTCGCAACGTTCAACCGGGTTGGATGGAGCCGGAATGGGGGGGAGGCGCCGGAGCGAGGGGATCGGGCCCCTCCCCAGGTTCAGTGGCTGCCTGCCGGAACGGGGCCGCGCGACTCCTCGGCGGGACCGGACGCCTTGGCGGTGGCGATGCCCGACGCCTTCGACGCCGTGGCCAGCCCCATCTTCTCGACGATCTCCTCCGGCTTGTTGGCGTTGTTCATCATCTCTTCTTCCGAGAGCCGCCCCGCCTTGAACAACTCGAACAGCGACATATCGAGCGACTTCATGCCGAGTGTCTGCCCCGTCTGAATGTCCGAC
>JBBRGS010000289.1:0-4026 GCA_038240635.1 Armatimonadota bacterium
CAGGTGGTGGAAGCGGGGGTGGACGTGGATTTCCCGAAAGTCCTGCGCGCGATGGGGCCGCTTGATCGGATAATCCAGGCCGCCGGACGCTGCAACCGGGAAGGACGCATGGACCGCCTGGGCGAGGTCGTGGTCTTTCAGCCGGAGGAGGGCCGCGCGCCCAGTGGCGTCTACCGAGCCGGGATGAACGAAGCGATCATCATTCTCCAGCGCGAATCAGTGGACCTCCATCACCCGGAAACGGTGGAGGCGTACTTCCGCGCCCTCCTGGGCGACACAGGGACCGACCCATTGAAGATTCAGGAAGCGCGTCGGTGTTTCGATTACCCCTGCGTCGCCGAGAAGTTCAGGATGATTGAGGACAACACGCTTCCGGTGCTGACGCCGTACCCTGACAATGGATGTCACCTCTTCCGTGAGATACTGGAACAGGTGGAGGCGGAAGGCCGGATGACGCGGCAATTGTGGCGAAAGGCCCAGCCCCTGCTCGTGAGCGTGAGGAAACGGACTCTTGGCGAGCTGAGCCACATGGTGGAGGAGTACCCCGGCGGCCTCCTCGTCTGGAAGGGGGGCTACGACCTCCAACTGGGGTTGGTCGGCGTCGCCCCTGAACCCCTCCATTCCATTTATTGAAGATCATCTCAATGTAATCAATCACACCCCAACATTTTAACAGCGTTATGCCGGGTCAGGTTTTGGGAGGGTTGGCTGACTGGCTGCGCAGGTTGTGACGTGTCGCCTGGCTGGAGTTAGCCGAAACCTGTCAACTCTTCTGTGACTCAGTCGAATAGATAAATAGTAAGGCGCCGGATTGTTCCATTCCTGAAACACGGCTTCCGGGGATGGAAGCGGTGTTTCGAGACCCTCAGGGAGCGCAGAATCCGGCGCTCTCCTCCACGCCAAAGGGGCCAGCGCCTTGCTGGCGCCTTGCTGGCGGCTGGCCGTCGCCGGGCTGCGGGATTTCCTGACGGCCTCCCTCTCGCAAGACACAAAAGGAGAAGCCCTTGAACGCTCCCTTCCCCCTGTTGACCGTTAAGGTGACCGGGGATTACGCATGCTTCACCCGTCCCGAGTTCAAAGTGGAACGGGTTTCCTACTCGGTCATGACTCCTTCCGCCGCGCGGGGGCTGCTCGAAGCGATCTTCTGGAAGCCGGAGATGGAGTGGCGGGTCCGGGAAATCCACGTCCTGAAGTCCGTTCGTCACTTCTCCATCCTCCGCAACGAAGTCAATCAGCGCTCGTCCGGCAAGGAAGGCTTCCTCATCACCGAACACCGCGCCCAGCGGCACACCCTCGCCCTCAGGGATGTCGCGTACCGGATCAAGGCGGACATTGTGCTGCGGCCTCATGCCACCGATGCCGTGGAGAAGTACCGCGATCAGTTCCGTCGACGCGTGGAGCGGGGCCAGGCGTTTCATCGGCCCTACCTCGGCTGCCGCGAGTTCGCCGCTCACTTCGAGCCGGACATCCCGGGGGAGGCGCCGTTCGATCTCACCGAAGACCTCGGCCTCATGCTCTTCGACCTCGATTACCAGCTCTCCGGCGTGCAGCCGCGCTTCTTCAACGCCCGGCTGGTTCGGGGAGTCCTCACCGTGCCGCCCCACCTCTACGAAACGCCTGAAGCGCCCACCAGTGGCCCCGATGAACCCTCTGAGCGCCCTGCTGCGCCTGAGGCGAAGGAAGGAGTCGCGCCATGATCCTCCAGCAACTCGTGCGGGACAGCGACCGGCTCGTGCCGGACATGCCCCCGCCGATGTATAACGTGGGCCGCGTCCGGTGGACCATCGTCCTCCAAGCCGACGGAACCTTTGAAGGGTTCGTGAAGACCGAAGGCGAGGGGAAGAAAGGCGCGCAGGGCGTGGAGCGGATGGCGCCCGCCGTGAAGCGCACGGTGGCGATCCTCCCGATCCTCTACTCCGACACCCCGGCGTACACCCTGAATCTGGGCGATGACAAACGGGTCGCCGAGAAGTTTGCGGCGTACAAAGCAAAAATCGCGCTGTGCGCCAAAGAGACGGGGGAACCGGCGGTAATGGCCGTCAGCCAATTCCTTCAGCAGTACGATCCCGCCACCTGTCCGCCCCCGGACGACATGGCGCCAGCCGACCGGATCACCTTCCGCGTGGACGGGACTTACCCGATGGACCTCCCCGGTGTGCGGAAATTCTGGGCGGCCAACGCCCGTGAGGCGGGTGGGGTAGCGGCGGCGGGCGCGCAGTGCCTCGTCTGCGGGGCAACCGACGGCGACATCCTGGACCGGCATCCCACTCCCATCAAGGGGCTGCCCAACGGCCAGATGAGCGGAACGGCCCTCGTCGCCATCAACTCCGACGCCTTCGAGTCGTATGGGCTGGACGCCGCCTTCTCCGCTCCCACCTGCGCGTCGTGCGGCGAGCGATACGCCAAGGCGCTCAACGCTCTCATCGCCGGTAAAGACACCCATCTCCGCATCGGTCCCGCCGTCTTCGTCTTCTGGGCATCCATAGGCTCCGACTCTCCCATACCCAATCTTCAAAACCCCAACCCCGATGAGGTCCGCGATCTGCTGGCTTCTTACCGCAAGGGGATCAAACGCGCGAAACTCGAACCCGCCGATTTCTATGTCACCTCGCTCTCCGCCAACAGCGCTCGCGCGGTCGTGCGCGACTGGCTGCACACCACCGTGGGCGCCGCGCAGGACCGCCTGGCCGAGTGGTTCCTGCGGCTGGAACTGGTGGATGAGTGGGGCCAGACCGGCAAGCCCCTGGGCCTGTACACCCTCGCCGCCGCGCTCTACCGGGACGCCAATAAGGAGATGGTCGCCCAGACCCCCCGCCTCCTCCTGCGCGCCGCGCTCTACGGCGACCCCCTTCCCGACACCCTGCTCGCGCAGGCGATCCGGCGCAACCGCGCCGAGCGCAAAGTCCCTTACTCCCGCGCCGCCCTCATGAAGGCGATCCTGCTTTCCGGCGCCTCCGACCCCAAGGAGTGGAATCGCATGTCCAAACTCGACCCCGCCCAGGATCGGCCCGCGTATCATTGCGGTCGCCTCCTCGCCGAACTGGAGACCCTTCAGCAGTCCGCCATTCGTGGCATCAACACCACGCTGGTGGACCGCTTCTACGGCGCCGCCTCCACGGCTCCCGCGAGCGTCTTCGGCACGCTGCTGAAGGGCGCGCAGCCGCACCTCTCGGTCCTCCGGCGCACCAATGAACCCGCGTTTCGGGGCGTTCAGAAGCGGCTGGAGGAGATTCTCGCCGAGCTGACCGTCTTCCCCCCTACCCTGCCGCTGAAGGAGCAGGCTTACTTCGGGCTGGGCTATTACCACCAGCGCGCCCAGCACAAAGCGGAGATCGCCGCCGCCGCCCAGGCGAAGCGCGACCGCTCCGACGCCGCCCAGGCCGCCGACACCGACGCCACCTCCGAATCCCTCCCCGAAGAGACGGCCTGATCGCTTTCCCCGACTCGTTCCTCATCACTTTCCTCATTCCGGCCTCTGATGAAGAGACCCCAGGGAGACTTCCTTCCATGTCCAACGCGCCTTACTGCGACCCGAACCGCCGCCACGATTTCATCCTCCTGTTCGATGTGACCGACGGCAATCCCAACGGCGACCCCGACGCCGGCAACTTACCCCGCACCGACCCCGAAACCATGCAGGGCATCGTCACCGATGTCTGCCTCAAGCGCAAGGTCCGCAACTTCGTCGCCCTGGCGGATGCGATCAACGGCCCTAATGGGTCCGGCAACCAGAATCGCATCTACGTGCAGGACGAGACGGCCCTGAACACGCTCCACGAGCAGGGGTACAAAGACGCGGGTATCGGCGACAAGGTGAAGAAACCCCAGCGCGGAGACATCAACACCGCCCGCAGTCAGATGTGCAAGGACTTCTACGACATTCGGATGTTTGGCGCGGTGATGACAACCGGCGTCAACGCGGGACAGGTGCGCGGGCCGCTCCAGATGACCTTCGCCCGCAGCGTGGACCCGATCATCCCGCTCGACTTCTCCATCACCCGGATCGCCGTCACCAAGCCGGAGGAC
>JBBRGS010000290.1:0-4023 GCA_038240635.1 Armatimonadota bacterium
GGCGTCTGGTGGAACACGCCGAGATGGAACTGCTCCTCGGCGAAGGCCATCTGAAGCGCCACGTCGCGCCGTGTGGGATCGTAATCGTCGGGCAGGGGGCGCACCACGCTCTTCCAGTCGCTGTAGGTGTCATAAAACGTGACGCACGGGCTGAGCGCGTGGATGAACGAGAAGCCCTTGTGGTCCATCCCCTTGTGGTACAGGTCCACCAGTTGATTGGGCTGGCCGCTAAAGCCGCGCGCGGCAAAGGTGGCGCCATACGCGAGGACCATCCCCATGAGGTTGAGCGGCGTTTCCAGCACGCCGTAGGGAGCCATCTTCGGCATGGAGGGGGACTGGCTCACGGCGGCCATCCCGCTCATGGTGGTAGGCGACGGCTGGCCTTTGGTGAGGCCATACACCTGATTGTCCATCAGGATGTAAGTGATGTCTATATTGCGGCGCACGGCGTGGGGCACATGGCCGCCTCCAATGGCGAAGCCGTCGCCATCGCCGCCCACCGCCACGACGGTGAGGTTGGGGTTGGCGAGTTTGATCCCCTGCGCGAGGGGCAGCGCGCGCCCATGCACCCCGTGCAGGCCGTACGCGTTCACGAACTCCGGCAGGCGGCCCGAACAGCCGATGCCGGACACGATCACAATGTCCTTCGGGTCGAGGCCGCGTTGGGCGAAGGTCTTGTACAGCGCGGACAGCACGCCGAAGTCGCCGCAGCCGGGGCACCATGTAGGCCGGTTCTCGCTCCGGTAGTCCGTCACTTTCCTCGGTTGCAACTTCACTTCAGTGGCTGTCATGCGTCAGAACCCCTTCCAAATACCGCTCGATTTCGCCCGCCCGAAACGGCAGGCCCATGTATTTGTTGTAGCGCAGCATGGGACGGCTGAACTCCGCTTGCAGGAGCCGAGCCAACTGTCCGCTGTAGTTCAACTCCACGACCGCTACCTGTTGGGTCTGTTCAAAGAACGCGCGCAATTCGTGGTGGGGCAGAGGTGTGAGCAGTTTGGGGACCAGCGCCCGTACCTTGTACCCCTTCGCCAGCAGCCGATTCACCGCTTCCCGCAGCGGCCCCAGGGTGGACCCCCACGCGATGACGCCGAGTTCCGCGTCGGGCGAGCCAAACTCCACCACCAGGTCCGGCTCGTGCGCCACGGTGTCCATTTTGTGGTAGCGCTTGTGCGTCATGAGTTGGTGCATGCGTGGTGAGTAGTCAATGTGCGCGTGTTCATCGTGTTCGAGGCCGGTGGCGACGTAGGGATGATTGTGAACGCCGGGGATCGCCATCGGGGAGATGCCCGTGCGCGTGAAGGCGTACCGCTGATAGCCGTGCGCCCCCTCCGGCGCCACTTCGCTCGTCGGAATGGCGTGTCCATTGACGGAAGCTCCGCTCAGGGAGGCGGGGCTGGAGTCGGCGGAGGAGTCCGCTTCATCTTCCAGGGGCGGCGTGAGGCGGTCCACCGTGGGGATGCGATCAAAGTCGAACGGCGGGATGGTCTCGGAGCGGTGCGCGAGGTGCTGATCGGTGAGGAGGATGACCGGCGACTGATACTTCTCGGCGAGGTTGAAGGCGCGAATCGTGGTGTAGAAGCAGTCTTCCACATCCGTGGGGGCGAGGACGATGCGCGGGGCGTCGCCGTGGCGGCCATACACCGCCAGTTCGAGGTCGCCCTGTTCCGGCTTGGTGGGCAGGCCGGTAGAAGGGCCGCCGCGCTGCGCGTCCACCACTACGAGGGGGATCTCCTCCATCGCGGCGAGGCCGAGTTCCTCCACCATGAGGGAGAGGCCGGGGCCGCTTGTGGCGGTCATCGCCTTCTTTCCGGCGAACGACGCGCCGATCACCGCTGCCAGGGCCGCGATCTCGTCTTCGGTTTGCAAAATCGTTCCGCCAAAGCGGGGGAGCTGCCGGGCGCAAAACTCCATGATGTCGGAGGCGGGAGTGATCGGGTACCCCGCGTAGAAGCGCATCCCGGCCTGAAGCGCGCCCATGCTCAGCGCCGTGTTGCCGTTCATGATCATCTGCTCGTCGGCGTTCTCGATGACGGGCAGGCGGAGGTTCAGGCCCGCGTCCGCCGCGAGCTGGGCGCCGTACGCGTATCCGGCCTCGATGGCCAGCAGATTCGCCTCCAGCGATTGCTTGCGCTTGGCCCACCGCGACCGATGAAACTGCTCCATCGCGCGCTCCTGACTCACGCCGAGCAACACGAGGAAAATGGACCACGCCACCACGTTCTTGGAGCGGACGGACTTCACGTCCTCGCGGGCGATACGGTCGAGCGGCACGGGGAAGCACCGCTTCGGGGCGCGGTCGTCGGGAGTCGTTTCGCTGGGGTCGTAGAGGAGGAGGGTGTCGTCGGTCGCTTCAGAGATGTGGAGGTTGTAGTTCTCCTGGTTCCAGACTTCGAGGATGTCGAGGGTGTCGCCGGGTGACAACACCGGCTGATCGGAGACACGGAGCTGGGCCATGCTGGCGCCGCCCTTGATCTCGGCGGGAAGGTTCTGGAAGGTATACACTTTCAGGCCCATGCGGCTCATGGTGACGGATAATTGTTCTCCGACGGTGAGCAGGCCTTCGCCATTTTCACCAGCGAGCCGGATCGTCAGGTCAAACGGGGGCATGAGTGGGACCTTCCTGCGCTCCCCCGCGCAAGATAAGCGCGGCGCGAACCAGCTGCATCAGGCAGGGGACAGCGAATCATTCAATAAGTAAGAGAGTTCAGCCGGTCAGGACGCTCAGCGCCGGAGCGCGTTTACGGTTGGAGCGTATCTGGTGGAGAAGGTTTCGTGAAAGCGCGGTTCTGCGTTAAGATGGTTCGGCGGCGCGCGAGCCGACCCGTGACGTGATGGAGGCCAACCCGATGCGACGTAACAACATGGTGCAGGCGTTTGTGGGCGAACCCGATCCGATGAGCCAAAGCACCGACGCCGAAGGGTTGGGTTACGACGAGGTGAAGGTGGTGATCAAAAGCGGTGTCATCTCCGCCGTTGTGCCGTCGGGGACGCCGGACGGGGAGATTTGGAACGAGCCGCGCGTCATCCACATTGAACTCATCACAGAGGACGGCCAGCAGTTCACGTTTGAGGTGAACCACGGCGGCGACGCCTCAATGGTGTGAACCGTTGGAGGCGCTGGCGCCCCGGCGTCAACCACCTCACGGTTTTCCATTATAGACGAAAATGCGGGAGATGCGGCTGAAAACCAAGGTTATTTCCCGGTTTATCGGCGGAATTACCGGGTTATTTCCGCAGTTCACTCCTGTTAACTCGATGAATTCTGAATACGGTTCCATCAAGATAGCGAATCACGTAAGCCTATCACTAACGCCACGGTGAACTTGAGAGAACCTTGCGCGATTCGATACCCCGCTATAACTTTAGCGTTTTGTCATGCGCCCTTTCACTCACGCTTTCGGCGCATCCTCCGGGGGCAGGAGCGCCTCCAGCCGCAACTCCATCAGTTGCTTCTCGTCCAACTTAGCCTGTGTATCCCCTTAATACTTCCCAACCTTTAGTTGTTTAAGGGAAGCGTTTGTAAAAATCCCTACACGACAAACAACGCACAAAAACCACTCTATTGTTTTGATAAACGATTCCGACACGGTAATTGCCTACGCGAATCCGATAGACCGCATCAGCGTTTTGTATTTTTTTGACATGATTTACAGTCTGGAGATGAGGCGAGCATTCAATTTCGTTGATGGTATTTTTGATTCGGGCCAGCGTCTCCTTATTATGAATGTTTTGAATATCCTTCAAAAACGAGTTTTTATAGGATGTTTTCATAACCCATTTAGAAGGTACTTCATCACGTCTTCCCGATCTATTGTATCACTCTCCATCCCTTCCGTTATCGCTTGGGAGAGAGCGATGTCCTCCAACGCTTCGTCCACCAGATCATGAAACAAGTCCCGACGCTCTTGAAGAACCTCGATCAACGCTTCCTTCATCAACGATTTCAGGAGGTCGCTTTCCTCAGGCGTCATCCTTTGCCTCTGCGTCGCTTCCATCATCTCCTCCAAACACCATCATCCC
>JBBRGS010000291.1:0-4022 GCA_038240635.1 Armatimonadota bacterium
TCCCCGATGCCCTCATCCTCTCCTAAACTTTTGCGCACACCCCCCCGTGAAGCCGTGAACCAGAACCGCTGCGATGCGGGGATCATGCCTGGGAGAGGCGGCTTATTTGGTCGAGCCCGCCTTCCACCTGGTGCATCATCCGATGGAGGGCTTCGGAGTCGTTAGGTGACCGAGGAGGGACGACGCAGGCCCTCGCCGCCCGTTTTCGCGTCAGCCAGCCTTCCATTATGTTGAGTTCCTCGATGGCGACAGGACCGAGCATCGGATGGGGGGCCAAAGGCGTGGCGTAGGTCTCCTGGAGAGTTTTCATGACCGTCAGGCGCCAGGCCGGATTGTCAGTTTCGAGTTCATCCCCCGGGACATGGCAATGTCCCGCCAGCTGGCCGAAGCGGACACAAAACAGGTGGGCGGCGCCCGTTGTAGATTCCCGCCACACGGCCAGGAAATTCTGACGCTCCATCCACTTCAGCACCGCCGCGCGGAGGTCGCGGAGGCGAGCGGCCCGCTCAAACAGCAGGGACTCGGCGGCGTCGTTCATCTCCGTCTCCAGACGCTCCACCAGCGAATCCTGAAGCCCGTCGAGGAAATCCATCGCATCGGCGACTGCTTTGGCGTACTCCTGCTGAGAGCAGATAGCGGCGTTGCAGGGGGCCAGGCACTGGTCCATATCGTAGTAGAGACAGGGGCGGAGGCCCTCAAGGCCGGTAAACGCCTTGTCGCAACTGCGGAGGCGGAACACGCGATACAGCACATCCAGCAGGTCCTCGGTCGCTTCCCGACGTGAAAAGGGGCCATAATAGCGACTAACGCCGTTCGGGGCCTCCCAATCCATAAAGACGCGCGGAAAGGTCTCTTCCACGGTGACGCGCAGGGAGGCAAGACGCTTATCGCCCTTCAGCAGCGCGTTGAAGTGAGGCTGATGACTCTTGATGAGGCGACATTCGAGGGTCAGCGCGTGGAGTTCCGTCGGCGTTTCGCGGTACTCGATGCGATGAATCCGCTTCACGAGGCGGCGGATTTTGGGGGCGCGGCTCTGATCCTTGTGAAAATAGGAGCGGACCCGGTTGCGGAGGGAGATCGCCTTGCCGACATACAGCAACTCATCGCGCGAATCGTAGAAGAGGTAGCAGCCGGGCCGGGGAGGCAACTCGCTGAGGCGCTGCGCCAGGCTTTGCCCCTCGGCGGGGAGCAGATGCGCGGAAAGGCAGGGGGCGAACACATCCTGAAGACCGCCGCCGCCGGAACCCTCCTCAAGGTGAGAGGGCGGTTCCTCCTCAAGGTGAGCGGGCGACGTATTCGGCTCATCGTCGTAATGGGTCAGGGGAGCGACGACAGCGGGGGAGGCGACTTTTCGAGGCATACGCTCGACCCTTGAATGACGGGGGAGGCGACGCGAGCCGCAGGGATGACAGGACTGAACCGAGCGGCGAAGCCAAAGACAGGAACACCCCTTCCACGGGGGAAGGGGTGACGACCTGTGAAGCGGGAGACGGGACTCGAACCCGCGACCCTTTGCTTGGGAAGCAAATGCTCTACCAGCTGAGCTACTCCCGCGTCGGCGGCATGAACAATGTATCAGCCCCGGTCAGCAGTGTCAACCCGCCGAATTGACCCGTCTGCTCCGGTTGGCCTCCCGCCAGGCAGGAGCGCCGCAACGGTCGGCAAACAGAGGTGGGAAGAGAGCTTCGGCGCTTCCCTCCCTTCCCCTCGCCTGATTTCATCATGATCTCCTCTCTTCGCAATCGGTTTCAGTTTCGGACGTTTCAGAGCCTGCTGGGGCTGCTGATTATTTTCGTCGTTTCGACGCTACTTTCGCCCTATCGGGACGGACGCAACGTCTTTCTGGAACCGCAAAACCTGCTCAACATCCTGCGCTTCGCCTCGGAAAACGGGATCATCGCCATTGGGATGACGTTTGTCATTCTCACCGGCGGCATTGATCTTTCTGTTGGCGCCATTCTGGCCCTCTGCTCGGTCGGCATGGCGGCCTGCCTCACGCGGTATGGCCTGGGGACCGCCTTCACCACGCTGCTCATCCTAAGCCTGGGCGGGGTGGTCGGTTTCCTCAATGGCTGGATCACCACCCGGTTCAAAATACAGTCGTTCATCACCACTCTGGCGATGCTGTCGGTCCTGCGAGGCGTCGCGTCGCTGTGGGCTGGAGGCTACGCCATACCCATCGCGTATGGATCAGGGAAGGGACTCGCGCCGCCCTTCATTAAGACGCTCTTCAACGGCGAGCCGACCCTGCTGAGCCAGGCCGTTCCCATGCCGCTCTTTTACTTCCTGGGGATTGGCCTGATCGGCAGCCTGATCCTCCGGCGGTCGGTCCTGGGTCGCAACATCTACGCCACGGGGGGCAACGACGCCGCCGCCCGATTGTCCGGGGTGCTCACGAAACGAATCCGTATCATCGTCTTCACCATGTCGGGATTTCTCGCGGCGCTCTCCGCCCTGATCCACGCCACGCTGCTCAATCAGGGGAGCCATATTGACGGCTCCGGGTACGAACTGAACGCCATCGCGGCGGTGGTGATTGGAGGAACGAGCCTCGCCGGTGGAGAAGGGACGATTTTGGGGACGGTCGCCGGGGCGGCCCTGCTCTCCATCCTCGACAACATTCTGGGGCTGAAAAACATCGCTTCGGAGTATCAGGCCATCCTCAAAGGGGTCATCATCATCCTGGCCGTCGTTCTGCAACGGAACCGGTCCGGCAAGGAGACGAAATAATGCGCAATCGGCCCTGTGGCGTAACTGTTGGGGGAGTGAAGCGTGCGCTGACGGCGTTGATGGCGCTGTCGGCCTTTGTGGCGCTGGGCGGCTGCTCCCCGAAACCCGGCGCGCCCGATGCGGCTTCATCGGCGGCGAACGCTCCAGGAAGCGCTCCCGCCGGGGGGAAGACCTGGCTCATTGGGATGTCGCAGGCCAACAAAGGAGAACCGTGGCGCCAGGCCATGAACGACCAGATCGCCGCCGCCGCCGCGACCCATCCTGAACTGAAGGTCGTCTTCTCCGACGCCGCGCAGAACAACACCAAGCAGGTGGCGGACGTGGAGAACTACATCCAGCAGAGGGTGGACCTCCTCCTCATCTCCCCCAACGAAGCCGCGCCCCTCACCGATGTCGTCGCCAAGGCGTTCGACAAGGGCATCCCGGTCATCCTGCTGGACCGCAAGGTGAACGGCTCGAAGTACACCATGTGGATCGGCGCCAACAATACCGAAATCGGCAAGCGAGCGGGCGCGTATGTATCCCGCTGGTGCCAGGACAAGAGATTCAACCCGTGCCAGGTTTTGGAAATCCGGGGACTGGAAGGCTCCACTCCGGCCCAGGAGCGCGGGAATGGCTTCCGCGAGGGCATCAAAGCCCATCCCGCTGTGAAAATCGTCGCGAGTCAGAATGCCGACTGGCTGCGAGAGAAAGCGGTGCCCGTCTCGCAGGCGCTGCTTCAGTCGCACCCGGACGCGCAGGTGGTGTACGCCCACAACGATCCCATGGCCGAAGCCGCCATCATCTCCGCCCAAAACGCGAAGAAGGACCTGGAGAAGACGCTGTTCGTGGGCATTGACGGCCTGCCCACCCCCGATGGCGGGATCCGCAGTGTGATGGCTCACCGTCTGGATGTCACTTTCGTATACCCCACCGGCGGAGCGGAGGCGGTGGACTGGGCGATGCGCATCCTGGAGAAGAAGGAAACCCCGCCCAAAGCCGTTACGCTGGCCACCGAGGAAGTGACCGCCCCAACCGCCCCCGCCCTGCTGAAGAAGTACGGCGGCTCCTGAATCTCCTCGCCCACTCCGGAGTGAACCCCAGGGTCCACTACTGACGCAGATGTCGCAGAGAGCGCAGAGAAATCCCAGGAGACTCAAGGAAACGCCCAAAGGTCCGGGCGGTTGAAACCGCTGCAACGACCATACGAAACCCGCCTGCGCGGGTTAGGGGTCGCTCATGGACGGAAGGCTTCGGCATGGGGGGAGTCGGCGAAGGCCGACTTTGCGCGGTTGTTGCAGCGGTTTCAACCG
>JBBRGS010000292.1:0-4021 GCA_038240635.1 Armatimonadota bacterium
TCGGCGATCAGAGTTTCAACGAGGGTCATGTCACACCTCAGAGGCAAGCGCGTTCGCAGCGTCAGAAAGAGTTTACCATGCCTGCCGATGGCTACCCCTTCACGAGGCGTTGCAGCGCCGCCAGGGTGGTCAGCGCTTCCAAAGGCGTGAGAGTCCCCATTTCATCTTCGTTACCCATTTTAAAGAGGGATGTAGAGTACTTGGTTTTCCCACTCCTCTTCACGGCTGCACATGATAAAGATCAGGATTTCCTCAAGCGCCTGAGCGACGGGAAGGGGATTTACTTCAAGGACACCTGGCATACGGAGGCCCTGACGGACCCGATCGTACGCATACCCGACGACAGTTCGGGCATCATGGGTCAGCAGCATCCGATGATGTTGAGCCGCCCACTCCAGTACGCGGGGGTCTTCCGCTTCCCCCAACCCCACGTCCTGCACACGTACCAAGTCGAGGTCCGGGCATCTCCGCAGCAGGCCTTTGACGATCCTGCCATTGAAGTTCTCGTCCGCCAGCAGAGGAATCATTCCGTCGCAGGATGCGGGCGCGGTCGGTCTCGCAGGTCCCTTGAAGGCAGCAGAGGCGTCATCAGCCGGTGGGCCGCCTCGGCCTTCTCCCGTCGTTCCCGCAGATACCGATCCACCTCCTGCCGGTGGCGAAGGTAGTAGCGCAGGACACCATACACATCGTCCAGGTGGAGCGAATCGTAATCCGCGACGATCTGATTGGGGGAATCGCCCTGTTCATAAGCGTTAATAAGGGTTTCAATGGGGATTCGCGTCCCGACAACCAGCAGTACCCCGTCCGCGTTCAGCCGCAGGGGAGGAGGTTCGGCGATCAGAGTTTCAACGAGGGTCATGTCACACCTCAGCGGGATGTGCGGTCGCAGCGTCAGAAAGAGTTTACCATGCCTGCCGATGGCTACCCCTTCACGAGGCGTTGCAGCGCCGCCAGGGTGGTCAGCGCTTCCAAAGGCGTGAGCGTCTCCACGTCGAGGGCCTTCAGCGCGTCCACCACGGGGTGCGTCTCCGCCTCAAAGAAGGTGAGTTGCACCTGTTCCGTCCGCTCGCTCACCTTGCCAGGTCGCCGCGCCCTGCCGGTCGCCTCCAGGTCGGCCAGCACCTCGCGCGCGCGGTCCACCACGCTCTCCGGCAGGCCCGCGAGCCGCGCCACCTGAATCCCGTAACTCTTGTCGGTGCCGCCCGGCGCGATCTTCCGCAGCCAGACGATCCGGTGCCCCTGCTCCTTCACCAGCACGCGGAAGTTCTTGACGCCGGGGAGCTGACGCTCCAGGTCATTGAGCTGATGGTAATGAGTGGCGAACAGCGTCTTCGCGCCGAGTTGGGCCAGAAACTCCACGATGGCCCACGCGATGGAGAGGCCGTCGAAGGTGCTGGTGCCGCGCCCGATCTCATCCAGGATGACGAGGCTCTGGTCGGTGGCGTTGTTCAGGATGTTGGCCGCCTCGTTCATCTCCACCATGAAGGTGCTTTGGCCGCCCGCGAGGTCGTCGTGCGCCCCCACGCGCGTGAAGATGCGGTCCACCCGCCCAATGCGCGCCGAAGTCGCGGGAACGAAGCTCCCAATCTGGGCCATAAGCGTGATGAGGGCCGTCTGCCGCAGGAAGGTGGACTTCCCGGCCATGTTCGGCCCGGTGATGACGAGCAGCCGCTGATCGTCGGGGCCGAGGAGGAGATCGTTGGGCACAAACGGCTCCAGCGCGGCCTGCTCCACCACCGGGTGCCGCCCGCCCGTGATCTCCATCACGCCGCCCTCGTCCACCAGGGGGCGCGTGTAGCCGTTCGCGGACGCCGCTTCCGCCAGCGCCGCCAGCGCGTCCAGATTCGCCAGCCCGCCCGCCAGCGCCAGCAGGCGCGGACTGTACCCCGCCACTTCCGACCGCAGCGCCTCAAAGAGGGTCGCCTCCAACTGGCCCGCGCGCTCCTCCGCGCCCAGCACCGCCGCCTCGAACTCCTTCAGTTTCGGCGTCAGATACCGCTCTCCGTTCGCGGTCGTCTGCTTGCGATGGTAGTCGGCGGGGACGCGCGAGACGTTCGACTTGCTCACCTCGATGTAGTACCCGAAGACCGAGTTGAAGCCGACCTTCAGGTTGGGGATGCCGGTGCGCTCCCGCTCCTCCGCTTCCAGCCGCGCGATGCCCGCCTTGCCGCCCGCCGCCGCGTCGCGCAGCTCGTCCAGCTCCGCGCTGAACCCCTCGCGGATCACGCCGCCGTCGCGCAGGTTGAGCGGCGGTTCGTCCACCAGGGCGCGCTCCAGCGTCTCGGCCAGCTCCGGCAGGGGATCGAGGCCCTCCCGCAACCAGACGAGCGGCGCGCTCCGGGCCTCGGCGAGCGTCTCCACCACGTCGGGGACCACGCGGAGGCTCGCGCGCAACTGGCCCAGGTCGCGGGGGCTGCACACGCCGGTGGAGGCGCGGGTCGTCAGCCGCTCCACGTCGGAGACCCGCCGAAGACCGTCCCGCACGTCGCCGCGCAACAGGGCGCCGGACACGAACTCCTCCACCGCTTCCTGCCGCCGGTGAATCTCCTCCAGATTCAGGAGAGGCAGGAGGACCCAGCGGCGCAGCGCTCGCCCTCCCATCGCCGTCACGCTCCGGTCGAGGACCTGAAGGAGGCTGCGGGCGGTGGGACCGGCGCCGGTCGCCTGCACAAGTTCGAGGTGGCGGCGGGTGTTGGCGTCGAGGGCCATGTGGTCCTCGGTGGACCATGTGGAGAGGGTCCTCAGGTGTCGCGCCGCCGCCTCCTGATGCGCCCGGAGGTAGCGGAGGAGACCCGCCGCCGCCTCGATGGCGAGAGGCAGGCCCTCGCAGCCGAAGCCTCGCAGCGAGGTCGTCCCGAAATGGTCGCACAGTTGCGCCGCCGAATCGCGCGCGGGGAACGGGTCCTCCTCCAGCCGGTCCACCCGCCCGCGCACGTGAGGCTTCACAGCCTCGGTGTCGAACGCATCGCCGGAGAGGAGGAGTTCGGCGGGGGTGAGGCGGCCCACCTCCTCCGCGAGGCAGGAGAGGCCGGTGAGCTGCGTCACGCCGAACTCGCCGGTGGAGATGTCGGCGACGGCGAGGCCAAAGCGTGGCTCCCCGCCCTCCGTTGCGGTGGCGGCGGCGCCCTCTTTCGCGTGGGGGACGGCGCAGTGCGCCACGGCGAGGTAGTTGTTGACCCGCGCCTCCAGCATGCCGTCTTCCAGCAGGGTGCCGGGCGTCACCACGCGCGTGACGGCGCGCTTCACGATGCCTTTGGCGAGCTTGGGGTCCTCAATCTGCTCGCAGACGGCGACCCGCAGGCCGAGCGCGATCAGCTTGGCGAGGTATCGGTCGAGCGCGTGGTACGGCACGCCGCAGAGGGGAGTGCGCTCGGCGCCCCCGGCGGGCCGGGACGTGAGGGTGATCTCCAGCAGCTCGCTGGCGACTTTGGCGTCCTCCCCGAACATCTCATAAAAGTCCCCCATGCGAAACATGAGGAGGACATCGGGGTGCTCGGCCTTGATCCGCTGATACTGCGCCAGCATGGGCGACAGTTTGCCCGTCGGCGCGGCGCGGGAGGCGGAATTGGACTGAGGCGAGGAAGGCATGAGGGCGGCGTTTCAGAGCGGGGCGGCAGAGTCGGCGCGGAAAGCGGGCTTCCCCGTCATTATGGCCGTTTGAGCGCGCCCTGCTGAGGTTTGCCGCGTCGGCTCGCCTCAGCCGGAGGGCGGTGTGGCGCCGTTTGTTCCGTCGGCTTCGGGGGCGGCGGGATCGTCGAAGGTCACGCCGTCATACACGTCGGCCAGCGCGAGCGTCACGTCCAGCCCCGGCAGCGGAAGCGTCGCCTCCAGTCCCTGCGCCATCGTCCAGAGCCATTCGTCGCCGCCGGACCGCACGCGCCGGAACAGCTCCACCTGCGGCTCGTCCTGCGCCACGAGGAGGTAGTGCGTCAGGGACGGCAGCCGCCGGTAGAAGGCGAACTTGCGGCCCCGGTCGAACGCCTCGGTGGAGGGGGAGAGGACTTCCACGAGGAGGGTGGGA
>JBBRGS010000293.1:0-3994 GCA_038240635.1 Armatimonadota bacterium
CTCACGCATGGGCGGGGCAGGACGAGCGACCCCGGCGCGACGGTGACGGCGTACTCCCGCGCAAGGCGACTGAAGGTCTCGTGGAAGACGTGGGCGATCTGTGTCGCCTTCATGCGAAAGAGGGCGGCGCGGGCGCGATCCGGCTCCCGTGACCGAAGGTAATCCCTCAGGAAGCGCACAGGATGGCGCCCCACGACTCGGCGCATGGCGGCTTCCAAAGTCGCGGCGTGGAGGACGGACGACGGCTCGCCGAGGGCGACGAGCCACGCGCCAAAGTATTCGGGGAAGACGATGATCGTCTTCGGGTTGAGCCAGCCGAGGCGGTGGGCGGCGACGAAAGACTCCTCCACGGCGGCGCGGAACCGTTCGGCGGAGGCGTAGGCGGCGTTGGGCATGAACGGCTGCGCGCCGATGAGGTTGCCATGCCCTCGGTCAGACCCCAGCGTGGTCACGATGTCGTCCCCTGCGAGTCGAACAGCCCCCGGCGGAAGCGTGTCCACCGAGGGCTGTGGCGAGTTAAAAGTTGAGCGAACAGGACAGATCGCGGCGGCTTACTTGAAGTCGCTGAGGCGCCCGGCGGAACCGAGGACATTGGTCTTGTGCGCGACGAGTTCGGCGACGAACTTGATGCACGGGTTGAAGGTGTTGCGCGGGTCGAAGTTCTCCGGGTGGAGTGTCAGTTCGCGGCGCATGGCGGCGAACCAGGCCAGGCGGAGGTCGGTGTCAATGTTGACCTTGCAGACGCCGTACTGGGCGACCTGGGCGAGGAGGGCTTCCGGCACGCCTTTGCTGCCTTTGATCTCGGCGCCGTACTCGTTGGCCATCGCCACGATCTCCTGCGGGACGCTGGAGGAGCCGTGCATCACGAGGGGATACCGCTCCGGCAGGTTCTTCTGGATCGCCTGCACGCGGTCCATGTGGATTTTGGGTTCGCCGGGGCCGCTAAACTTGTAGGCGCCGTGGCTGGTGCCGATGGCGACGGCGAGGGAGTCGCAGCCGCTCTTCTGGACGAACTCTTTGGCCTGATCGGGGTCGGTGAGGCAGGCGTTCTCCTCGTCCACGGCGATGTCTTCCTCCACGCCGCCGAGCATGCCGAGTTCGGCTTCCACGCTCATGCCGACCGCGTGCGCCTTCTCGACGATGGCGCGGGTCGTTTTGATGTTCCCCTCAAACGACTCGTGAGAGGCGTCAATCATGATGGAGGTGAAAAAGGCCGGCTTCTCCACCGTGACGGTCTCGCAGGTCTCCACGTCGCCATGATCGAGGTGAATGGCGAAGGTGAGGTCGGGATAGACTTCGTGGATGCCGACGATGATGTGCTTGAGGAGGTCAGGGTGAGCGTATTTGCGGGCGCCGCGAGAGATTTGGAAGATGAACGGGGATTGGGTCTGGGAGCAGCCTTCGGCGACGGCGCGGGCGAACTCCAGATTGTTAACGTTGAAGGCGGGAACGGAGTACTTGCCGTATGCCTTCTCGAAAAGTTGCTGGGTAGTGACTAACATGAGCGGACTCTCCTTGCGCGTGGCGTCCGAAAGCGGACCGGATGGCGGGCCAGGATCAGAGGCGGAAGAGTGGAAAGGTTCAGGGGCGGGAACGAGTCGGGGAACGAGGAAGTCCCTCGAATCACGCTCCGAATTCGACCGGGTTTTCACTCTATTATGACCGCAACCTGGCCAAAGAGGAAACGGGGAGCCTATCCACCTCGCGGAACGATGGGTGGCGCCGGGAAGTGAGGCCTGGGTAATCCCTGGTCTGACCGGTCTTCCGCTCCGGCGTCAGCAGAGGTCGGGCGGCTCGGTGGCGGGGGCGGAGAGAGCGATGAGGCGGATCTGGTCTTCGGTGAGGCGATAATGGCGCCACTCATCGAGTTGCCGGCCGCCCAGTTTGCGATAGAAGCCGAGGGCGAGTTCATTCCAGTCGAGCACGGTCCATTCGAAGCGGCCACACTCCCGTTCGAGCGCGATGCGGGCGAGGCTCTGGAAGAGGGCGCGCCCCACGCCGAGCTGGCGGGCGTTGGGCAGGACGAACAGGTCTTCGAGGTAGAGGCACGGCTGAGCGAGGAAGGTGCTGTAACTCATGAAGGTGATAGCGTAGGCGACGGGCTCGTCGGCGATTTCGGCTAAATACGCCTCAAACTTTGGTTGGGGGCCGAAGGCGTGTTCCACCAGCCGGGCGCGCGCGGCCTCATCCGGTCCTTCGAGCTCTTCATACGCGGCCAGCGCCTCAATGAGGCCGATCAGCGTGTCGGCGTCCTCCAGCGTCGCGCGCCGTATCCGAATGTCTTGTTGATCCGTCACCGTTCACCTCGCCCCAGGAACTTCCAGCGTCTCCCGCGGTACTGTTACGCGACAGAGGCATGAAAGGAAAGGGGAGGGGATAATGAGGCCGGAATGCGATTCTTGTTGTCCCTCGGCTAAATCCCGCTGCCGGAGGTGTACAGTTCGGTGTGCAGGCCGCACTCCGTTTTGGCCGAGCCGGACCAGCGGCCGGAGCGGTCATCCTCGCCGGGACGGACGGCGCGAGTGCAGGGCCAGCAGCCGATGGAGGGATACCCCTGATCGTGGAGGGGATTGTAGGGCGCGTTGTGGGCGAGCAGATACTTCCACACGTCGCCTTTGGACCAGTTGGCGAGCGGGTTGACCTTCACAATGCCGAATTTGCGGTCGCGCTCGACAATGCTCGCCGTGGCGCGCTGAGGAGTCTGGTCGCGGCGGATGGCGGAAATCCAGGCGTCGAAGCCGTGGCGGTCCATGATCGCCTGGAGCGGAACCACCTTGCGGAGGTGGCAGCACCGGTCGGGGTCATGCTTCCAGACGGGGCCGTCGTTTTCGGCTTCGAGGGCCTGAACGGACTGCTCGGCGCGCTCCATGTGAATGGTGAGTCCGAACTCTTCTTCGTATCGGTCGCGGAGGGCGAGGGTCTCCGTGAATTGATAGCCGGTGTCGAGGTTGAAGAGATACAGGTCAAAGCCGGTGTCGTGGCGGAGTTGCGCGAGATGGTGGAGGAGGACGCAGCCCTCGGCGCCGAACGCGGTGCCCATCCCCAGGCGCGGAGAGAACGTCTCCATCGCCCAGCGCAGGATGTCGCCGGGGCGCCACGCTTCCATGCGGCGACTTTGGGCGGCGAGTTCGGAATCGGTCATGCGCCACACTCCTTTCGGGAAACAGGCGGCCGTCATAAAGGCGCCAGCCGCCCATGGAGTGTAGCGCAGGGGCGCTGATAACTCAATACCCCTGGGGGAATACCGGGAGAAGAGAGAGTCGGGCGACAGAGTGATCGGGCGATTGAAATCGCTGCAACAACCACACGAAGTCGGCCTTCGCCGACTTGAGGAAACATATCCTGGAGATTGGGGGCTAATCCCAGGAGCCAGAAGAACCCTTCAGGTGGCCGACGCCATCACCCCGCTTATCTGAAAGTTAACAGCCCTGGCTGTGACATCCATCAACGCCTTGGGAGTTCAGCCTCTGGGGCAGGAGTTCAGCCTCTGGGGCAGGAGTCGGCGAAGGCCGACTTTGTGTGGTTGTTGCAGCGATTTCAATCGCCCGGAGGTTCGGAGATTCAATAGTCCACAGGTAACACGCGGCCTTCGCTGCCGGCCGGGGCCGAGACGCCCATGAGGTGTGCCAGCGTTGGCGCCAGGTCGGCCATATCCACGAAGCCGTTATGCGTCCCGCGCTGCACCCCCGGCCCGGAGAGGAGGAGCGGCACGTGGCTGTCGTAGCCCCAGGGCGAGCCGTGGGTGCTTCCGGCGTCCTTCTCGCCGTACGATCCCCAGAAGTAGAAGGGCTTCGTCATCAGCAGCAGGTCGCCGCACCGCTCGGCGAGGAAGGCTTTCTCGTACTTCGCGGCCCAGACGCTCGGCCCCAGCGAGCCGGAGGTCAGCTGCGTCCGCGTAAAGTACCGCAGGATGCCGGGGACGGTGAGGGCGGCTTCCCCGGCGACGCGCTCCACTTCGGCGGGATCGAGCCGCTTTTCGGCGATGACGGCGCGG